>JBLHZD010000334.1:0-4367 GCA_047631095.1 Alphaproteobacteria bacterium
AAAACCGATGTGTGATTGCGGCGTGGACGTCGGGTCATAATGATACTCCTGTTGAGAGCGAATTATGCCAGCTACAGGTCGAATATCCACTTATCTCAGCTGTTCAAAATTCCCGAGCCACTTCTGTCAGGATGGTGTACCGGCAACCAATCCGAAACCTTGTCCTTAACGTCCAGCAGACCCTTAGTTTGCGCAATGCCAATAAGCGTTGCGCCAAAGCCTTTGGTGATGGAAAAGGTGTGATATTTGCTAGCCGCATCGCCCTCATAATAGGTTTCGTGGACCACAGCGCCGCTTTTGACGGCTAAAAACCCGTACCGACGCGTTATCTCGCCAATAGCCGCCGCCGCTTTCGTCAGTTTAGCCGAATCCAGCCCGTGATCTTCCGGGGATTCGACCGTTCAATCAGCGCCCGGAAACTTCATCGGCGCGCCGCCTGATTGATATCCGTCCATGTTACCTACCTTTTATTTGAATTAAATCGCCCCTATAGAGCGATTTCAGTGACTGGGACCGGCTCGATTAGATTACTCGAGCGTTGCTAATTTCATGATTGCCGCTGCATCGGATGATGACTCAATCGACCAGATCGCGTCGATCAGCGGCTGAATATCCCTATTGAACCCGCCATATTCGGCCAGCGCAACCAGCTTTTTTTCAATATCGCCATCAGACATTGGATTCTTGGAACCACCCCTGGTATCCGAAATGTCCCGTTGGAACGTTTCTCCCGTCCGCGTCGTGACGCCCAGCCCCACAGATTCAATATCGTAGGACTCATCGTCGACAAACCGGATCGTCGGGCGAATCCCATCTCGCAATGTTTCCGCGACCGCCGCATCGTTGAATTCAAGAAGCCCCGCCCGCCCGCGACGCAAGGCGATAGCGACCGCGTGTTGGGCGCTCACCTGTGATTCACGTCCTGTCGTCACATCGGGCCGGTTGGCGCGTTGCTGTAGTAACGGATGTCCTCTCAACACGACTTCGACGACATCTTCTACTTTAAAGGATTGCGCGGCGTGCAAATCGATACAGGCCTCCATGACCGGGTTTAAAACGACACCTACGGGATAGGGTTTGTACGTGTTTTTACCGATTTCCCATGTTTCGCCAAGGCCATCGAACAACGCATCGGGATTGGGCGTGTCTGAATATACGGTCAAAAACCCACGCTCGCCGTCAATGGGACAGGATGGGCCGGAGAACCCTTCGGCCGCCAACAGCGCCGACGTAACGCCATTTCGCGCTGCATTGCCAACGCTGATGCTCTTGGACATGGTCCCCAAGCCCTCGACAAGTCCACATGCCTGCACCGCCGCATTACCCAGCGCCCAGGCGAATGTTTCAACATCAAATCCCTTCAACACGCCAATCGCCGCCGCAGCGCCAAAAACCCCGCAGGTGGACGTGATATGCCACCCCCGCGCATAGTGGGAGGGCGACACGGCGTTACCGATGCGGCATTCAATCTCGGCGCCGATAATAAAGGCGCGCAACAGGGATTGCCCGTCTACCGGTCTCGTTTTGGCATTTTCCGCATGAGCGAACAGCGCGGGTGCAATCGGCGCGGTTGGATGAATAATCGTATTTGGATGCGTGTCGTCAAAATCAAAAATATTGGCGCTCATCGCATTTACATACGCCGCCATGAGCAAATCAACGCGCTCCCGTCGGCCCGTTACACGGCAACGCCTATCGCTGGAAAACGGACCCAGCGCCGCCAAGGTTTTTTCGATGGCGGGTTCGCCGCTGCCCGCTAACCCTGTGGCGAATATATTCAGGATTGACCGCCTGGCTTCATGACGGACTGTTTCAGGAATGTCGCTCCATTGGGTATCCCGCGCAAAGGTCGAGAGCCCAAGCGTCGCCGCGCCAATTTCCAGTCCCGCGTCTCGCTCCATAAAATAAATACTCCATTTTCAATCAGGCAAGGTTTGACGCCGCTCGGCGCCGGTCGTTAGCATAGCGCCCAAATCTGGTTCGCCAATAGAGAGGTCACACATGAGCAACCCGGCATTCACCTTCGATCACGTGCATATCATCAGCAAAACGCCAAAGGAATCAGCCCAGTGGTATGTCGATGTTCTTGGCGCTGATATCGCCGCCGACACCATTGCGCGCGGCGCAGCGCAAATATTCGTTAAGCTTGGCGGCGCAATAATCCTTATTCGGGGGCAACGCCCGGGCGAGGCCCCGGTTTCCTCGCGCGGCATTGAAAAATTCGCCGACTTTTCGAGTCATAACGAATGGGGGACCGATCATTTCGGCTTCCTGTATCACGGCGATTTGGCGAAATTTTGCGATGAACTGCGCACCAAGGGCGTAACTTTCCCGGTCGAACCCAAGGCCGGCGTCCATGGGCGTCTACTTTGTTATATCGACGCGCCGGACGGTGTCAGCATTGAAATCATGCAGCAGGAGAACAGCGCCTAAATAACGCCGTCTTCACGGAATGACTGAATATCGGACTCCGAATAATCCAGTTGTTTCAATAATCCGTCCGTGTGTTCGCCCAATTTCGGCGCCACGCCTATCTGAGGCGGCGTTTCCGAAAATTTCCAGGGCGAACCATGGACCTTCAGGGTCTTGTCATATTCCGGATAGGCCACTTCGGTAACGTAGTTATTCGCCAGCACATCGGGATCGTTGGAGGCTTCCAATAATGTGTTTATGGGCGCCGCAACGATATCCGCGTCCCGCAATATCGCCACCCACCGATCCCGGCCATCGCGGGCGAAACAGGCGTCGAGCGTCGACAGCATTGCTTCACGCTTCTCGTTGGAGCCGATGACCGCGCCTAAATCTCCAACGCCAATCGCCTCCAGTTCTTCATAGAAACCAAGGGCGCGCATCGCCGCTTCCCATTTCCGACCCTGTAACTGAAACACAAACGGCTTGCCGTCCTGATCTTCAAACCCGACGCTCATCCCCGGATTGGACGCCGTGCCCGTAGTACGCGCCTGCCCCCGTCACCGGGTTTTCATCGCGCCACATAGACGTGGTCAGGGTCCAACCCATCAGACGGACCGTGGCGCCCAGCAAAGACGTTTCCACCTTTTGCCCAACGCCGGTCGTCCGCGCGCAATGCAGCGCCGCCAAAATTCCACCAAACGCCAAAATCGCACAGGATTCATCCGCAACGGAAACGACGCCTGTTCGCATCGGCTGACCTGGCGTGGAATAGGCCTCTGCGATTCCACCCAGCGCCTGTCCCATCGCATCGGTGCCCGGCAAACTCGCATGCGGGCCGTCCGGGCCATAGCCGGAGATCGACGCATAAACAATTCGGGGATTAATTTTCTTCAGGTCTTCGTAGCCAAAACCGTTTTTCTCCGCCGCGCCCGGACGGAAATTCTGACCGAAGACATCCGCCTCCGCGACCGGTTTTTTCAGGATTTCACGGCCACGGGGATCTTTGAGATTCAACGTCAGACTCTTGACGCCGCGATTGTTGGTTTCAAAATACGTGCTTGGATACCCCAGCGTCACACCGGACCGGCGGGAGTTGTCACCGCCATCGGGAATCTCAATCTTGATAACCTCGGCGCCCAGATCCGCCATCAGCATGTAAGGAACCGTGCCCGCCTGCGCGGTCGAACACGCAACGACCTTAACGCCGTCCAGCGGCCCTTTTACCTCCGTCATGGCACCGGCCCCTCCCCGCAATTATCCGATTACCCGCGCATTATTCGTAACACAACGCGCTGGTGGTCCCCGCCATCGTTTGGTCGCCATCAGGATTGTGCGCGGCCACCGTGACATGGACGCGAACCCGGTTGCCTTCGCGGCTAAACCCGGCGACCTTCCCCGTCACCGTCAGCGTATCGCCGCGCAGCACTGGTTTCAGGAATTTGCAGTCCATCGTTCCGCCAACCACAAAGCCCTCGCCGACGGCGTTTGTCATCATGGTGGAGACATACGCCGTACTCATCATGCCCTGCGCGATGGTCGTGCGGAAGCCCTTGGCTTGCGCCCAGCCTTCGTTGGTATGAATGGAAAGCGGCTGCACGCCCGAATAAATATCGATCTGGTTCTGCTCAATGGTTCGCGACAGCGACGGCAGTTCCTGCCCGACTTCCAGCACGCCGCCCCGGCCTTCGGCGCGGGTAATTGACGTATCCAAAGTCAACGTCGGTTCTTCGGTGCGCGCGCTGCTGCCCGATGCAGGCGCCGTGGAATCCCGGAAAATCATCTGCACAAATTTGCCGCTTACCAAAAGGTCGCCTTCTTCACTTTTGGTCTCGTATTCCGTGACCATATAAGGCTTGTCGCGCCGCATGTATTTTTCCGCCATGCGGCCCGTCGTCCGCGCTCGGGTCCCCAGAGGGATGGCGCGGTGAAAATTGTAAATCATTCGCGCGTGCAGT
>JBLHZD010000335.1:0-4319 GCA_047631095.1 Alphaproteobacteria bacterium
TTCATCATCGACATTTGTAGTATTGATGGAAAAGGGCGCGCCTTCGGGAACCAAATACCCAGTTTCGCCTAGATAGGCTTTGTAGGCTGCGGCATCCAGATCCTGACCGGTTCGCGCCGTGTGCCAGGAATCGAGTTTCGATTGCAGTGCAACACGTTTTTGTAACAGTGACCGGTTTTGCGGCGCGGAATCATGGATGAGCGCGTCAAAGCCTGACCAAAATTCGATAGGGTCAATCTTAGTTCCCGGCAGGGCCTCATTGTGTATGAAATCATAGAGTATTTTTTCGACTGATAATCCAGACGCTTGTACCCGATCCACCACGGCATTCTCCTCGTTCAGCAATAAAAATTGATTATTTTTTAGCCATTTGTAGCTATTTTTTGTGGCGCTGCAACGCAGCATTTTTGAGGCGCCTGGCGCCAGTATTCGTTAAAATCTGCGGACAGCTCGCTGGACCCACTCATGGCGAAACGGTATGAACCCCTTGATTGTTGCGGTGCGAAATACAAAATGACTGTCGGCGCGCGTGAGTTTCACCAATTTGGCGCGCCTGAAACCAATGCGTGAAATGGAGAGAATTATGGCGGGAATTCAACCGGAAATTGATCCTGAAGGGCTGCTGGAATATTCGGTGGTTTTCACAGATCGGTCGTTAAATCATATGTCGCAATCGTTTCAGGGCGTCATGCGGGATATTTCTGAAACCATGAAACGGGCGTACAACGCCGCGTCGGTCGCAATCGTGCCCGGCGGCGGCACCTATGGTATGGAAGCCGTTGCACGGCAATTCGCCACGAACCAAAAATGTATGGTGTTGCGTAACGGCTGGTTTAGCTTCCGTTGGTCGCAAATTTTCGAAGCTGGGGATATCCCCTCCGAATGTATCGTATTCAAGGCGCGCCCGGTTGAAGAGGGGCCGCAAGCCGCCTTTGCGCCAGCGCCGATAGATGAGGTGCTCGAGGCTATTCGCCGCGAGAAGCCCGCTATGTTTTTCGCCGCTCATGTGGAAACGGCGTCCGGCATAATTCTTCCCGATGATTATATGCGCGCGATTGCGGACGCTGTGCATGAAGGCGACGGCATGTTTGTGTTGGATTGCATCGCGTCCGGCGCCATCTGGGTGGATATGCAGGAGGCGGGCGTTGATATCCTGATCAGCGCGCCGCAAAAGGGCTGGAGTGCGTCACCCTGCGCCGCCCTGGTGATGATGAATGCGGCGGCGCGCGCCGCCATCGATTCAACGACAAGCAGCAGTTTCGCCTGCGATCTGAAAAAGTGGCTCAATATCATGGAAAGCTATGAGGGCGGTGGGCACGCTTACCACGCGACCATGCCGACCGATGGCCTGGTGAAATTTCACGCCTCGATGATGGAAACCGAAGCCTATGGTTTCGACAAAATTCGGGGCGAACAACAAGCGCTTGGCGATAAGGTGCGCGCGCTTCTGGAGAGCAAGGGATTCAAGAGCGTCGCGGCGCCAGGATTCGAGGCGCCCGGCGTTATCGTCAGCTACACCGATGAGGCGAACATTCAAAACGGGTCAAATTTCGCCGCCGAAGGATTGCAAATCGCCGCAGGCGTTCCGCTTCAATGCGACGAGCCCGAAGACTTCCGTACCTTCCGGCTTGGTCTTTTTGGGTTGGATAAATTACATAACATCGACCGGACCGTCGGGAATCTCGAAGCGGCGCTCACGAAAATTCTGGCGGCGACGAACATTCGCTGAAGATATAGGTTGTGACGAATAGCTGTGACGACCAGGCCGGGACGAACAAAAGGGGGCTGACAGGTTTCAGTCCCCTTTTGGATATCCCCTTATAAGCTTTTCGGTATCGTCATATCGGCGCCGTTGCTGAGTGATTTCGCCAATTCAGTAAACGCTTTTCGGGTCGCCGGGTCTGTAATTTTAAAAAAAGCTTGCGCAATATTTTTTGCGTCTCTCGTATCGAAAATATCGAGACCGTCACTCTCTTCACTCGCGCCGGGAACGGTTTCGAAAAAATATGATATCGGAGCATCCAGGATTTCACTGAATTGAAAAAGGCGGCTTGCGCCAATTCGGTTGGCGCCGCGTTCGCATTTTTGAATTTGCTGGAACGTGACGCCGATGGCGTCTCCTAACTTGGATTGGCTAAGGCCTTTGGATTTACGCAACGTTTTCAAACGTTGTCCGACCAGAGCGTCAATTTCTTTGGGCGCTAATGTGGACATGTGATATTGCCTTTAGTTTTATTTGTAGAGAATTTTATATAAATAAAACTAAAAGCGACAGCCGTAAGGCGAAATTAATTATAAGTTTTTGCCTTTAAAAAACTCCCATTTCGTTGGATTATGCGGAACCATCCTGAAATTAATGCGAATTTTCAGAGATGTACGGGGAATTTACTTTTAGCCTTCACTCTCGAAAAGTTCGGATGAATATTTATTCGGGTGACAGGAAATCAAGCATGTCCGACACATTTGAACCTTATGAAGTGTTTGCGATTCGGTACGCCGAGCGCGGCGCGATGCACAACGATCATATTTTGAACAGGGATCCTCATGACGGTCCCAGCCCGATGGACTATTTCGTATGGGCGATAAAGGGCAATGGGCGCACAATTATCGTCGATATTGGCTTTGAGGCGAAAGAGGCGGCGGCGCGCGGTCGCACAATGCTTCGCTCTCCGGCGGAAGGACTGTCGGTGCTTGGCATCGACGCCGCCACGGTTGAAGACGTGATTATCACGCATCTGCATTATGACCATGCGGGGACGGTATCTGATTTCCCCAACGCCACGTTTTACCTGCAAGAGCGCGAGATGCATTTCGCGACCGGCAAGCATATGGCGTTTAAGGGGTTCAATCGCGCGTACTCTTTGGACTATTTGTTCGACATGATCCGCAAGGTCTATGACGACCGTGTTGTTTTTGTCGATGGATCTTCGGAAGTCGCGCCTGGCGTGAGTGTTCACCATGTCGGCGGGCATACCGACGGCTTGCAAGTCGTGCGCGTCCCGACCAAACGGGGCTGGGTCGTTCTCGCCTCTGACGCTGCTCATTATTACATGAACATGAACACGCCCAATCCGTACCCGCTGGTTTATAACGTCGGCGATATGGTGTCAGGATATGGAACCATGCGCGCGCTTGCGGAAAGCGACCGGCATATCATTCCCGGACACGATCCAATCGTGATGAAAGAATACCCCGCGCCGTTTCCGGAGGCGGAAGGCGTCGTCATTCGTCTGGATGTCGAACCAAAGGACGTCTAGTTAAGGCGGTGCGTCTTGACCAGGCTAGGGCGCAGTGTTTGTTATTAAGGCTTGGTGGAATTCAAATTTAGAAAATTACGGGAGTTACAATGGCTACGGAAATCGGTTTCATCGGCGTGGGGAACATGGGCGGTCCCATGGTTTCCAACCTTCTAGACGGAGGCTACGCAGTGCGGGTTTATGACCCGAACAAGTCTGCGGTCGACGAGTGTGTGGCCAAGGGCGCGACGTCCGCGTCATCCCCCAAAGACCTGGCGGATAAGGTTGAAACGATTCTCGTGTGTCTGCCGACGCCTGAAATCGTGCGCAACGTCGCGCTGGGTGAAGAGGGTATCGACAAAGGCGCGATGGTGAAAACCTATATCGATCTGTCGACAACTGGTCCTCGGACGTCGCTGCCGGTCGCGGAAGCCTTGGCGGTCGCGGGCATCGTCGCGATGGATGCGCCGGTCAGCGGTGGTGTGCTTGGCGCCGTTTCGGGGGGCCTCGCGGTGATGGTTTCCGGTCCGCATAATGATTTTGGACATCATCGCCCGATGCTGGAGAAAATCGGCAAGAACGTCTTTTATGTCGGCGGCAAGATCGGCATGGGGCAGACGATGAAGCTGCTCAACAATCTATTGTCGGGAACAGCGCTGGCGGTGACGGCGGAAGCCATAACACTGGGCATCAAATCGGGTCTCGATCCCAAATTGATGATCGATATCTTCAACGCCAGTAGCGGCCGGAACACTGCGACCGAAACCAAATTTCCGAATTCTGTGCTGACCCGTAAATTCAACGGCGGCTTCGGCACCGGGCTGATGTTTAAAGACATTCGGTTGTGCCTGGAGGAAGCCGAAGCGCAGGGCGTCACCATGTTTGTCGGCAATGGCGCGCGTCAGGCGTGGTCGTTTGCGTTGAACAAAGGCTCGGCGGCGGAAGATTCCACACAGATTATGGAACACTTTGAAGCGCTGGCCGAAATCGAGTGGCCAGATAGCGACGCGTAATTACTTTTGTGTCGCCGCCGCCTTGATCTGTTTACGGATTGAGGCGGCGGCGCTGCTTTAATTTAAATTG
>JBLHZD010000336.1:0-4291 GCA_047631095.1 Alphaproteobacteria bacterium
CTCTGCATAACGCAATGGCCCTAACACTTCGCTGAAGCCGTATTCCGTCACCATCGCCCGCGCCGTTTGGGTTGCTCGAAGAATATCGCTCGACGCACCTGTCGTGACATTCTCTTCACCAAAAATCATTTCCTCAGCGATCCGGCCACCGAAGAGGCTGGCGATTTCCGCTTCAAGCTCCATTCGTGATTTGCTGTATTTGTCCCTTTCAGGAAGGTACATCGTAAGGCCAAGCGCCCGCCCCCGAGGAATAATCGTAACCTTGTGCAACGGGTCATGGCCCTTAGCGTGGATCATGACCAACGCATGGCCGCCTTCGTGAAACGCCGTCAGCCTTTTCTCATCCTCGGACATAACCATGGATCGGCGCTCGGCGCCCATCATGACCTTGTCCTTCGATTCCTCCAACTCCTGCATTGCCACAACACGACGGTTTTTACGCGCCGCGAGCAGCGCCGCCTCATTTACGAGGTTCGCCAGATCCGCGCCGGAAAACCCTGGCGTTCCGCGGGCGATAACCTTGGCGTCGACATCGGGGGACAACGGCACCTTGCGCATGTGCACTTTCAGGATTTTCTCGCGACCCAGAATATCCGGGTTCGGGACGACAACCTGCCGATCAAACCGACCCGGGCGAAGCAAGGCCGGATCCAAAACATCGGGCCGGTTCGTCGCGGCGATCAGGATAACCCCTTCATTCGCCTCGAAACCGTCCATCTCAACCAAAAGCTGGTTGAGCGTCTGTTCGCGTTCGTCATTACCGCCGCCCAAACCTGCGCCGCGATGCCGACCCACAGCGTCGATTTCGTCGATGAAAATGATGCAGGGCGCGTTTTTCTTACCTTGCTCAAACATGTCCCGGACACGGCTGGCGCCGACGCCGACAAACATTTCGACAAAATCCGACCCTGAAATAGTGAAGAAAGGCACATTCGCCTCGCCCGCAATCGCGCGCGCCAGGAGCGTTTTACCCGTTCCTGGAGGACCGACGAGCAAGACGCCTTTCGGAATTTTACCGCCGAGGCGCTGAAACTTTTGCGGATCCCGCAAAAACTCGACGACTTCTTCAAGCTCCTGCTTGGCTTCATCAATCCCGGCCACATCCTCAAACATTACGCGGCCTGATTTTTCCGTCAACAAACGCGCTTTCGATTTACCGAACCCCATGGCTTTACCGCCACCGGATTGCATTTGACGCATGAAGAAAATCCAGACGCCGATCAGAAGCAGCATCGGGAACCAGGAAATCAGGACGCCCATCAGCGATGGCATGTCTTCTTCCGACGGCGACGCATTAATCACAATGCCTGCGGCCGAGAGCTTTTCAACCAGCCTTGGATCATCGGGCGCAAACGTCTTGAACGTGGCCGCGCCTCGTTGGTAATGGCCTATGATAGTCTTACCCTGGATTGTGACATCCGCAATGGCCCCGGCTTCAACTTCGCTCAAGAATTGGCTGTAGGCGATTGGCGCTTGGCCGCCTCGATTCGACGACCCCTGAAATAAGTTAAACAAGCCAATCATCAAGACGATAATGATGACCCAAAGCGCCAGGTTCTTGCCAAAAAGATTCAAAATCAGGTCCTTCCGGGACGATGCAATATTTCACCGAGAATGAAGTATGCGGCGACCGATGTATATAAACGCAAAAATTTAAACTGTGTTGAATGAATAGATAGTGAGAAACGGCGATTATGCAAACGCAAATCGCCCTCGGGTCAAAGGATTTTGTGGTGAAAATGCTATTTTGACGACCTTCCCGCCCGCTTTTTCAAATTCGGCGTCGATATAATCAAGATGCGGCGCGGCTAGTATTTTATCTTTACGCCAAAGCGTCGGCGTCGATTGGCGGATTGCAGCCGGCGACAGGGCGTTTTTTTTGTCGACACCGATACTTGCGATGCGAAAATCACCCAGCTTCCCAATGTAAGCCCCCGCAGGGGCGTTTCGAACTTCAATGCTGTAACGACGGTCCCAATAAAGCGCACCTCCCACCGGCGCGTCTGCGACCCTCAATTCATCAGTGACCGCCGAAGGTTCGCGACAGATCAGAATATCATCTCTCCGCTTCACGATCCGACATCCTGAAAGCGTGCGGCCACCGCCCAACCGCCCCTCGATGAGCGCAACATCCAGGTTACATATTTTTTTGTAGCGCGGCGTATAGGATCGTCCACCGATGCAGGTAACGATATTTGCCAGAGCCCCCTTGCGGATATCGGGTAAAGCCCCTGAAAGAGCCGCCCAATCCAGTAGACAATAGCCTTCGGGAAATATTCTGCATGTTTGCGCCAAAGCCGCGCCAACAGCGTCTTCAATGACATTACGCGCCGCGCCGATTTGCGACGCCGTTTCGGAGAGGCGCAGCATAGAAAGCGCCCCGCCTTCCCGGTTGAAATTTTGACGTATCCGGACTCGTACGAATTTAGGATCCCGGTTTGACGGATCTTCAACGAATTTAACGTTTGCAGCGCCTATCGTGGCGCGCAACCGTAACCGGGAACAATGAAGGAAAGGCCGCACGAAACGAACAGGCCCGGCTTCGCGAATACGCGCCATGCCCGACAGTCCCGCAACGCCGCTGCCGCGCTCCAACCGGATCATTAAAGTTTCCGCCTGATCTTCACGGTGATGGGCGAACAAAATGTGAAGAAATCCACGTTGCGCGCACCACTGCGTCAACAAACCATACCGCGCATCGCGCGCTTGGGCTTGGATATCGCCGGTCAGTTTTTCGCCCCGTCGCGTTAAAACTTCCACCTCGATATTTCGATCGCGCAAGCGTTGCTTCACGAGTTCAGCTTCAGAGGCGGAGTCGAGCCGCAGCCCATGATCGACGATCAAGGCGACGGCTCTGCCGCCCAACCGCCGGACCCAATCATTCGCCAGGAGCGCAAGCGCCATGCTGTCCGGGCCGCCGGAACACGCGATCGCGATATCAGGAGTGTGTTCAAAGGGCCCGTTCAAGGCCATTAAGGCGTCAAATTCACCCGACCCTATGGGCTCCGCGTCGGCGGACATCGATCAACCGCATTTCAGGCGGGCAAGTTCATTCCGCGCTGTGGATATGGTGCGAGCGCCGGCGCCTGGAAACGTTTTCAGCAGTTCATTGTAGCTGGCGCAAGCCGACGTAATCTCACCAATTTCCGACAAGGATTTCGCCAATTTCAGCAAGTTTCCGGACGCTTTCCCGCCAGTTGGAAAGCGTTGATAGCCATCCAGAAAAATTCGCGCCGCTTCGGAAAAATTCTTACGGACATAGAATGTCTCGCCCATCCAGTACATCGCATTGCCGGATAAGTCGTTCTCCGGGTACTTCTCGATAAAGGCCTTAAAGGCGGTTTCAGCGCCCGTGTAGTTCCGTTTCCTCAACAAGGATAAAGCGTACGTATATTGTTCTTTCGGGGTCCCCGCCGGCAACACCGCCCCCGGCCTCGGCGCAACCGCCGCACGACCAACCGGCACGCGGCCCGGCGCTGGCGCGGAGACTGTCCCAGGGCCGGTGTTGGACATGTTTCGCGCAACGGCATTGCGCTCTACGCCCGGCGCGACCGATCCCGCGCTGGCTTTTAAATCTATCGGTTCGCCGCGCCGCACCGACTCAACTGCATTTTGGCTAATGGTGCCCAGGGATCGACCGGGAGGCGCGCCGGGCGCGCGCGCCTGAACCGCCTGCGGCGCTGAACGTTGGACACCTGAGGATGTAATCACCGTCGTCGGCCCGGGATTCGTCGCCCTGGAGTTCGTCGTTCCGGCTTGTGAGCGATCCCACTGGTTTTGAGTTTGGCCTGGGGTCTTAGTTTGACGCGGGGCCCCGCCATAGGGGGCTGTATTTACAGACGATGCGCCGCCATTCTGCTCAAGTAACTGCAAACGCAGATCAACATCGCCAACCAGTTTATCCAGTCGGGAACCAACAGTTGCGATACCGTGCTGGACCTCTTCAACCAAACCTGTCAGATCGCGCATGCGGTCCTGCAGCACCTGCATTTGTCGCTGTATTCGCGCGTTAAACTGCGCCTGGGCCGGTGCATTCGCCCCTGGCGCAACCACGCTGGAACCGGTCCCGTCATTTTTGTAAACGAATTGTTGCAAGCCATCGAGATCGCGACGAAGCCGCTGCAATTCATCAATTATGGCGCTGTCTTGCGCGCGCGTTTCCGGTATCGACGAAAAAAACCCCGCCAAAACGAGGGCCGCCACTAATCCGCACCGACGAAGAGAGCGTCGAGTGTTTGCAAATTTAAACTGTTTGGTCTGCATCATATCCAAGCCAATTCAACATAGCATT
>JBLHZD010000337.1:0-4267 GCA_047631095.1 Alphaproteobacteria bacterium
ACGGCATGGGCAGTGACGGGCTTGTTGCGGGCACTACCGTACAATCTTCGACATCGGCGAAACTACCTGCCGACCGAAATGATGGCTGAGTACGAGCTCGACCTGAATGCAGTTACTGAACTACGGCCTTCCCGCGAATTGGCGCGCCTTATTCAGTCTGTATCAAACACAGCCTGCAGCAATTTGAATTTCGTCCAGAAAGGGCGCGGTGCCATTCACCGAAAGTATCTTACGCCCTTACTGATCGCGCCCCTGGCCCGGCAATATAATCGACGTTTCGCCCGGGCCAATTACAATATTTTCGATCCAATTTTTGCGGAAGCGCCGCCGCTTCGTGCCTGGCCGTTAATTTCGAGCGTGTTGCTAGGCCGCGTTTGAGTTGATTTTTTAACTGCGGGCTGTTGGGGCGTTGTCGTTGTTCAGCCATACACCCAAATCGGCGCTGGCTCTGGACGTATAGGCCAGTTTGCGATCCCTACCGCGTAATTTTCGGAGCTTCCCGCCTTTTACCACCTCCGGTGCCGGTGGTGGTGGGAATAAACCAAAGTTGACGTTCATCGGCTGAAACATTTTCGCGTCCGCCCCACCGGTAATATGGCGCAGCAGCGCGCCCAGAGCGGTTGTCTCCGGCGGTGAGGTCATTAATTCACTCAAGGCCTCGGCCGCCGTAAAGCGACCTGCAATCATTCCCATGGCGGCAGATTCAACATAGCCTTCAACACCGGTGATTTGTCCGGCGAAACGCACCCGTGGACAGGCGCGTAGTCTAAGTTGAGGGTCAAGGACCTTTGGGCTGTTTAGGAAGGTGTTTCGATGCAACCCGCCGAGCCGTGCAAATTCCGCGTTTTCCAAACCTGGAATCATTCGGAGGACGTCAATTTGTTCGCCATGGCGCATTTTTGTTTGAAAGCCGACGATATTGTACAGCGTGCCAAGCGCGTTATCCTGGCGCAATTGTACGACAGCATGCGGTTTTTCCGGATTGTGGGGATTCGTTAATCCGACGGGCTTCATCGGACCATATCGCAGTGTCTCGACGCCGCGAGCCGCCATGACTTCAACCGGTAAACAGCCTTCGAAATAAGGAGTTGATGTCTCCCATTCATGGAATGCTATTTTATCGGCTGCTAACAACGCATCTAGAAAAGCTTCATATTCGGATTGGTTCAGGGCGCAATTTATATAATCGGACCCATCGCCCTTGTCATAACGCGACTGATACCAAGCCTTGTCTAAATTTATTGAATCCTTGTGTATGATGGGTGCGATTGCGTCAAAAAACGACAAAGCGTCCTCACCTGTCAGTTCGGTTATCGCTGTAGCTAATGTGGGTGAGGTGAGGGGGCCTGTCGCGATGATGGTAGGGCCCCATTCTTCGGGCGGAAATGTGGTCACTTCGCGACGTTCAATCGTTACGAGCGGATCATTTTTGAGAGCCGTCGTGACGTGATCTGAAAACTGGTCGCGGTCTACCGCTAACGCGCCGCCCGCAGGCACTTTACTGGCGTCGCCTGCAGATAAGATCAAAGAGTCGCAGCGGCGCAATTCTTCGTGCAACAAACCGACGGCGTTTTGTTCCGCGTCGTCAGACCGGAATGAGTTGGAACACACCAGTTCCGCCAATCCTTCGGTCAAGTGCGCGTCGGTACCGCGACTGGGCCGCATTTCATGCAATATAACTGGAATGCCGCGGCGGGTAATTTGCCAAGCGGCCTCTGAGCCCGCCAACCCGCCACCGATGACATGAATGCTCTTTAATTTCGACATGAAAAATCCTACGAGGCGCGTCTTTGAGACGTTTTGCTAGTGGTTAAATATGGCGCTAGAAATTTTCCGGTATGGCTTTCTTCAACTCGCGATACGACTTCAGGCGTTCCGCTGGCGACAATCCGGCCGCCGCCATCCCCGCCATCAGGACCGAGGTCAATGATGTGGTCGGCTGTTTTCAGAACTTCTAAATTGTGTTCTATGACGACAACGGTGTTTCCTGTGTCGACCAGTGCTTGGAGGACTTCCAATAATCTCCGCACGTCTTCAAAGTGAAGGCCTGTCGTTGGTTCATCGAGAATATAGAGCGTCCGGCCGGTCGCACGGCGAGACAGTTCTTTCGCCAGTTTAACGCGCTGCGCTTCGCCTCCAGATAAGGTTGTCGCCGGTTGTCCAACCTTTATGTATCCAAGGCCAACCCGCTGTAAGGTGACGAATTTATTGCGAATAGAGGGAACCGCGTTAAAAAAATCAGCGGCGTCATCGACGGTCATATCCAGGACATCCGCGATGGATTGTCCTTTAAAAGCGACTTCCAGAGTTTCGCGGTTGTATCTGCTCCCTTTACAGACATCGCATTGGACATAAATGTCGGGCAGAAAATGCATTTCAATTTTAATGACGCCGTCACCCTGGCAGGCTTCGCAACGCCCACCTTTAACATTGAAGGAAAACCGGCCCGGCGCATACCCGCGCGTGCGCGCTTCGGGCAATTCAGAATACCATTCCCGAATCGGCGTAAAGGCGCCGGTATACGTTGCCGGGTTTGAACGTGGCGTTCGTCCTATGGGCGATTGGTCGATGTCAATAATTTTATCCAACCGCTCGACGCCCGCAATGGCGCGGTGACGTCCCGGATGCGCGCGTGCGCCGTTCAATTGTCGCGCCAGGGCTTTGTATAACGTGTCTATGATAAGTGTTGATTTACCGCTGCCCGACACACCTGAAACACAGGTGAACGTTCCCAAGGGAATGTCGACATTCACGTCATTCAGATTGTTCGACGAGGCTCCTTTGATCCGCAATCGTTGTCCAGCGCCTGCGCGACGGCGCTTTTGGGGCACCTTGATTTGACGAAATCGAGACAAATACTGGGCCGTCAGGCTCTCTGGGCATTTCATGACTTCGCTTGGGGTGCCCGCGGCAATAACCGCACCACCATGGGTGCCTGCGCCTGGTCCCATATCGACCAAATAATCAGCGGATAAAATGGCTTCCTCATCATGTTCGACGACGATGACGGTGTTGCCAAGGTCGCGAAGTCTTTTTAATGTTCCCAATAACCGCGCGTTATCGCGTTGGTGCAATCCAATCGAAGGCTCGTCGAGGACATAAAGGACGCCCGTAAGGCCGGACCCAATTTGCGACGCGAGACGAATGCGTTGGCTTTCACCGCCCGACAATGTCGCGGAGGATCGACTCAAGGTCAGGTATTCAAGGCCAACATTGACTAAAAATGATAAACGTTCATTAATTTCCTTTAATATTCGAGCGCCGATTTCGTTTTGTTGATCGGTTAAGTGTTCCGATAGATTGCTGAACCAAATATTCGCTTGTTTGATAGACAACGCAGCGATGTCGGAAATATGACAATCCGCTATTTTAACCGCCAACGCCTCTGGCTTTAAGCGATCACCATTGCAGATTTCGCAGGCGCGTGGTGTTTGGTATTTTCCCAATTCTTCCCGCAACCACTTGCTATCGGTTTCACGCCAACGCCGGGTTAAATTCGGCAATACGCCTTCGAACGCTTTCTTTGTTTCATACGCGCGTAGGCCATCGTCATAGGTCATTGTCACTATGGTTTCGCCAGCACCATACAACAGGCCTTTGCGAGCGTTTTCCGGCAGTTCCTTAAAAGGTTTGGCCATCGAAATTTTGAAATGCTTCGCCAGGCTTTTCAGGGTTTGTAGGTAATATGGCGACGAAGCATTCACCCAAGGCGCGATGGCGCCGTCTTTAAGCGATTTCGTGGTGTCGGGAACGACCAATTCTTCGTCGAACAAGTTCATTGTTCCCAAGCCATCACAAACCGGGCAGGCGCCGAATGGATTGTTGAACGAAAATAAACGTGGTTCGATTTCATCTATGGTGAAACCGGATACCGGACATGCAAATCGCGCGGAAAAAATCGTACGCTCACTCGTATCGGCGTCGTCCACAAAGACCAAGCCGTCAGACAAATTCAATGCCGTCTCCAGCGAATCGGCAAGCCGCGCCTCTATACCTTCTCGCAGTACAACGCGATCAACGACGACTTCGATGTTGTGTTTGATATTTTTTTCAAGAGCTGGAGCCTCTTCGATGAGATGCATTTCACCGTCGATTCGCACACGTTGAAACCCGCGCTTTTGTAAATTAACCAATTCCCGGCGAAATTCACCTTTACGCCCCCGTGCGATTGGCGCGAGAAGGTATAGCCGGACGCCTTCTTGCATATCCAATACCCGATCAACCATTTGGCTGACGGTTTGACTTTCGATTGGCAGTCCCGTTGCGG
>JBLHZD010000338.1:0-4242 GCA_047631095.1 Alphaproteobacteria bacterium
ACCAGGTTGGTGCCGCCGAAGCTGGCGTCATTCGCCAGGGAATCGATTTGCGTCAACAGCGAGTTAAATTGCACCGCCAGGGACGAGCGCTCATTGGTGTCGCTGGTGGCCTTACTCGTGACCGCCTGACCCTTGGCCTGTTCGACCAGTTCGGTGATCGCCTCAATACCGTTGATCGCCGCCTCAATGGCGCTGATCGACTGATCGATATTATCTTTTAGGCCGGTCAAATCGTCAGCGCGGTTTGTAAGGCCGCTCGCTGCGAAAAAGGCTGCCGCATCGTCGAGCGCGGAATTAACGCGCAAGCCGCTCGCCAGGTTGGTCTGGGTCCGATCAATCAGGCCCTGTGTTGATTGCAGCGTGAGCAGATTGCTCCGCACCGCTGATGATAAGGTGACTTTATCCGCCATAGGAACTCTTCCCTTCTAGAAAAACATTAATCCGCCTTCTGACGGTTCCGGCCAAAGCCGTGTTTTCATGGTCCGAGCCGACGTTTCCAGAATTGTCTGGCTTCAAAGCTGTTTTGAACCTTGTCGCCAGTTCTGGATGCCGACAGTCGCCGAACCATCCCGTACTGCCGGTAACATCGCAATGGCCGTGCCATCCAATAAATCTTAAATTACGTATATTTTTCAATATGTTATAATAATTACTGATTTTGGGGGTGCGAGACCTGGGCAGATTCAGCCAGGGCGCGCGGAATCATTTGCCCATGACTGCGGCATAAAGGCTTAGACGAGATAATCAGGAAAAATAGAGGGGGCGCGACGCTAGCTCAGGCGCTTATTGTTGGCGCGCAACCTTGCCCTCGCGATAGAGCACATACAGGCCGCTGACGATTAGAATCGCGCTGCCCGTGAACACATGAGGCGCGGGTATATGGCCAAATACGATATAGCCAAGACCAAACGCCCAGATCAGTTTTGAATAATTGAACGGGGCCAAAAGCGAGGCTGGCGCTTCGTCGAACGCGCAAATAATGCATAGATGCGCACCGACGCCGAGAACGCCGATTCCGAAAAAGATCGCCCAGATTTCGGGCGTCGGCGGTGTCCAGACCATCCAGATCAACGCGCTGCTCCATCCCAGACCGCCCGCTGCGGTGTGAAACAGTGTGACGAGAGTGTCGTCTGTCGCGGACAGATGTTTTGTCGCAATCTGAAAAGCAGCGAAGGACAGGGCGCTGATCAGGGGAAGCATCGCCGCCCAATGCGCCAGGCCGTTGCCCGGTTGGATAATAATGACCGCGCCAATAAGCCCAACACCCACCGCCAGCCAGCGATGGAGCCCCACTTTTTCGCCCAGAATAGGAACGGAAAGCGCAGTGATGAAGAGCGGCGCCATGAACATGATCGCCGTTGCGTCGGCCAGGGGTATATATTTAAGGCCGGTGAATAAGGTGCCGATGGTGCAAACCAGAAGGCCCGAGCGCATGATCTGGAACCCACGGCGTTTCGTTTGCGTCAGGCGCCGGAGGGGAATTCTTTTAAAAGCGGCGTAGACGAGAATCGCTGTCAGGATGCCGATGAAATATCCCCATACGATGACCAGCGCGCTGTAATCGGCCGTTAAAATTTTCGCGACGGTATCGACGGCTGCGGTGAATCCGGTAGAAAGAATTAACAGAATAATACCGAGATTTCTGCGGCCAGGGGTCTCCACGGTGTGCTTCCAATCGCTACGGGCAATGGCCCGCAATAGGCGCTGGCTAAAAATTTAGCAAGGCGTGCGGCGGCGGCCTCGACAAAATCTGTCCGTACAAAAGCTTCATTTGACCTGTTCTTTTGCGCGGCCATGCGTAACATACGAGCCGATACATTAATTGGCTTGGACAGATTTATGATCAACAAAAAAGTTGCAAACGTCGCGGAAGCGCTGGACGGCGTCGCCGACGGCGCGGCCATTATGCTGGGCGGTTTTGGCGGGGCTGGCGTGCCTGTCGTCTTGACGGAGGCGCTTGGAAAATTGCCGTTGCGGAATATTACCGTCATTTCAAACAGCGTCCGATTTACCGAAACCTATGCGCCTGCGCTGTTCGAAGAGCGCCGCGTGGATAAGGTGATTGTCTCCGCCGCGCGGAGCCGGGGTCGGGAGCCGACAATCTCAGAACGGCAACTGGAGGACGGAAGTCTGGAGCTGGAGCTTGTGCCGCAGGGCACCTTTGCGGAGCGTATGCGCGCTGCTGGCGCCGGCATCGCCGCTTTCTATACGCCGACCGGGGTTGGCGGTAAGTTGACCGAAGGTAAGGAAATTCGGGAATTCAACGGTCGCGAATACGCGCTGGAAACGGCGCTGGGCGCTGATTTCGCGCTGATTGGCGCGGATCGCGCGGACCGGTGGGGCAATGTGTCGTTCCGGGGCTCTCAGCATAATTTCGGGACGGCGATGGCGATGGGATCAAAAATCACCATTATTGAAGCGCGTCATTTTTCCGAAGAGCCCATCCCCGCGGATGAGGTTCATATTCCGGGCATTTATATTCAGCGTGTCCTGCACGTGCCGCCAAAGTCTTAACGCAAAACCAAAGTCTTAAAGCAACAATAGACGCAACGGACTTTATCCAAATTTGAAAGGTGAATTGATATGAGTGTATCGCCGCTCAGCAGAAACGGAATCGCATGGCGCGCCGCGCAGGATCTCCAGAACGGACAATATGTGAATTTGGGATTGGGGATGCCCGTGCTGGTCGCTAATTTTGCGCCGACGGACCGGGAGATTATGTTCCATTCGGAAAATGGGATCGTTGGCGTTGGCCCTGTCGCGGAGGAAGGTAAGGAAGATCCTGATTTCGTCGACGCCGGATCGCAATTCATTACGTTGAGTCCCGGCGCGGCGCTGGCTGATTCGACGCATGCATTCGCCATGATTCGCGGTGGGCACATCGACGTGACGCTACTGGGCGGCTTTGAGGTCGCGTCCAACGGTGATTTGGCCAATTGGGACGCCAAGGTGCCGAACAAGGGGCCGCTCGTTGGCGGCGCCATGGATCTGGCGTCTGGCGCCAAATCCGTGCGCGTTATGATGGCGCATGTGAACCGCGATGGCAGCCCGCGTCTGGTTGAAAAGTGCCAGTATCCTGAAACTGGATTTGCGTGCGTTGACCGGGTTTATACGGGGTTGGCGGTTATCGACGTGATTGAAAGCGGATTTCAGGTGGTGGAGATTCTGGACGGTTTGTCCCGGGACGACCTGCAAGCGCAGACCGGCGCACCGCTCTCTTTTTCGGCCGATTGCGGCGTTCTTTCTGCGCCTGACGCGTAGTTTCGCCACACAGGTTTTTGACACGGTTGTGCGGGCTTTCGGGCCTGCGACAAATGCTTGCGATTCCGCATCGTGAACACATACAATCCCTCGCGCGCCAAGGCTTGGCGACGGACTTTTTTTGGACTTTTTTTGCCAAGGGAATGTATAGATGGCGTCACAGCGACAAAGCCCGAAACCGAATTCGGAATCGAACCCGGTATCGGGCAAACGCCTGAAGGCTCTCGCCGCCGCGATGTCGCAGGTTTCCAGTGGCGCCTTTGATACGCGCTTGCCGGCCAGCGACGATACAGACGGGTTATTCAGCGCCTTCAACGATATGGCGGCGAGCCTTGGCGGTGAAGCCAGAATGCTGGAGACGGTCAAGGACCTTGCGGGTGAGATTAATCTGGACACTTTGCTGCAAAGGATAATTGCGGCGGTGACGGATTTATTGGACGCGGAACGCTCGTCGCTATTTCTATATGATCCCAAAACAGGCGAGCTGTTCTCCCGCGTCGCAGAAGGCGTTGCGGTCAAAGAAATACGGTTCCCCAGCGATGAAGGCATTGCAGGGCAGGTTTTCACCAGCGGACGCGGCGAAAAAGTCGAAAATGTTTATGATGACCGACGGTTTAATCCAATGATCGACCGGGTGACCGGGTTTGTTACGACGAGCATGTTGTGCATGCCGATCTGCGATAAAGGCGGCGAGGTCATTGGCATTGTTCAGGCGCTGAATAAGCGGGATGGCGAGTTTACGTCGCGCGATGAAAGCCGGTTGGATGACTTTACCGCGCAATTGAGCCTCGCTTTGCAAAATGCGCATCTGTTTGATGGCATTCACAGCGCAAAGGTTTTTAACGACAATATCCTGAAAAGCCTTAGTGTCCGTCCGAAAAGTTCTTGAATCATATGAGTCGGATGTGATTCAAGGGTCTTACCGCCGAATGGAGGGCAAGGCTAATGTGGACATCAGAAAACCGAGGTTCCTATGATCGC
>JBLHZD010000339.1:0-4240 GCA_047631095.1 Alphaproteobacteria bacterium
AAAATGGACCATGCCGCTGCAAAACTGGAATTTGACACTGTCCCAGCTCTCAATCTATTTTGACGGCAGGTTAGATGACGTGTTGGATATTTAAACTACGCCAATGACACGAAATTCTGAACACCCTCTTGGCGTGATATCCAAGTCTGTCATACAGGGGAAAAGCTTTACCTGATTCTCTTACTCACAATAATGAAAATCATGCGGCTTTGGACTAAAAACGTCATGGCGTGAATTAGAATTCTTATAAATTTTTCGATACCTTGTCCGCCAGCGCAAAGATATAGTCGCGCGCATGGCCTATGAGGGCGAGGGACGCGGTGGCGCGTTTCTATTTTGAAGTTGAGGTGTTTTTGATGAGTTATGAATCCAGCGTTACTGTTACGGAAGATGTCGCTCCCGTTATGGAGGGGTACGCTTTCGATGTCGGTTCCCTAGAAACCTACATGTCAGAAAACGTTGATGGATTTAAACGGCCCCTTACGGTCGGTCAATTTATCGGCGGCATGTCTAACCCTACATTCATGTTGAAGGATGGGGGCGACCGCCGATATGTTTTGCGAAAAAAACCGCCGGGTGAATTGTTGCCGTCAGCGCATGCTGTCGATCGGGAGTTCAAGATAATGCAAGCGCTTGGCGAAACGGATGTTCCTGTCGCAAAGGCCTATGTCCTGTGCGAGGACGAATCGATCATTGGTCAAGCGTTCTATATTATGGAGTTTGTGCTGGGGCGCGTCGTTCGGGACATGTCGCTGCCCGATTCAAACCCAGCGGAACGAATGGCGCTATATGATTCGATGAATGACGTGTTGGCCCGCCTTCATAAAGTGGATTATGAAAGCGTTGGGTTGGGTGATTTTGGCCGGGTTGGCGGATATATGAGCCGCCAGGTCAGCCGTTGGACCAAACAATACCGGGCGAGCCAAACAGATGATCTGCCGTCGATGGACGCGCTCATCAAGTGGTTACCGGACAACATCCCCGACGATAGCGAAACGACAATCGCACATGGTGATTTTCGGATGGAGAATTTGATCTTTCACCCCACCGAACCGCGTGTTTTGGCGGTTGTTGATTGGGAGCTGGGGACCCTTGGGAACCCATTATCTGATTTAGCTTACAATTGCCTGCCGTATCACATGCCCGACCCAAACCGCGGCGATATTATCGACATTGATTTTAAAAACTACGGCATACCGACAGAATCCGAGTACATAGACGCCTATTGTCGCCGGACCGGTCGTGATGGCATCGATAATTGGTCATTCTATCTGGTGCTGTCCTTGTTTCGCCTCGCAGCAATCGTGCAGGGTGTTTATTACCGGGGATCGCAAGGGAACGCACCCTCGCCAGAAGCAGTGAAAATGCGGGATCTTCCGGTTCAATGGTCTAAAAAGGCAGTTTCCTTGCTGGAGGACGCCCCGTAAGGTTCAAGGCAAAATCTCTCGGCGAAAACCGGATTATCCGTGCACGCCAGCCCGGTAATCATGCCGTCGAAACTCTAACCGCGCAATTTGCTGACGATGCACTTCGTCCGGACCATCGGCGAAGCGTAGTGCGCGCATAAGCGCCCACATTTTCGCCAGAGGGAATTCCTGGCTCATGGCGCCGCCGCCATGGAGCTGCATGGCATGATCGATCACCTGTAACGCCATGTTTGGGGCGGCGACTTTTATCATCGCAATTTGTTGGCGCGCCTCCTTGTTCCCCAGCGTGTCCATGGCGTACGCGGCCTTGAGCACGAGTAATCGACACATATCGATTTCGATACGACTTTGGGCGATTCTTTCCTGCGTGACGCCGCGGTCCGCCAATTTCATCCCCCATGTCGTGCGCTCAACAGAACGTTGGCACATCATTTCCAGCGCGCGTTCGGCGACGCCAATGATGCGCATGCAATGATGAATACGGCCTGGCCCCAGGCGGCCTTGTGCGATTTCAAAACCGCGCCCTTCACCGAGGAGTATATTGGACGCCGGGACGCGAACATTGTCGAAAATGACTTCGCCGTGCCCATGAGGGGCGTCGTCAAAACCCATGACATTCAACATTCGTGTGACGGAAATACCGGGCGTATCGCGCGGCACGAGTATCATAGATTGCTGCTGGTAGGACTCCGCATTTGGATCGGATTTCCCCATAACAATCATAATTTTGCATCTCGGGTCGCCGATGCCTGATGTCCACCATTTGCGGCCGTTTATGATATAGTCGTCGCCCTCTCGAACAATACTGGTTTCGATGTTCATAGCGTCCGATGAGGCGACGTTTGGCTCGGTCATGGCGAAGGCGGATCGGATTTCGCCTGCGAGTAAGGGGTCAAGCCATTGGTCGCGTTGGTCTTGCGTTCCATAACGGACAATTGTCTCCATGTTTCCCGTGTCCGGAGCGGAGCAGTTAAAGACTTCCGGGGCCCAGTGTACGCGGCCCATTATTTCACACAGGGGCGCATACTCGATATTAGTTAAACCGGCGCCATAATCGCTTTCTGGCAAAAATAGGTTCCAGAGGCCTTCGTCTTTAGCCTTGGATTTCAAGTCGTCAAGGATTTGGACGGGTTGCCACCGGTCGCCTGTGGCGACCTGCTCGTCGAAAGTCGTTTCATTTGGGTAAACGTGGTCCCGCATGAACTTTTCGACCCGCAGTGATAGCTCTTTCGTCGTATCCGAGTATTCAAAATCCATGGTATCCACCCTTACAATATTGACGGTAGATCCTTACGGGCTTTACGGTTTGCTGCAAGCGATAACGTGTCGCAGGCCCCGCAATAATTTTTAACCATAAATTTTAGCGTTAAATTTAAAATTATGGAGAGTATGCCGATGACGTGCTCGTGTTTTAAGCGACGCCCCCTTTTGATGGGAGCCGTTGCTCTTTGCGCCTTATTTATCGCGATGAACCTTTCCAAGGCATCGACTCTAAAAGAAGCGAAAGCTGCTTTGGATGCGGGAGAGTATCAATCAGCGATACAATTATTCGAGCTGCTTGCGGAACGGGGCGATGTTTCCGCCCAGTACAGCCTGGGGTCAATTTACAGCCGAGGATTTGGGACGTCCAAAAACTTCACGGTTGCAGCGAGGTGGTTCCGAAAAGCGGCGGTACAGGGACATACCGAGGCGCAATTTGACCTTGGCGCTTTGTATCATCGAGGCGAGGGTGTTCGAAAAAACTCACAATTGGCGATAGAATGGTGGCTAAAGAGCGCCAATGCTGGCGACGCTTTCGCCCAGAGCGGATTGGGAGACCTTTACTTGGATGGGAATGGCGTTAACCGTGATCTGGTGCAAGCCTATAAGTGGAAAATGCTCTCGGAACCAAGGCTTAAGGCAGGACAAGTGCCCTGGGGCGCGCTTGGGATACGGAATTTGGCAAAACAGCTAACGCCATCTCAATTGGGCGCGGGGCAGCGCGAAGTTCGCAAGTGGATCGCCGCCCAAAGAGCGAAGAGCGGGCCTAAACACTAATTTACGATAATGAAATTTTCGTGATGAACCGGCTGGCGCTAAAAGGACCATTTTTTCTCGTGTTAAAGGTTACCGGGGATTTCGGATCGAGGCGTATATTCTGGAAATAGAAATTAAAAAGATGGGGGAATAGGTGCCGAAGGGTATCCGGTGTCGGGTTTTCTCCACACGCCAACATGTTTGCAGGTTCGTATGTGACGCCGAAGTTGGGTCTGTTGACGGCCGAGATAACGGACAAGGCGTCACTGGTTGTTTCAAACAAGGAGCCCCAATGCATTTGTTGGCATAATTTAATGCCTCTTTCCTTTGCGATGTCGGCGGCCCGTTGTACATCGGCGATATCTGAAACATTGTGAATCATCACGCGGACAAGCGTTGCCCCCAATGCATTCGCCAGATCAAGATAAGGGGCAATGTTCCGGATCGCGTTCGTGGCTTGGGCGTTGTTAATGGCGAGCGGCAGGTCTCCGGTCACCATTGATGTTTTAAGGTTTTGTCGGTCCAGGAGTTTTCGTATTTCCTCTATTTCGTCAATTGGCGTATCGATCGCCACAATTGAGGCCCGCATGGATAATCCATCAAACCCGGCGGTTTTCGCCCAATGCGCCAAATCTGCTAAAGGGGTAACCGCGATATCTTTTCGCTTGGGGGATTACGCAACGCGAACGGAAAGAGAATATTTCATACGTGCGGAAACACCCCAACCGGATCAGACTTCTAACAACCGCCAATATTCTGTGTTCCCGAAAGCGCTTTCGCCATTTTACATATGGCTT
>JBLHZD010000340.1:0-4198 GCA_047631095.1 Alphaproteobacteria bacterium
TTTATTTAAAATACGCAGCCGTCGTATTTGGAACCTTAGGGTTGATTGGCGTTGTTATTAGCGCGGGCTTGCCAATAAGTGACCTTGCCAATTTTAAGGCGCTTCCCGAATCCTTGGAGTCACTGCCCATCGGCGGCATTCTGACGGCTATTCTCTCTGTTATCGCCATTTACATCGCATTCAACATATTGGCGACGCTCTTCCTGACACAGGGTTGGATTGCGCTGTTTTGTCGTAACCTGACAATCTCTGGCGAGGTTGATTGGGACGATATCCAGCAATCGGCGCTACTGGCGCCCACCCGCGGCGAAGGTTTCGCTGACGCGCTTGACGTTGGTGGGTTATAAAACGCCGCACCGTAATAAAAGAGAGTGACCCCAAAGTGACGGAATATTCCGGACATTTTAACGATGGCGAGACCGCGCGGCGTTTCGCCGTCACCGTACGGCTGGAATCCACCACGTTATTAATTCTCATCGACACGGAAGGAAGTCGTGAGTCCTGGCCGTTATCCGACCTTCATTTTGTGGGCGAAACCTTTGGCGGCGGCGCGGTGCGTCTGAAACGGGGTGCGGATGGGGTGGCCCGATTAACAATAAATGACGGCGACTTTCTTCACGCCCTACTTCAGGCCGCCCCCCATCTGCGAACCAACCCGAACCTGAACTGGCGGCGCATCACGCTGATGACCCTCGCCGTCGCAGCAAGCGCCGCCCTGCTGTATTTTTCGTTCCCCAAAATGGTGGACCTTGCGACAAATCTGATTCCTCGCGCCTGGGAGCGCAATTTGGGGAAAGAGATGGTTGTGGAGGTTGCTGCGTTAATGGGGGCGAAAGGAGATTTCTGCGACAACCCCGCCGGCCTCGTCGCGTTTAACAAGATGACATCGCGCCTCACGGCCGCCGCCGCCAGCCTTGATGGCGGCGCCGGGTTCGCAGACGAGATCACGATCCGCACAGCGAACTCACCACAGCGCAACGCCTTCGCCGTGTTCGGCGGTCAAATCGCCGTGTTGAACGGGCTGTTGTTCAACGCCCAATCGCCGGACGAGGTCGCTGGCGTCATTGCCCATGAAATCGGCCATGTCGCGCACCGGCACCCCGCGCGTAAATTCGCCAGAAGCGTCGGGCTGGGATTGGTCTTCGAATTCCTTCTGGGCGGCGGGCGCACCGTCGGCTTTGGCGAAACGTTGCTGACCCTGTCCTATGGCCGCGAGGCCGAGCGCGAAGCGGACAACACCGCATTGGCTATTCTGGACGCGGCGCAAATTTCCACCAAAGGTCTGGCCGATTTCCTGGATCGCCTAGGGCACAAAGGCGCCGGTTGGTTGTCGAGCCACCCCAATTCAGATGAACGCGCGGCGGCGATCCGTGCCCATCAAGGCCCCGCCGAGACGACCCCGGCCCTGTCGCCGTCCGATTGGCGCGCCTTGAATGGAATTTGCCAGTCCCCGTCCAGCGGCTAGACTAAGCGCACCAGTCTTTAACCAAGGAGAATTCCATGTCCCGAATCCTCACCGTCGGCGGCGCACAGATGGGCCCCATCGCGCGCGATGACAGCCGCGCCATTGTGGTCGCGCGCATGATCGCCCTGCTCGACAAGGCCAAGGCGCGCGGATGCGATATTGTCGTGTTTCCCGAAATGGCGCTAACGACCTTTTTCCCGCGCTGGTATATGGAAAGCCAAAACGAGGTCGATTCCTTCTTCGAGTCGGAAATGCCCGGCCCCGACACACAGCCGCTTTTCGACCGCGCGCGCGAACACGGGATCGGGTTTTATCTGGGGTTTGCGGAAAAGACCGTCAAGGACGGCGAAACGCACCGCTATAACGCGTCGGTCCTCGTCGACAAGGAGTCCAATATTGTGGGGCGCTACCGCAAGGTTCATTTACCCGGCCATACGGAGCTGGAGCCGGAACGGCCGTGGCAGCATCTGGAAAAACGCTATTTCGAAGTTGGTAATCTGGGTTTCCCCGTCTGGCGCACCATGGGCGGCGTCATGGGCATGGCGCTGTGCAATGATCGGCGTTGGCCGGAAACCTTCCGCGTTATGGGGATGAAGGGCGTCGAGCTGGTGATGCTGGGTTACAACACGCCGTCCGCGAATTCGCTGGGCCCGGAACCCTTCCATGTCCGCATGATGCACAACCACATCACCATGCAGGCGGGCGCCTATCAAAACGGCACCTGGGTTGTCGGCGTCGCCAAGGCGGGCAAGGAGGAAGGCTTCGATATGATGGGCGGCAGCGTCATCATCGCCCCCTCGGGAGAAATTGTGGCGTTGGCGCACACCCTCGGCGACGAATTGATCACGGCGGAATGCGATCTGGACGAATGCCAGTTCAACAAGACAACAATCTTCAACTTCGAAGCCCACCGCCGCCCGGAACACTACAAGATCATTACCGATCAGGTCGGCGTCACCCCGCCGCCGGAGTAAGGGTCAGTCATCGTTGAGCGCCGCGTAAAACGATGGTGTTGGCGCGGCGCCATTGTCCGCGAACAAACGAAAGCAATCATTGAACCAGGCGACGAAACGATCTGCGTGATCGCCTTTGCCGATCGGGTACTGGCGCATTTTCCAGCGGTTGGCCGCGCCTTCATTGGCGTAGACCCCGCCCGAATTATAAGCGCAGGCGACCTTCGGGGGGTCCAGAAGCGTTTTCCGTCGTTGCTGGTTGATATAGGCCGCGCCCGCGCGGATGGCGTTGTCCGGTTCGAACAACCAGTCCCGGTCGACCAGCGCGCCATCTTCATCAAGACACTCGCGCGCGGTTGATATCAGGGTTTGCGTCAGACCGCAGGAAACCCGGTGCGGCGTCTCGTCATCTGAAATATATCCGGGCTCGGTCCGCAAGGACTCGGCGCGGCCCCGCGTTTCAGTACAAATCGTCGCGACGATCAATTCCACCGGCGTCGAATAGTGCGCCGCCCAGTGCAATATAGACCCGCCATAATCACCCAACACCCGCGCCACTGTGGCGGGGCGACCGCCCGTATGCTCCGGCGCGGCGGCGTCAATGCGTACGCCGTCTTCCGCCAAACGCCACGCGACGCCGCCATTGAAATTATGGGGCTCCGTCAGCGCGGCGCGCCGGGAGGCTGAAAACCAGTTGCTCAAAGCCGCACCCTTGCATATCTAAAAAAGGACTATAGTCCTAATTCTGCGAAATTGCAAGCGCATTCCGGTGTTCCCGCCATACCCGGTGTTCCCGCCATACAATGTAGCTGACGCTGGCGATAACGATGGCGCCGCCAATCCACACATAGATATCCGGCGTTTCGCCAAACAACACCATGCTCGCCAGCGCCGCCCAGACCAGCCGAAAGAAGTCGAACGGCGTCACCACATGGGTTGCGGCGCGGCGCAACGCTTCGGCCATCAGCACATGCCCCAGGGCGCCGGTCAGGCCAATGGCGACGAGCCATGCATATTGGGTGGCGTTCGGCCAGGTCCAGTCAAAGACCGCCGCGATCAGGGTGATCGGCGTCATGATGAGATACATATAGGCGGTGATGGTGACGCTGCTATCGGTGCGACCGAGTATCTTGATGACGATAATCGCCGCCGCCCAGGCGAGTGCGGAACCCAGCACAAGAAACTCTCCCTGCCCCATATTTCCGGCATCCGGGCGCAGGATAATCATCGTACCGACGAACCCCGCCAGTATCGCGGACCAGCGCCGGATACTGACCCGTTCGCCCAACACCACGATGCCAATCAGGACCGCGAAGATCGGCGTGGTGAAATGCAACGCCGTCACCGTCGCCAGCGGCACAATGGCCAGACCAAGGAAAAACCCGAAGGCGGACAGGGATTGAAACAACGCCCGCACCACATGCAGGCCAACTTGATCGGTATGAAAAATCGCCAGACCCGACCGCATGATCCACGGCGTAAAAAACAATAATGCGGTGATGGTCCGGAAGAAAATTATTTCCAGCACCGAAATATCCGCCGCCAGATATTTAACCATGGAATGCTGGACGATCATGGCGACGGTCGCCGCCACCATGAGGCTGATCCCGGCCAGGTTTCCGGAAAGGGAGACGCCGCTCAACGAAAATTTCAAATCAAGGCGTCCTCAAAGGCCCGCGTTACGATACGCCCGGCACGCCCTCAATACGATAGGCGCGCGCGGCAGCCCCGGCGAACAAATCGCTTTTCTCCCCCGCCGTCGCATTGGCGGATATACGCT
>JBLHZD010000341.1:0-4174 GCA_047631095.1 Alphaproteobacteria bacterium
CGCGCGCTGGCGCCTGGGGCAGGGCGCGACGGCGTGCTCTCTTCGTCAAGTCCACTAACGTTGTGGGATGTTGCGTCTGACGTCTGGTTTAAAAACCGGACCGCCGTCGAATTCACGACCCCTCTTCGCGAATGTCGTTGACACCCCGACATTATAACCAAGCTGGCGGCGCAGGAACAGAATTTTGTTCTCGCCCGGCCTGGAAGCGCGCTGAGGGGCCGATTTCATTTTGATGCAAGTCAATGCCGTAAACGCTGTGTTCAGGGAATATGGGGGCGGTCGACGAGGCGGCACCTATTGCTCGACGTTGCGTCGTGTGTTTCGCGTTCGGCGCGCGTCGCCCTGACGTCGGTGGAATGCTGCGAAGGGTTTTTGGTTTTATGGTTATTAGCCTGTCCCGGTTGAAGCGGGATTTTCCTGGTTTGAATGATCCGGCGTTGCATTATCTCGATAACGCGGCCACCACGCAGACGCCCCGTGCGGTGATAGACGCCTATGCGAATTTTGAGCGGACGTCGCGCGCCAATGTTTTGGAACCGTTGCATGATCGCGCCCGCCGCGCGGTGGCGGCCTATGAAGGCGCGCGGGAGAACACAGCGCGCTATCTAAACGGTCATGCGTCCGGCGACGTCGTGTTTACAGCCGGGGCGACCTCGGCGCTGAATTTGGCGGCGTTTTCATTCGGCGCGACATTGCGACCGGGCGATGAAGTTGTTTTGTCGATTCTGGAGCATCACAGTAATCTGGCGCCGTGGATCATGGTCGCGCGAAAGTCTGGCGCGAAACTGCGGTTTTTGCCCATAACCGAAGACGGCCGTCTGGATATGGCCGTCTTGCCGGACATCGTCACAGATAAGTGTCGAATGATCGCCCTGACCCATTGTTTAAACGTGACCGGCGCCATTACCGATTTTAAACCAGTGATCGATGCGGCGCGCGCCGTGGGCGCGGTCGTTTTAGCCGATGGCGCGCAGCAGGTTCCCCACGCGGCAATCGACGTCGCTGCGCTGGGGGTCGATTTCTATGCCTTTTCCGGACACAAGATGTATGGCCCAACGGGTATCGGCGTATTGTGGGGGCGCCGCGAGCGGTTGGCCGCGATGGAGCCGGTCATGCTGGGGGGGCATATGGCGTGCGAAGTCACGCTGGACGAAGTGATCTTCGAGGACCCGCCACACCGCTTTGAAGCGGGAACGCCGCCAATCGCCAGCGCCATCGGGTTGGGGGCGGCGATCGACTGGATTGACGATGTGGTGGACTGGACCGCGATGGGCGTGATTGAGCGTCATCTGACGCGCCGGTTGCTGGACGGATTGTCCCGGATGGGCGGCGTGCGGATTCTTGGTCCAATGGACACCAGGGACCGGCGCGGCGTTGTGTCCTTTGTAATGGAAGACATCGATATGCGCGCCTTGTGTCGTTTACTGGATGATCACGGCGTTGCGGTCCGCCATGGCGATCATTGCGCCCAAGCCTTGATGCGGGCCCTTGACGCGAAAGACGCGATGCGGGTGAGTATCGCTATCTATAATGGTGATAATGATGTTGACGCCTTTCTGGAAGGGCTGGACGATGCGTTATGGTGGTTGCGAAAGAATTAGGGAATGAGCGCTTGGGAATGAGCGAATGTATTCGAGATTGGATTTTTAAAATGACCATTAGCGGGGGAGTTTTGTTCTCATGAGCATTGTTGCGCCTTTATCGCCAGACGCCTTGTGCCGAAAAACCGACCCATCGGGCCTGCCGTTTGTCGATACGCTTGAATTGACGGGTTTCGATGAGTGGCCCGGTCAGGAACGCGCGATTGAGGCGGTCCAGTTTGGCATCGGAATCAAACGCGCGGGCTACAATATGTTTGCGCTGGGGTCCACGGGCGCGGGAAAACACACTTTGGTGCGCCATTTTATCGAGGAGAAGGCAGCCTCGGAGGCTGTTCCGGCGAACTGGTGTTATGTCCATAACTTCAACCAGCCGCACAGACCAAATGCGATCAGCCTGCCCGCTGGCCGGGGCGTTTCGTTTAAAAAGGATATGGAGGAACTGACCGAGGAGTTGCGCGTTGCGATTCCCGCCGCGTTCGAGAGTGACGATAGTCGCGCGCGGATGGAAGCGCTGGAGGAAACGTTCAAGGCGCGCGGCGACAAGGCGTTTGTCGATTTGCAAAACCGCGCGGCGGAAAAAAATACCGGCTTGATCCGAACGCCAATGGGGCTGGCGCTGGCGCCGGTTCATGAAGGCGAGGTGCTGGGGCCCGAAGAGTTTCAAAAATTACCCGAGGCGGAACAGGAAACGCGGCGCGCCGATATGGAGGTGCTGCAATCCGAATTGCAGGACATTCTGCGTCAGATCCCGAAATGGGAGACCGAGCATCGCGAACAGGCCCGCGTCTTGAGTCGGGAAATAGCCACGTTCTCCGTTACGCATCTGATTGATGAACTGCGCGGCGCCTATAAAGACCTGCCCGACGTTCTGGAACATCTTGATGCTGTGCAAGATGACGTGGTGGAGAACACCGCCAATTTTATCGCAGCAAAGGCGCGGGAGCTGGGCGGTGCGCCGGCTCAAGGTTTCCCAGCACAGGGCGGGCCGCAAATTATGGGGCCGGATTCGGGTGAGCAGGGCGATGCGTCCTTTATCAATCGTTATCACGTTAACCTGTTGGGCGATCATGCGGCGGATGGCGGCGCGCCGGTTGTGTATGAAGATAACCCGACCCATGGAAACCTGATTGGCCGGATCGAACATATCGCGCAGATGGGCGCGCTGTTGACGGACTTCACGCTGATTAAACCCGGCGCCCTGCACCGCGCCAATGGCGGCTATCTGATCCTCGACGCGCGCAAGGTGCTGATGCAACCCTTCGCCTGGGAGGAACTGAAGCGAACCATCAAGTCTGGTGAAATTCGCATTGAGAGTCTGGGGCAGGCGATGAGTTTCGTCAGCACCGTGTCGCTGGAACCCGAACCCGTGCCCCTTGATGTAAAAATCATCATGACCGGCGACCGGCGCCTTTATTATATGTTGTCGGCGATGGATCCGGAATTTTCCGAACTGTTTAAGGTCGCTGTGGATATCGAGGAAGATATCGACCGGAATTCGGAGATGGTGCCGCTTTTCGCGGAATTTATCGGCAATTTGATCGACCGGGACGGATTGAAACCGCTCGATGCTGACGGTGTGGCGCGGGTTATGGATCACGCGGCGCGATTGGCGGGCGATTCCGAAAAGCTGTCGAGTCATGCAGAGAAAATAGCCGATCTGTTGCGCGAAGCCGATTACTGGGCGGCGCAATCGGGTGCGGAACAGGTTGGACGTGCGGATGTGCAACGCGCGTTGGATGCGCAAACCCATCGCGCCGATCGGGTGCGCGAACGTACGCAGGAAGCGGTTCGGCGCGGCATTGTGTTGATCGACCTGAAGGGCGCGGTGACGGGACAGGTGAATGGCTTGTCGGTTCTGCAAATGGGTGGGTTTTCGTTTGGGCAACCGTCGCGCATCACCGCCAGCGTTCAGCTTGGCAAGGGCGATGTGATTGATATCGAACGACAGGTCGAGCTGGGCGGCCCCTTGCATTCCAAGGGCGTGATGATCCTGTCCGGGTTTCTGGGACAGCGGTTTGGCGCCACGGCGCCGATGGCGTTGAAAGCCAGTCTGGTTTTTGAACAATCCTACGGCGGTGTCGATGGCGATAGCGCGTCCTCCGCCGAAGTCTATGCGCTTTTATCCGCATTGTCGGAGATACCGATAAAACAGTCGCTGGCGGTTACCGGTTCGGTAAAACAGCAGGGGGTCGTGCAGGCGATTGGCGGCGTGAATGAAAAAATTAAAGGCTTTTTCGACGTCTGTAAGGAAGCCGGGCTAACCGGCGAACATGGGGTGCTGATACCCGAGTCCAACGTGACGCATTTGATGTTGCGTGATGATGTGGTCGAGGCCGTTCGAGACGGAAAATTTCAAGTCTATCCGATCAAAACCATCGACGAAGGGATCGAGGTTTTAACAGGAGTTCCGGCGGGCGCGTTGAACGAGACTGGGGATTATCCAGACGAGACTGTCAACGCCGCTGTTGCGCAACGGTTACGCGACATGTCTGAGAGTCCGTCCGGAAAGTTCATGCGTTTAAACAGATCTTTCTCATCATCAGACGAATTGACGCCAAGAGAAGGAAGGCTCG
>JBLHZD010000342.1:0-4166 GCA_047631095.1 Alphaproteobacteria bacterium
TACATTTGCACAACCGCGTTTTTAAGGGTCATCAACAAAAATCAATGGACCGGAATTTGGCTATTTCATTTTCTTTTTCACCTTGAGGCCGTCTTCCGCCTCTTTCTGCTTCATCTTCATATGTGAAGAATTTTCCATTTTCTTGGATTGTTCTTCTTTTTGTTTCATAGCATCCTTCGCTGATTTGCTGACGGCATCGCTGGTGATACGACCGCTTTATGTAGACGCCTTGTTAGACATAACCGATTTCGCCGTCTGAGCGCTGGCTACGGCGGGACTGGCCATCACAAGGGAAAATGCTAAAAGTGATACTATTCGTTTCATCTCAACCTCATCAGTTACACATTCAATATGATATATAGTAATCCGGCCTTTTAATTACGATGATTTGGATCAAGTTAATTCACGATAGATCAAACCTTCATCCTTTTGCCTTAAAATCCAGACATCAAGTTGATAGCGCTTTGGGCGCTGTCATATTAATAATTCAGCCACATCTCGATCGCTGAAAGGTTGTAGAAATGGCAGAATTTTAGGGCAGTTTTTGGCCTCCCTTGAATCAGACCATTAACCGTCCCCATGCCTTGGACGACGGACAATCCACAAACATAGCCTTCGTTCCGTTTTGGTAATGGCGCTCTTCGTTATTTGGCAGATTAGTGGCGATGGTTACTCCATACAGCATCAAACTTGCACTACCCTCGGGGGACTGCTTAAAATCCTATTTCCGACTGCGAGATTAGGAGTGGATAATCATGGCGTTGGCAATTCAGAAACTGACAGACCTTTTCGGTGCGGAAATTGACGGCATCGACCTAACACGGCCACTCGACAGCGCAGTCGTGGCGGCGCTTCGCTCTGCGCTTGACGATTATTCAGTCCTGGTGTTTCGAGATCAAAAATTTGAAAACGAAAGTCAGATCGCGTTCAGCACCCAATTCGGTCCTCTGGAAAATATGTTGTACAAGCGCGAAGGCGATGGCAATCAGCCCATTTCAAATATTACGAATGTCGATCTTTACACGAACGAAATTTACCCTGCAGGCCACTCGCGCTTAACGGCGAACACTGGCAACGAATTGTGGCACACCGACAGCTCATTCAAGCCAGTGCCGGCGCATTGTTCAATGCTGTCGGGGCGTGAAGTCCCGCCGGTTGGCGCTGATACACAGTTTGCAACTTGCCGTGCAGCCTTTGAGGCAATGTCGGAAGAGGAACAGTTAGAACTCGAAGGGCTCGTTGCGGAACATAACTACGCGCGGTCGCGCAGACAGGTGCCGGGCTATGAGCCAGCCGCCGAGACATTGGCCCAAGTGCCCGCAGTGCGGCACGCCCTGATACGAACAAATCCGGGAAACGGGCGAAAGAACTTTTTTACGGGGGCGCATGCTTCGCACATTATAGATTGGCCCGTCGAAAAGGGCCGAAAACTTTTAAAAGACCTGGTTGTCCGGGCCACACAACCAAAATTTGTATATACTCATAAATGGCGGCAATACGATTTTGTAATCTGGGATAACCGATGTGTCCTGCACCGTGCGACAGCATTCGAAAGCCAAAATTACCGACGCGTGATGCGTCGAACCACCGTCGCCGGGGCTGGTCCAACGACGGTATCAGAGGAAACAAGCTTGATGAGGTGAGCCCGGTTGCCCTGTCACCACCTGACACTACCTGTCGATGCCTTGTAACGATCAATATCCTTGCGCGCGGTCGCGCCGTCGCCGCATTCGCCTGCGCACATAGCGACCGGAGACCGGAGACCGTGCGTCTTTATGTGTTAATTATCTCACGATCCGCCGAACGGGCCGTTTCAGTCCGAGGTTTTCGCGCAGCGTGCCGCCTTCATACTCTCGGCGAAAGAGGCCGCGGCGCTGCAACTCGGGCACCACAAGGCGGGTGAAGCGCTCGAGGCCGGTGGGAACCACCGGCGCGGCGATCATGAAGCCGTCACAGCCCTTGCCCCGATACCAGGCCTCCATAACGTCGGCGACCTGGACGGGATCGCCTTTAAACATGTTGCCGGCCATCTGCGGCAGGATCCGCTGGTATGTCTGACGCACTGTCAGGCCTTGCTCCCTGGCGACCTGCACAATGGCGTTACTGATGCCGGTCGGGCCGTGATGCTGCTCGGGTAAGTCGGGCATCGGGCCGTCAATCGGATAAGCCTTCATATTGAGCCCGGTCATCTTGGAAAGATAATCGACGCCAACGGCCGGTGGCACCAGATCGTCCAGTTCACCGGCGAGATCGTCCGCCTGCTGCTGCGTCTCGCCAACGAAGATCGTGACGCCGGCAAGAATTTTGAGATCATCCAGCGCGCGTCCGTATTTTGCGAGACGATCCTTGAAGTCGGTATAAAGCGTCTGCGCGGCCGGAAGCGTCGCCTCAATGGCGAAGATACAGTCGGCATGGCGGGCCGAAAGCTCCCGACCATCCTCCGATTGTCCGGCGGAGAACACGACCGGATGTCCCTGCGGTGGACGCGGTGCATTAAGCGGCCCCGCGACCTGGAAATGTTTGCCCTTGTGGCCAAGCGCCTGAACCTTTGACGGATCGAGAAAACGCCCCGTCGCCTTGTCCTGTGGAAAGGCGTCGTCCGCCCAGGAATCCCAGAGGCCCTTCACGACGTCGGCGAACTCGTTGGCGCGTTCGTAGCGCCTGTCGCGCGCGACGTGCTCGCCATGGCTGAAGTTCAGCGCATCGAGCGCATTGGACGTCGTCACGAGGTTCCAACCAGCGCGACCGCCGCTGATGTGATCAAGCGAGGCGAAGCGCCGTGCGACGTGGAATGGCTCGTCGTAAGTCGTGGTGGTGGTGGCGACAAGCCCGATGCGCTGCGTCACCATCGCCAGCGCCGACAGCAACGTGACGGGCTCAAACACCCCTGGTCGGTCGGAGGGCGACGTGGCTGCGAAAAGGTCCGACTTGTCCATATTTCGAACGCCGTTGCCGTCGGCGAGAAAGAGCAGGTCCATCTTGCCCGCCTCGGCGATCTGCGCGAGCTTCATGGCATTGGCAATGTTTGCAGCCGGTTTGTCCCACGCATCAGGGTGCCGCCATTCCCCGACGTGACTGCCCTGAGCGTTAGCGTTGGCGGCGAGGATCATCGGCATGGTCAGTGCATCCGGTGGATTGTGGGGGGCCAGCTAAGGAGAATGCAACCATCGTCCGGATCTGTCCAGCATGATGACAATCATACAGGAAGCCTCAACGAGGCGCTGTAAGCGTAAAGTATACATGTCATAGAAAACCATGTAGCGCTTAGTTCAGGCCGCAATCTGGCGACATTCGGCAAGGGCGGCTGTGAAGATGACATTTCTGGTCCAAATAAATTTGGAGGAAAATGATCCAAGTCACTGAAAGCGCCATGACGTGTCGCTAAACTGATCATATTAGCTCATACAACCCCGCCGGATGCCCTCCCTCATCCATTAGGCGGGGTTTTTCTTCGTTTCGGGGGCAGCGCTGCGATAGACGGCTTTATATTCTCATTATTTCGCGCCAAAATGACAATCTTATGGGAGTGATTATGAAATACGTGATGGCGACCTTTGTTCTGGCGGCGATACTTGTGGGCGCAGCGCCAGTGAGTGCGGGTGATTTTAAAACCGGGTTAACCGCCTATCAGAAACGGGACTATGCGATTGCGCTGCGAGAGTGGACGCCTTTAGCCGAAAAGGGCGATGTTGATGCGCAACACAATCTTGGCCATATGTACCGTCTGGGAAAGGGCGTATCAAAGGATTATGTGGAGGCGGCGGATTGGTATCTTCGGGCAGCGACACAGGGCGCTGCCGATGCACAGTACAATATTGGCCTCATGCATCGCTACGGGCGCGGCGTTAAGCGAGACGCAGTGGCAGCTTATATGTGGGCGGACATTGCCGGATCACAGGCGCACGCAAAGGCAGTGCAGCTCAGGAAAACCCTTGGGAGAAACATGAGACCCGCCGAAATTTCTGACGCCAAACGGCGTGCGAAGGCCTGCATGGAATCCAATTATACAAACTGTGAGTAGGCGCTTTAGGTCGGTCCCAGGGGTATGCTGGTGGGATGCTGGTGGGATGGTCTTGTCACGGTTTAGTTCCGGATACTTGATAGCGAATTTAGCAATCAAGGAGAGTGACCATGGGACAACGATACGGTGAAGAATTCAAACGGGA
>JBLHZD010000343.1:0-4160 GCA_047631095.1 Alphaproteobacteria bacterium
CGTCATGTTTGTGCATGCGCAGCCAGCTAACCGCCTCGCGCGCGCGCCGGGTCATCCTCACCGCATCCGCCCAGTAGCATCGCGACCAACGCAATGAACCCGACTCGTAACAATATTTTCCGCATAGCCATCATTGGGGTTAGTTACCGTAGTACCGTTGAAACTGTAAAACTGGCGCTGAGAACGCTTCCGGCGGCGTTGTCGTTGTCGCCGAGAAGACGTCTCGTTATGGTAATCCCTGAATTGTTGAGAGGGAGTTAAGATGGCCGAAATTAATAATGGTGGTGAAAACGCCGGTGGTTTTCTGGAAACACTCGACCGCCGCGTTGTTGATATTCTCGACGCCTGCACCAAATGCGGCGATTGCGTCGCGGTGTGCCCGACGCCGCGCGCCGCCGGATTTGAAATTGAAGATCCCGGCGCGGTCGCCGCGGGCGTCCTTGAAATCCTGAAAACCGGTGATGGGCCGGAACTGTCCAAAAAATGGACGGAATCCTGCTGCGGCTCCGGGTTCTGCGTTTCCGCCTGTGATTATGGAATCAATCCCCGCTTCATGCTGGCCATGGCGCAACGCGCAAGCCGGCGCAACACGCCGGAAGCCGACCGTCGCGAAACGGGCAAGACAGCCTTTCAATCCATGGCGCGCGGGGTTCGCGTTCTCGCGCGTCTACAATTGACGCCGGATCTTTTACAACGCCTCAGCCCGTCCTCCCATCCGGAGCGCAATGAGGCCCCGGATCTTGTCTTCTATACCGGGTGCAACATGTTGCGCACGCCCCATATCGGGCTTCTTTGTCTGGATGTTCTGGATCGACTGGGCGTGTCCTATGAAGTCCATGGCGGCCCGGCGAACTGCTGCGGCATTCTGCAAATGCGCCCGGGCGACACTGCCAATGCGGGTCGACAGGCCGACAAAACGCTGGAGCGTTTCGCGAGCACCAAAACAGCCGAAGTGCTTTCCTGGTGCCCCACCTGCCATATCCAGTTCAGTGAAAACATTGTACCGGGACGCGACGAAGACGCACCCGACGAAACGCCCTTCGATATGACGATGTTCGCGGTGTATCTGGCGCGGCGGCTCGACGACTTACGACCACTCTTGATCCATCCGGTAAACAAAACGGTCGCACTGCACGAATACCCCGGCGCCCAAGGCGTGACCGAAGCGGTCATCGAACTTCTTTCCAGTATCGAGGGACTCACCTTCGTCGATCTGGAAATGACCCGAATCGGGTATCAAATGACGTCGTTGAAAACAGTACCGGGAGCCGGCCAAAAACTGTTGGCGGACACTTTCAAAGCGGCGGAAAGCGCGGGCGTCACAACGCTGGCCGGCGTCTACCATGCGGATCACCGGGAGTTATGCGCGCACGAGAACGCCTGGCCGTTCGAGATCGTCAATTTTATGGAAATAATTGGCGAGGCGATGGGCCTACATCGGGAAGATTTGTTTAAACAGTACAAATTGATGCAAGATGTCGATGCCGTGCTCACGGCGTCCAAAGACACGATCACACAAAACAATCTGGATCCGGAAGAAGTTCGCAATGTTGTCCTCAATGATATGTTGGGTGAACAATTGTTGCCCGTCGACCGGACTCTACACCCCTCCTGAAGGAATATTCATGACTTCTGACTCGTCAATCAACTGGTACGAACGAAATGGCGCAAAGCTGCGCTACGAACGAAACGACGCCGCAGGCGACCCCATTGTGTTTGTCCACGGCCTGACATGCCGGCTTGAAAACTGGCGGTTTCAAATCGCCCATTTCAGCAAAACCAACCAGACAATCGCGGTGGATTTACGAGGGCACGGCGAGTCTGAAATTGGCGACGACCCGATTTGTCTGGAAAGCTTTGGCGCGGATGTCGCGGCGTTGTTGCGCGAACTGGATCTGAAGAACGTCACGATTGTCGGGCACTCCATGGGCTGCCGGGTTATCATGGAGACCTGTCGGCTCGAACCGGCGCAGATTAAAAACGTGGTGCTGGTCGATGGCAGTCGCCGCACCGCCGGTGGGACCGCCGACGAACGCGAAGCGCTTATCCACGCAGGCGTTCGCGAAAAGGGATATCCGAAATATCACCGGGACCAGTTTGGCGCGATGTTTACCCAAGACAGCGACCCGGTGTTACGCGAGGCGATCATCGAAGAATGCGCGGCGACGCCAGAAGCCGTGGGGGTTGCGTCCTCTGTCAGCATTCATCGCTGGGATGCGGGCGCCATCGACGGCGTTCTCGCCCAGATGAGCGCGCCGATCCTGATTATCCAAAGTACGAAACCGGATCCGAAAACCCTTCGCGCCCCGGTCAAATCCGGCGAAGTCACCGATTATATGACCTATGTTCGCGCCACAGCGGTGAAGTCGCCCAAGGTGCAGTTCGAAACTGTCGCCGATATCGGGCATTTCACGATGCTGGAACGTCCCGACGAAGTTAACGGCTATATGGACGCATTTCTCGCGCCGTAAATCGCGACGTGCTCGGTCACCGTTAGACCAATTCGGTTAGGTCAATTCGGCGCAGGCGCGCTGAATGCGTGTTCCCGCCTCGATCAAGTTTTCGGTCGAGGTGGCGAACGACACGCGGATATGCGGCGACACCGCATACGCCGCGCCGTGCACCAGCGCGACGCCGTGTGATTCCAGAAAAAACATCGCCAGATCCGCGTCTGATTCGATTATTTTTCCATCCGGCGTTTTTTTGCCTATCAGCGCACTGCAATCCGGATAAGCGTAGAACGCGCCTTCCGGGCGATGGCAGGTCAGTCCGGACGCCTGGTTCAACAGCCCGACGATCAGGTCGCGTCGCGCCTCGAATTCCTTTGTACGCTCGACGACAATATCCTTTGGACCATTCAGCGCCGCCACCGCAGCCGCCTGACTGATGGAGGACGGATTGCCGGTGCATTGTAATTGCGCCTTCGACATGGCCGCGATCAGTTTTACCGGGCCGCCCGCATAGCCCAGCCGCCAACCGGTCATCGAATAGGCCTTGGAGACGCCATTGAGCGTCAACGTGCGATCATACAGACCGGGTTCAACCTGCGCCGGGGTCACAAATTCCCGCCCGTCAAACACGATATGCTCATACATATCGTCCGCCATGACATGCACGTGGGGATGGCGCATCAACACATCGCATAACGCCTTCAATTCGACACGGGTATAGGTGGCGCCGCTGGGGTTGTTTGGTGAGTTGAGGAACAGCCATTTTGTCCGCTCGTTGATGGCCGCTTCAAGCCGGTCCGGGGTCAGTTTGTAGGATGTTTCCAAGGGGCAAGGCAGAATAACCGGCACGCCGTCGAACAGCCCGACTATATCGGAATAGGTCATCCAGTACGGCGCGGGGATAATAACTTCATCGCCGGGCTGGATCGTCGCCATCATGGCGTCATAGATGATCTGCTTGCCGCCAGTGCCCGCGATCACCTGGTTGGTCGCGTAATCCAGGCCATTTTCGCGCCGAAACTTATCGACGATGGCTTCTTTCAACGCGGGCGTCCCGCTGACGAGCGTGTAGCCCGTCTGCCCCGCCGCCATCGCCGCAATCGCCGCCTCGATGACATGGGCGGGCGTCGCGAAATCGGGCTGTCCCTGCGTCAGCGCAACGACGTCCATACCGGAGGCGACGAGTTCACGCGCGCGCTGGGTGGCGGCGGAACTGGCGGTTGTTTCAATTCGGTCCATACGAGGGGCGATAAACGGCACGACGGCGACTCCGTAGTTAAAGTGGTGGTTAATTGGCAGTACCCAAAAACAAGAAAACCGGTTATCCGCCAGCCCCACAATGTGAGAATAGCGAAAACCGGTTTCTTATTACCTGGTCGGGGAGAGAGGATTCGAACCTCCGGCCCCTACGTCCCGAACGTAGTGCTCTACCAGGCTGAGCTACTCCCCGGATGCGGCGTGCCTTATAGACCGCGACGCGGAACAAGGCAACCGAGTGTTTCGACGGATTCACGGAATTTGCGTTGCAAAACATGACCGCCGCCCGCTCAGCGGACAAAATGGCTGGCTAACTAAAAAAATCCCGTTCAATTCGCTTGAGCCATGGACAAAGCTGGGTTAGCTTTTATCGACTGGTATTTCCACCTACATTTTATGGTGAGAATAATGGGTCTATTTTGTGTACAATAACGTATCCGTTATTTGGATACG
>JBLHZD010000344.1:0-4160 GCA_047631095.1 Alphaproteobacteria bacterium
CACGGACAACGTAGCGGCGGAACCGGATTCACCGTTAAACGCCGCCTTTGTACAAATTTACAATGTCGACCAATCCTTTCATCCCGATAAATTTATTGATGGCGCCCAAATGGCGTTTGAAATGATTTTGAAGGCGTTTACCGATGGCGATGGCAAAACCTTGAACACGCTGTTGAGCGCGGAAGTGTATGAAAACTTCGCGGGCGCTATACGGTCGCGGGAACTGGCGAACAACACCCAGGAAACGACGCTCGTCGGCATTCAATTGGCGGAAATTATCGACGCTGAACTCGATGGCCACAACGCTGTCATTACGGTTAAAATCGTCAGTGATCAGATAAACGCGACCCGGGATGAAAACGACGCCGTCATCGATGGCGATCCAAACGAGGTTACGGAAACCACCGATATCTGGATTTTCTCTCGCGACACCACGTCGTCCAATCCAAATTGGGCGCTCATCGCGACACGTAGCCCGAACTGACCCATGCGTTGGATCGTTTCGCGCGCCGCGTGGATACTGGTTTGCGCCGCCGCTGCGTGTACGCCGTTTGGCGGCCCTCCTGAAAAAACACCACCGCGCGCCGATGCGCTGGTTTTGACGTCTGCGTCGTTTTCCGATTTACCGGGGTGGTCGAGCGGTCAACAGGCGGGCGCCTTCACCGCGCTGCGCCGCTCTTGTGTCTCAAAAAAAATTAAGCGACCGGCGCAGTGGCCCGGCGCCGCCCTGCCACAGGACGCGGCGAATATGTGCGCCGCCGCCGCGCGTTTCGTGGTGGAGAATTCTCCGGAGGGGGACGAGAAAGCGCGGCGGTTTTTTAAACGCTGGTTTTCCGTTTTGCACGCGTCCAACAACGAAAAGTCCCAAGGCCTTTTCACCGGATATTTCGAAGCCTCATTAACGGGCTCGCGCACGCCCCACCCAGATTATCCAACGCCGCTCTATCGCGTGCCGGACAATCACGTAACCGTCGATTTGGCCCAATTTGCGCCATCGTTGGGCCGTCGCCGTGTTGTTGGTCGGGTGGAGAATGGCGCCTTGAAACCGTATTTCGACCGCGCCGCTATCAACGCGGGCGCTTTGGTGGGCCAAGAGCTTCTGTGGGTCAGCGATCCTATCGACGCCTTTATCCTGCATGTGCAGGGATCGGGTCGGGTTAGTTTGCCCGACGGTGATGTCGCGCGGGTCGGGTTCGCAGGGCAGAACGGGCATAAATACCAATCCATCGGGCGGGCGCTGATCCAACGGGGCGATTTAAAACGGGGGCAGGCGTCCTGGCCGGATATCCGAGCGTGGATTGACGCTAATCCAGATAAGGCGCCGGCGTTGCTGGCGGTCAATAAACGCTACATTTTTTTTAAGGAACGCGCGAAATCGACGTCGGGTGGCACCGCTGATGACGCCGCTGTCGATGACGGGCCCATCGGCGCTCAGGGCGTGGCGTTGACCCCGCGACGAAGCCTTGCGGTGGATCGACGGTTTATTCCCCTGGGTGTCCCCATCTGGCTGGATACGACCTGGCCGTCCAGCGACAAGCCGATCCAGCGCTTGATGGTCGCCCAGGATACGGGCGGCGCTATTAAGGGTCCCGTGCGGGGCGATTTCTTTTGGGGCCATGGAGACGCGGCGCTGGCGCAAGCGGGAAAAATGAAAAGCCGGGGCCAGTATTTTATCCTGATCCCACGCACAGCGCCGCTTGGCGGGACGTCTTAATTATGACCGAACCAACCCAGTCAGAAATATCACAGCCTGAACCTTCACACACAAACAATAAACCTTCCGTCGCGCTGTTCGTGACGTGTCTGGTGGATTTGTTTCGCCCGTCCGTGGGGTTCGCCGCCATCGACCTGCTGGAGCGCGCCGGGTGCGACGTCTCGGTTCCTGATGCGCAGACCTGTTGTGGGCAACCGACCTATAACAGCGGCGACAAGGCCGATACGATAACCATCGCGCAGCAAGTGATAACCGCCTTTCGCGGCTTCGATTACGTTGTTGCGCCGTCGGGTTCCTGCGCTGGCATGATCCGGGACCATTATCCTGATTTGTTCGCAAAGGATCCGGATTGGGCCGAAAAAGCGCGCGATCTGGCGGCGCGAACCCATGAGCTAACGTCGTTTCTGGTGGATATTCGTAAAATTGACGCCCTCGACGCCGCGTTTGAGGGAATCGTCACCTATCATGATTCCTGCTCTGGCTTGCGAGAGTTGGGCGTGAAGGAACAACCGCGCGCCCTTTTGTCGAAAATCGACGGGCTGACGCTGAGAGAATTGCCGAGCGCGGAGATCTGCTGCGGGTTTGGCGGCGCCTTTTGCGTCAAATATCCGGAAATCTCCAACCAGATGGTTTCAAATAAAACCGCCGACATCGCCGCGACCGGCGCCGATACAATTCTGGCGGGCGATCTGGGGTGTTTACTGAACATCGCCGGAAAATTGAAACGCGAGAATTCACCGGTGCAGGTGCGCCATGTGGCGGAAGTTCTGGCGGGTTATGGCGCGACGCCCGCCATCGGTGAGCCGGAACGCGAGGGCTGATATGGAATCAACCTCGCATCTTTTCCGTGAAAATGCGGATGACGCGCTTGCCAATGAAACGTTGCAGTCGGCGCTGGGGCGTTTCGAGACGGGCTTCGTCGCCAACCGCGCCGCCGCCGCCGCGCGCCTGCCGGAATTTGAAGCGTTGCGGGATCAGGCGCGAGACATAAAAAACCACACGCTGGCCAATCTCGATTATTACCTCGAAGCGTTCGAGGCCAAGGTGATTGAGCAGGGCGGTCATGTGCATTGGGCGCGGACGGCGGAAGAAGCGCGCCAGATTATTCTCGATATCTGCCAGGACGCCGGCGCCAAAACCGTGTCTAAGGGCAAGTCCATGATCGCGGAGGAAATCGGCCTCAACGATTATCTGGAAGCCAATGACATTGCGCCCATCGAGACGGATCTGGGCGAGTATATCATTCAACTGCGCAAGGAGCCGCCCAGCCATATCCTGGCGCCGGCGGTGCACGTTAACCAGCGCCAGATCGCCGAGGTGTTTCGGGAAACCCACACGGGTCTGGATCCTGATCGGTCGTTGGAAGAGCCTCGCGATTTGCTGGATGAGGCGCGCGCCATGTTGAGGCCGAAATTTCTGGCCGCCGATGTCGGGATTACGGGCGCTAATTTTCTGATTGCCGAAACCGGCACGAGCGTCATCGTCACGAATGAAGGCAATGGCGATTTGACCCAAACCCTGCCAAAGGTTCACATCGCGCTGGCCAGCCTGGAAAAAGTCGTCCCGACATTGGAAGACGCAAGCGCGCTGTTGCGGGTGTTGGCGCGCTCTGCGACGGGACAGGAGTTTTCCAGCTACACCACATTCTCAACAGGTCCCCGCCGCGCCGAAGATGTGGACGGTCCGGCGGCCTATCATGTTGTATTGTTGGATAATGGGCGCTCCAACATGCTGGGGTCGGACTTTCAGGATATGTTGCGGTGTATCCGGTGCGGCGCCTGTATGAACCATTGCCCGGTTTATGGCGCGGTTGGCGGGCACGCCTATGGTTGGGTTTATCCCGGACCGATGGGCGCGGTGCTGACGCCGACCCTGATCGGGGTGGACGCCGCCGGTCATCTTCCCAACGCCTCGACCTTTTGCGGGCGATGTGAATCCGTGTGCCCCGTCCGCATCCCGTTGCCGAAGTTGATGCGCCATTATCGGGAACGGGAGTTTGAGCGACACCTTACGCCGTCGGCGATGCGGCGCGGTCTGGGATTATGGGCGTATGTTGTGCGCCGACCCGCCTTGTATCGATTGGCGTCGAGCCTCGGTGCAAAATTTTTGTCGGCGTTGGCGCGCGGGCGCGGCCGGATCGGCTGGGCGCCGCTGGCGAGCGGTTGGACGAAACATCGTGATCTTCCCGCGCCGGCGGGACAAACCTTTCATGCGCAATGGAAGGAACGACAAAAACAATCGGGGGCGTCATCGTCATGAGCGGCCCTCGCGATGAAATATTGGGTCGTATCCGACGCTCGCTCAAACGAAGCGCCGATCCGGATTATACGGGCCCGGCGGCGCGCCTGGCCGACCGGCCACGCGGTATTATTCCGGGTCGGGTCGATTGTGATCCCGCCGGGCTCGTCGACCTTTTCACCGCCCAGGCCCAAGCCGTTGACGCCAG
>JBLHZD010000345.1:0-4158 GCA_047631095.1 Alphaproteobacteria bacterium
GCGGATTCCAGGTAGCGCCACCCCTGAAACGGTCGCCTGCGGCGATGCGTCGTCGGTGTAAGGATCGGATCGAGAATGATGCGACACCGTCGGATTCCCTCTTCGTCGTGAATTGTCTCCAATCCCGTAATAAGCTGCCGCACGCGCATAACGCCCTTGATGATCCAGTAAATCGACCCACCGTCCAACAGCGCCTCGTCGCGCGTTGGACGTTGCCGGGTCTGATGCCAGAATTTTCCATTGAGGTTGTTGGCGACCCGGCGGCTTTCCTGCACAGCCGCAAGATGCTCAATCGTTTCAATGCCAACGCTAAGTTTTACGAGGTTAAGAGTCATACGTTTTTCACCCGGAACACATCAGTCCGCGCCAACGCGCGATTCCAGTTGATCGGCGAGCTTGTTCAGCCGCGCTTCCGTGTCGCCGTCCAAATCAACCTTGAAGGCGAGCATCATCTCACCAATGGCGCTTATGTGATCCTGCACGATGGACAGATCAGCGTCCCCCGCAACTTCCGCCTCGATTAAATAGTGCTCCAACGTACGGCCCACACGCGTCACCAGAGGGTAGCCAAACGTCCCCCCCATGCCCTTCATCTCATGGGCGACGCCCTTTATCTCCGCTAACAGTGCGGCGTGATTGCCGGTTTTTGAATTCAACATTGTCTGTTTTTCAGCGATTGCGGCTTGAGACTTGCCAAGCCAGTCGAGAAACCGGCCACGCATACTTTCGACAATCGGCTCCGCACGCGCCACAGCTTCCGGATCAATACCGGGCGCGACTCCAGAATTTTCTTCACCCTCTTCGCTCATCCGACCAGCCCTCACCTTTGGTGATAAATATTACTCTATCTCGACTAGTCAGTCTGAAGCACCAGCAAAGCGTCGCCTTCAACCACCTGGTCACCCACCGCAAATTTTACTTTCTCGACAACGCCCTTCGCCGGCGCGCTGATGGTGTGCTCCATTTTCATGGCCTCCATCGCCATCAGTGGCTGGCCCATTCGAACCGAATCCCCCGCTGCGACATGCACCGCGACGATACTACCGGGCATCGGCGCGGTCAGCGACCCGCCCAGAGCGCCCGCCGCCGCATCGTCCATAGGGTCAACGAGCCTCAGCACATGACTTTGACCGTGCATGATCACGTGGCGCTCCGCGCCCCTTTTAATGACAGTTGCGGTGACCCGCGCCCCGTCAATGATCGCGAAAATCGATCCGCCATCATCGCTCAAATTTCCGCCCGCCCGCACGGGACCTGTCGGCAGGTCGAACAAAAACGCATCGCCGTCAAACTGAACATTGCAGGCCACAGTCGTCTCGCCGTCCTTGAAATTCAATACCGCGTCGCCGCGCCCATTCATGCGCCACCCATGACGCACATCCCAGGGGGACGACGGATCGCCGGGGCGAGCGCCTGGCATGGACAGCAACTCAGACATCCCCGCAATCGCCAGCACGGCGGGCGACGCCGCCCCCGTATCCGGCGTAAGGTCCGCGATGTAAGTCTCAATAAAGCCTGTCTCCAACTCCGCTGCCAAAAACGCCGGATGCGCGGCAATCGCCGCCAGGAACGCGCGGTTGGTCGTAACGCCGACAATTTCCGTTTGAGACAGCGCCCCGCGCATACGGCGCAGCGCCGCATCGCGATTCCGGTCCCACGTCACGATTTTCGCAATCATCGGATCGTAAAACATGGACACTTCATCGCCCGCGCGAACGCCCGTGTCGACCCGCACATGCGCCGATTCAGGGGGAAAGACGAGATGATCGAGGCGCCCGGTCTGCGGTAAAAATTTACGCGCCGGGTTTTCAGCATAGAGGCGCACTTCGACAGCGTGACCATCAACGGTCAATTCATCCTGCGTCATTGGCAGGGCATCCCCCGCTGCAATCTGAATTTGCCACGCCACCAGATCAACGCCCGTGATTATTTCCGTAACCGGGTGCTCTACCTGTAGCCGCGTGTTCATCTCCATAAAAAAGAAATGTCCCGGTTCGGCGGCGTGGACGCCCTCGACGATAAATTCAACCGTGCCCGCGCCTACATAGCCAATCGCTTGCGCCGCCGCGATCGCCGCCGCGCCCATTTCCGCACGGACAGCCTCGCCAATACCCGGCGCAGGCGCTTCTTCGATAACCTTCTGATGGCGACGCTGCAAAGAGCAATCGCGTTCGAACAGATGCACGACATTGCCGTGGGAATCGGCGAAAATCTGCATCTCGATATGGCGTGGACGGGTTATAAACTTCTCAACCAGCACCGTGTCGTCGCCAAAGGCGGACGCGGATTCACGTTTCGCACCCTCCAGCGCTTTTTCAAAATCCGCAGGATCATCCACCCGGCGCATACCGCGCCCACCGCCGCCAGCGGACGCCTTGATCAAAACTGGATAGCCAATTTCCGCCGCGGCGTTGGACAGCGTCTCCAGGTCTTGATCTTCACCATGATATCCGGGTGCCAACGGCACATGCGCCGCCTCCATCACCGCCTTGGCGTTGCTTTTTGACCCCATGGCGCGAATCGCGTTCGCGGGCGGTCCAATGAAGATGGCTCCCGCATTTACACAGGCCTCCGCAAATTCGGCGTTTTCCGACAAGAACCCATATCCGGGATGCACCGAGGCCGCCCCGCTTGCGCGAACGGCGCCAATGATCTTGTCGATGGACAAATAACTCTCACGCGCCGGCGCAGGGCCTATATTATAGGCTTCGTCCGCCAGTGAGACATGCATGGCGCCTGCATCGACATCTGAATAAACGGCGATGGTCCGCAATCCCAACCGTCGTGCGGTCCGGATAATGCGACAGGCGATTTCGCCACGGTTGGCGATCAGGATTGAGTCAAACATATGACCCTATTTTTACCGGCGCCGCGCCATGGGCGCCAGCGTGAAATTTTTAGCTCCAGGTCTCCGGCCAAATTCCCAGTCCAAATCCTCGGACAAATTCCCCGGAGCGACAAGCCACCGCTGGTAGACGCAATGGTTGAAAAGTTGCACAGTACTGAACCAACATACAATCCCGACGAAAGATGGAGATAGTCTATGAGTTACAGCCTCGATAGTTTCGCCGCCGAATGTCACGATATCCTGACGGCGGACCCTGGCCCCAGCGGTCGCGACAAAGTGAGCGAAGTTCTGTCCGCCGCGTTGATGGAAGATGCGTTCGTCGCCGAGACGCTTGGCCCGGACAACACAGAGCCCCGCAAGGTATTGTACGAAGATCCCGACATGGGGTTCTGCATCCTCGCCCATGTGCATTTGGGCGCGAAAGAAAGCCCGCCGCATGATCACGGTCCCAATTGGGCGATTTACGGCCAGGCTTCCGGCGTTACGGAAATGAGCGATTGGAAATGCATCAAGCAACCCGCAGACGGTCAACCAGGCGAGGTTGAACTGGTCAAAAAATACGACATGACGCGGGGTTCGGCTCACGTTTACAACGAAGGCGATCTGCATTCGCCACGACGGACGGACGCAACCCGATTGATCCGGTTCGAAGGCAAGAACATGGACAACGTCAAGCGTGATCGGTTTGTCGTCGCAGGCGCCTAAATCGGCCCTGATACTTTCGACAGACCTTCAACAAGGCGGTTTACGCACCAGCACGGGCGAGCAGATATCATGAGTAAACATGGAAAGATCCCTTCCAAGGATACAAAAAAGCTGAGCAAGAAGGCTTTCGAAAAAGAGCTTGAAAAGCTGCAGCTCGAGCTTGTGCGTCTACAAGAATGGGTTCGTCATACCGGCGAACGGGTCGCCGTAGTGTTTGAAGGGCGGGACGCAGCGGGGAAAGGCGGCGTCATCCGGCGTATCAGCGACCCGCTGAACCCGCGCTTCTGCCGGATCGCCGCCTTGGATAAACCCAGCGAGCGGGAAAGCACGCAGTGGTATTTTCAACGTTACGCCGCGCATTTACCCTCGGCCGGTGAAATCGTTCTGTTCGATCGCTCCTGGTATAATCGCGCGGGGGTAGAGCGGGTCATGGGATTTTGCACCGATGAACAATACGACGAATTCCTGCACTCCTGCCCTCAATTTGAAGAGTTGCTGGCCCGGTCCGGCATCAAGCTGATCAAATACTGGTTTTCCGTCAGCGACGAAGAGCAGGAAAAGCGCTTCCTGGGCCGAATCGAAAACCCGATGAAAAACTGGAAACT
>JBLHZD010000346.1:0-4145 GCA_047631095.1 Alphaproteobacteria bacterium
TTATCGATCAGAATTAAACCGCCGGGACGGACCAAAGCCAGGCATTGCTCGTAATAGACGCCGTAAATGTTTTATCGCCGTCAATAAATGCAAAACCGTATGCGCCGCTCTCGTTCTCTTTGACGAGGGTATCCAGCGTTTCCGCCGCTTTGCCGATACGTAAATCGATACTACCCTCGACCCCTGCGTCCCGCCAGAAAGGCTGCCCCACGGCAGGCTTCTCTGCGTTATGTTAACAGGCGATTAAACGGTCGTCATGGGGGAGGGTGAGGGTGACCGACAAAGTGCTGTAGCCGGTGAATACACCAATTTTCAGCACTTCTTTCGCGCCAGTCAATTCGATCAACAAGCGCATGAGTTGACCTTGTTCGGGATAAAAATGCATGCCGCCATGGGGGTGGCGTTCGGTTTCCGCCCGCAAGGCGCGCAAGGCGTAAGGTTCACGAAGCGACGTCTTTAGAAGATAGTCGAAAACGGGTTCGGTTAGTGGTGAGGTTTTGTAAGACAGGATCGGGTTCGCTTCGTCGGGTGGTTAAACTAAATTAACGGGGGCACCTTTGTGATGCACCGCAGGTGACGATTGGTCAATTGTTCTTCGCCAAAAAATTCGACAGTGCATCTCTCCATTTCGCCTAAAGAACCAGGGGCGTTGATGTTTGTAGGGCGGCTCGAGGTTAAAACTTCTATGCCCACGCCGTGACTGTGAAGCCAGTCGGATCGTTCAGGTCCAAAAGCGGCGGAAAATAAATTGTAGGTGGAACAAGGATCTACAGCATCGCCACTTCGATCTTTGACATCTGAATCATAACGTTAAAGCCGTGTTGACGCGGCGCAATGAGTGGATTTGGATCGAATTGACGCGTCCAAGCGCTTGTGCGATCAATCAATATCTGGAGGGCCTCTTTCACGTCACCGTCGATGTCAGCCAATAGAGTCTGCTCTATACCATCGTTGCGGAGAGCCTTTGCACGGTAGTCGCGAACGGCTTCGAACACAGGTTCCCTGCCGTAATGATGTCCTCCATTCCAAGTCTCAATATTGTAAAAAATTGCTTCAAATGCTGCCACAGCTGCTGCGTCACCGCTTCCCTGAGGTCGGCTGGCGACAGGGATGAGCTCGTGCATCCGTTGTGCGTGGCTGACGCACCATTGAAAAGCCAGGTAACTGCCCGTATGAATTTCTAACGACGGTGGCGAGCTGCCCGACGCCAAGATGATCAAGCAACAGCGCTTCGGCATTACCACGCTGTCGCTGAGTGTAAAATCCTTAACGGTGAATGTATCAGCGTTTTGGTTGAGCATGTTTCCCACGATTTTAATGTATATTGACGTAAGTTAAATATATGAGGTGATAATGCTGGACGTAATTCTTCTTTTATAATCAAAGAAACCTATTGCAAAACCGCGTGAATTCCCTAGTTTCCGCGCTTCGGGGTGTAGCTCAGTCTGGTAGAGTGCCTGCTTTGGGAGCAGGATGTCGTTGGTTCGAATCCAGCCTCCCCGACCATGAAAGATAGTGGTAAAAGTTTGTAGCGGGATACACAACGAGATGTAACCGTGCCAAGGAGATCGACGTGACGAGGGAAGTTCGCATATACCAACCGACGAAGACGGCCATGCAATCCGGACGCGCGAAAACAAAAAACTGGATTCTGGAATTCGACCCCGATGCGCGGAACACGCCCGACGCCTTAATGGGCTGGGCGGGATCTTCCGACACAGAGGTGCAGGTTAAGTTGGCCTTCGAAAGCGCCGAAGACGCCGTCGCCCACGCTGAAAAAGAAGACTGGACCTATACGGTGCAACAACCAAAACAACGCCGAATTCGGCCAAAAGCGTACGCGGATAATTTTGCTGTTAGCCGCGTCCAATCCTGGACGCACTGAGTGAATTCCTGGCGCGTCGCCAAGAGTATGGCGTGGCGCCCACATAGCGCCCGTAGCTCAGCTGGATAGAGCATCGGTTTTCTAAACCGAATGTCGCAGGTTCAAGTCCTGCCGGGTGCGCCAGCATTGTTCTTTGTCCAATGGCGTATTGCGCACTTTAACAATAATCGGGGCCGGGCGGGACGGTGCATTAACGAATGTAATTACCGGATTTTGAACTGTAGCAGAAATATACCTAAAGTCGCCTGAAATCAGTTTATGAAGTTGCTAATTGGTTGCTACTTAAAAATTAAGGCTTAGTCATATTCGACTAAGCCTTTAAAAAATGGTGCCCAGGGACAGATTTGAACTGCCGACACGCGGATTTTCAGTCCACTGCTCTACCAACTGAGCTACCTGGGCGCACGGCGACACAGGCCACCGTGAGATTAAATTAAATAGAGAAAATCTGGTGGGCTGTCCAGCCCCTTCAAGGCTTGTTTTCGAGATCAATTGGGATGGGTTCGCCGGGGTCCGGTTCTTCGTTGGTTTGGATGCGGTAGCTCGTTGTCAGCCATCGATTCAAGTCGACATCGGCGCATCGTTTGGAACAAAACGGGCGGTAGATAGCTTGGACAGGCTTGTCGCACAATGTGCATTTTGCCTTAGTATTGTTGTCGTTTGTGGCGGCGTTCATCATGATTCCTATTGATGGTCCCTATTGACGGACTCTATTAATGGTGAACGTCAAAGCCGCTCCTAGTCGGATCGGCGCGAAGCGTTAAGTTCCGACCCAATTTTCGGTTAACCGCATCGAGCGCCGGACGTAATGGCCCTTCCATTTGCGCAATAATTTCGGCGGCACCGTCAATGGTCAAGGCGTTGGAGCCGCCTTCGTGTAAGGCAATGCGAAAGGCCGCACAGGCTTCCGCGCTAGCATCTGTGATTGCGGGCGAGGGGGTGTTGAGCCAGGCTGCCAGTGGCGCGCCGGCGCGCCGCCGTGTAATTTCCAATAGTCCCGCGGTGGTGAGACCTAACACATCACTGGGGTTAGGGTCGGTTCGGAAGGCTTTTTTGGCGGCTTGAAAAAGGACGTCCTTCTTCGCTTTGTGTCGCATTGAGATTAAGTCGACGACGATTAGACCGGCAATGTTGCGCAGCCGAACTTGCCGCGCCGCTTCTTTGACTGCGCCAATATTGAAACTTAGGATGGCGTCTTCGCGAGAGCCGCCGCCGCTGGCACCGCCTCGGTCCACGTCGATGGCGGTCAAGGCCTCAAGGACGTCGATGGTCAGTTGTCCACCCCGGGGAATGGGCGTGGTTCGGTCCGGCAACGTGTCGACTTCATCCGCAATGCCGATCGCATCAAAGATAGGTTCACTGGACTCGTGACGTCGGACCAGCCCGTACATATCGGGCATGTAGTCCTGAACCACCATCAACGTTTCGCGAAAGGTTTCGCGGTCGTCGATAATGATCTCGCCATTGGTTGCGCGGTCCCGCAATAGCCGCACGATGACGTTTGGCGGTTGGGCCAACAACGCAGGGGCGGACGCGGCCTCCGCGACCTCGCCGATACCGTCCCAGGCAGCGTACAGCCTTTCGGATTCCGCCAACAGCGCGTCGTTATCGGTAAATGCGGCGGCGGGCCGTATCGATACGCCAAATCCTTCGCGCAAGGTTTCGGGCGCAAACTCTTCCAGCCGCGCTTTTTCTCGGCCTGCGCCCAGTTCTCTGGCGAAGGAGAGGCCCTTACCATTTGGCGATATTGTCAGGTAGCGTCCGCGAATGACAGGACGCCGCGTCAAGGCCGGTCCTTTGTCCCGACTGGCGTCTCGGATAACCTGTACGACTATTGTCTGGCCCTGGGTAAGCCCCTTGGATTGCGACAGGAAGCCCGTGATGCCATCTGAAATTTCGACAAAAGCGCCGGCATGAGCGGCCTCAATGTGTCGAACTCGGCCCAGATAAACGCCGTCGATGAGGCTCTGGCGGCCCATCCGGTCGATGTGGAATTCGATAAGCCGTTGGTCGTTTCCGATCAGGGCCGCGCGTGTTTCACCCGGTGAAACCTCGATAGCAATGGTGTCGTCCCTCATAAATCGTATCCCAGGCCGTGTAAAAGTTGCGCCGTTTCGAATAAAGGTAGCCCAACAATATTTGAGTATGATCCGTTGATTTTGCGGACAAAGGCCGCTGCAGCGCCTTGAATAGCGTACCCGCCCGCTTTGCCGCGCCATTCTTCTGAGTCGATGTAGCGGTCGAGCTCTTGTTTGGACAG
>JBLHZD010000347.1:0-4134 GCA_047631095.1 Alphaproteobacteria bacterium
TGCTCAGGATGTACATCAGACCGTTCACCACTTCGCGGACATTGACGCTCCGTTTGCGGCCGCCTCGTTTGGCCGGTGGGATCAGGGGCTCAATGTGAAGCCATTCTTCATCCGTCACGTCACTCGGATAGCGAAGTTTGCCGCGATCATAGAAACCTCGGTTTTCTGATGTCCACATTGGCCTTGCCCTCCATTCGGCGGTAAGGCCCTTGAATCACATCCGACTCATATGATTCAAGAACTTTTCGGACGGACACTGACATCGTTCGTAAGTTCAATGCTAAGGGTGATGAGCCCGACAAGGAAGAAACGGGGACAAAACCGTGACGGACAGTCCAGGCGCGGTCAAAAAAATCCTGCTGGCGCTGGAATCAGGAAAGCGCGAACCCTTCAATCTGGACGTCACGGTTGATTTCGCTCTGCGCTTTAAAGCGGAAGTGACGGGGCTGTTTGTGGAGGACACCGATCTATTGCGCTTGTCCGCTTTACCTTTTTCAACGCAGGTCAATCTAACGACAGCCCTTTCCCATCCCCTGGAACGTGGCGATCTGGAGCGCGATTTCGCCGTAATGGCTGCCGCCGCGCGACGGCGTTTGTCCGATGCGGCCGCGCGTCGTGAGGTGAAATGGTCCTTCAAGACGGTGCGGGGACGCGCGATGACGGAAATCGTCGCGGCGGCGGCGGATGCGGACCTTCTGGTGATGGAAGGTGGTCGGCCGGGCGCGCGGCGTTATGAAAGTCTGGGAATGTCGCCCGGCGCTGCGCTGGCGCACGTATCGCAATCCTTGTTGATCTTGCGGGCGGACCGCCCCTTCACGCGCGCCGTCGCGGTGGTCTACGATGGCCGTCCGCTCTCGCGCAAAGCGTTGTCCGCCGCCGCCGCCTTTATGCAGCCGGAGGACAAGTTGACGGTTTTGCTATGCGCCGGTCGTGATAAAAATGAACGCGTTTTGACGGAAGAGGCGCGGGCGATATTAGGACTAGCCGCAGGCGTCGCCTCCTTTGAACCCGCGAACCTTTTGTCTATCCCCTCCTTATGTTTGCAAATGCGTCTGCGCGATCCCGGTTTGATCGTTATGGGCGCCGACAATCCGTTGCTCGCCAATGGGCCGGTGCTCCCTGACGGAGATGTCCACGGTCTTCTGGATACCCTTGAATGTCCGTTATGGGTGGTGCCATAAGTTTCTTTGAGTGGCGTCAATCATGAGGATCGGAGATAAGGGTGAGTGGCGATAATGAGGAATTGCTCGACGCAATAACCGCGATCCTGCCGCCTTTGCTGCATGCGATGGATGGTTTGGTCTTTATCGGACGCTATCTGCAGCCTTCCAGGCTGGCGGAAATGATCGAGCAGATTGAGGCGCCGGATGTGGCGCTTCGCGCGCCCTTGGCGACATTTAGAGACGCGGCCTGGCCCGCGCGGCTGATCGATTTCAAAAACCGGATCGAAGACGCCAGCGAGGCGATGTTCGAGGCCTATGACGGGTTGCGGGGCGCGCAATCGCCGGAGAATGGCAGGACGCAAGCGCGCCGGGCGGCGCGACGTTTGGCGCGCGCGTCGGAGGCGATATATCCCATCGCCTCGATGTTGCCGCCGGTCAGTCAGTTTTTTCTGGAAGACGACGTTCGGGAAGATGCGGCGTTGGAAGCGCGGTTGATGGCGGGCGATAGCGATAATTTGGGAGTCCTTCACGCCAATAATGATCGCGGGATGCGGGGCGGGTTTTCCGTCTATGTCCCGGAAACCTATGACCCCGAAACCGCTGCGCCGCTGATCGTCGCCCTTCATGGTGGATTTGGCCACGGTCGTTTGTTTTTGTGGAGCTGGATACGCGAAGCCCGCAGCCGGGGCGCGATTTTGTTATGCCCAACGTCGCTGGGCGATACGTGGTCGCTGATGGAGCCGGAGGTCGACCGCGCCAGTCTGGATCGCATGCTTGCGCAGATTGGTGAAAAATGGCGCATCGATCCCGCACAAAAGCTGCTGACGGGTATGAGCGACGGCGGTACTTTCACTTATTTGTACGGGTTGCTGGAGGATTCGCCTTTCACGCATCTGGCGCCCATGTCATCCGGATTTCACCCCTTGTTGCTGGAAGGCGTGGATATGGATCGGCTATCGAATTTGCCGATCTATATTGTTCATGGCGCAAAGGACTGGATGTTTGCGCCCGGTTCCGCACAAGAAATTCACCAGGTCTTGTCCGAGCGCGGCGCGAAGTCGGTGTATCGGGAATTGCCCGATCTGGGGCACACGCATCCGCGCGACGAAAACGGCCCCATCATGGACTGGTTTCTGAACGACAATCCCTAATTGCTGTAACGTGTGGTTTCCATGTCGAGCGCCGTCAGCAAGCCCATCGTACGGCGGCCATATTCCAGATAGATCGCATAACTTTCTTCTTCGGACGCTTTGGCCGCGTTGGGGTCATGAAAGACGGCGGCCATATGCGGTTCGATGGACAATCCGCCATCATATCCGTCGCGTTTTAAACGGCGCAGGATTTCAGGAATTTGCGCGCCGCCTTCGCCGGGATAGGTGAAAATTTCATGATCGCCGTCCAGCCGCGCGTCTTTTATGTGGATATAGGCGATATGCGGCTGAATGCGTTCATAGAATTCTACGGGATCCTGCGGGATCGGCTCGCTTTTCGCGTAGTCATTGGAAATCGGCGGGTTGCCGGTATCAAATACCAGCTTTAGACCGGGGACATGCTCCACGAGTTCCAGAGAATGGCGCCAGCTCATGCCGCCATAATTCATTCAGTTTTCATGCACCGGCGTGACGCCAGCGTCGGAAAACCGCGCGACAATTTCCCGTAAACGCCGAAACCGATCCGCCGCCATCTGATCGTCATCATCGCGTCGCGCATAGCTCATGATCCGAATGAGCTTGGCGCCAAGGCGCTGCATGCGGGGGATCGCCCGATCAATTTCCGCCAGGGTAATGTCGAAGGGGTCTTCGATATTTTTGCCCCAATTGGCGATTGTGGAGCCGAAACAATTAATGTGGACTCCGGATGCCTCCAACAGCGCGTAGGCGCGGTCAAAATCGGCTTCCGGCAGGTCATGAATATTGGTCCCGTTAATACTGCGGGATTCGATCGCGTTCCAGCCCAGTTCCTTTGTCGCCTTGATCTGGGTTGCCAAATCCTGCGACGCTTCATCGGCGAATCCGGTTAAATACATAGTCTAGTGTACCTCCACTTTGCATCCGCCCTGGGCGGCGGAGTCATAAATTGCGCGAATTAACGCCACGGCGCGACGGGCTTCCGCGCCATTGACCCAGGGTGGTTCATTCGCCCACAACGCCGCCAACGCGTCTTCAAAATTGCGCTGATGCCATTTGAAATCGATGGCGCCGGGGTCGGCGGCGCCCGCGCCCGCATCGCCGTCTTGCGCGCCATGGGTTTCGCGAATGGCGCTGTCCTCCGGAATTGCGTCCTGAAATTCCCACACGCGGAACCGGTCGTCGGCCATGATGGCGGAGCCGCCGGACCCCATGATGTGTATTTCCGCAGGGTGCCCAGCCGCTGACCAGCACGCCGTGGACCCCTGGATGACGCCGATGGTCCCGTTCTTGAAGGTTAACATCGCGATGGCCGTATCTTCGACCTCGATTCCCGCATGGGCGACCAGTCTGGTTTCGGCGCGAACCGAATGCACGTCGCCCATCAGGTGCAACAGCAAATCGACTGTATGGATGCCCTGATTCATTAAAGCGCCGCCGCCATCCAGCCCCCAGGTGCCGCGCCAGTCGCCGCTGTCGTAATACGCCTGTGTGCGCCACCATTTCACCGAAGCTTCCACCAGGGCAATGCGCCCAAACCGCCCGTGATCGATGGCCTGCTTCAAATACGTGGTCGATGGATTGAAACGACGTGGAAATATTCCCGCCAACATGACGCCCGCCCGATCGCAGGCCTCGATCATGGAATCGATACGCGCGGTGGTCACTTCTAGCGGCTTTTCGCAGATCACATGCTTTCCCGCTGCAGCGGCTGCGAGACAGGGCTCCAGATGTGCGACGCTGGGGGTGCAAATGGCGACGATATCAAGATCGTCCCGCGCCAGGAATTCGCCCATTTCGGTGCAGGCGGCGCCGCCGTGACGTTGGGCGAACTCTCTGACGGT
>JBLHZD010000348.1:0-4118 GCA_047631095.1 Alphaproteobacteria bacterium
CACGCCTACTTCAATTACTGTCGTCGCTACTAGAATTCTGGCATCGCCATCGGAAAAACGTGACACAGCCTCATCTTTTTCAGCGTGTTTCATGCGTCCATGCGCCAACGCCACAACACCATTGAACCGCGTGTTGAGTTCGGTAAAGCGTTCTTCCGCCGCAGCTAAGTCGAGTGTTTCACTTTCTTCGACCAAAGGGCACACCCAATATATTTTAGCGTCGGCTTTTAACGCCCTATCCAAGGCGTCGATCACATCTCCATGCCGATCCAAGGGCATGATTCGTGTTACGACAGGCGTCCGTCCGGGCGGCTTTTGCGTTAAACGGGATACATCCAAATCGCCAAACGCTGTTAACATGAGGGACCTTGGAATTGGCGTCGCTGTCATTACCAGCGTGTCGACGCCGTCACCTTTGCGCGACAGCATCAAGCGTTGATGAACGCCGAACCGATGTTGCTCATCTATAACGGCGGCGCGCAGATCCAAGAAGACTACATCGTCTTGAAACAGCGCATGCGTACCTATGATAATATCGACATCGCCACTGGCCAACATGGCGAGTTTTTTGGACCGCGCAGTCCCTCGATCTCGCCCGGTGAGTAACATCACCGTCAAGTCAGCATCACCGGTTAACGTAGAAATTGTCGCCAGGTGTTGACGGGCTAAAATTTCCGTTGGGGCCATAATCGCAGCCTGACCGCCGCTGGCGACACCGTTGAGCATCATAAATAATGCAACGACTGTTTTGCCACTGCCAACATCGCCTTGCAGCAATCTTAACATTCGTCCTTCGGATGCCATGTCCTCGTCAATTTCAGTGATTACCTGTTCCTGACAATCCGTCAATTTGAAGGGCAAAGCTCGTTGCACCTTCTTGCGCAAGGTTCCATCTCCCTTATTTTTACGTCCAGACTGCACGCGCTGGCTTTCGCGCATCAACCCCAACGCCAATTGGTTGGCGAGCAGCTCGTCATAGGCAAGCCGGGATCGCGCATCAGAAACAGGCGACAATGCGGCGATGTCGTCAGGCGCGTGAGCACTCAGTAACGCTGACTTCCAATCTGGCCATTGTCTTTGTTGTAGAAATGCCGAATCGATCCACTCGGGCAGATCACCGGTTTTGTCGAGGGCGAACTGAATTGCGCGGGTTAGGGTTTTGGGACTAATTGCGGCGGTAAGCGGGTACACGGGCTCGACCCGGAGGACAGATGCTATGTCTTCTGGATCAACGATGTAGTCCGGGTGAGTCATTTGTAGGTCGCCTCGGAAACGCTCTAGGCGACCACTGAGAATTTTAATTTCACCTTCGGGAAGGGTGCGTTTCAGATAATCCGATCTCGCGTGAAAGAAAACTAACGTCATTTCACCGGAGCCATCCCGGCACAGAATTCGGTATGGATGGCGCTTGTTAGAGGATGGAATATGCGTGCTAACTGTCACTTTCAATGTAGCAATTCGCTCCGCAGAGGCCTCTCTAATTAACGGCATATAGCGCCGGTCAACAATATCCCGGGGAAGAAGCCACAGTAAATCTACGACAATCGACCCCGCCAAGCGTTCGAGAAATTTAGCATTTCGCGGGCCAATGCCCGGCAGCGTCGTGATTGGTGTGAAAAGTGAAAATAGAATTTGTGGCCTCATTATGATCGCATCCATGTCGTCGCTGCGTGTCCCTCAAGAATGACGTCAAAAAGTCCCTTGGTCCGTTGCGTAAATGGAATAATAATCTGCATATGATGATCGCTACTTACCAGTCGGAATAAATCGCTGATTTACCTGATCGCCTACACGTATTATATCGATCCCTTCTCCGCCGCAAAGACTTCAGGACATACCGCCACGATGACCAACATAAACGAGCTTATTAAAAACCGCCGGAAGCGCCTAAAATTTCGAAGTTGGCATCGTGGCACCCGTGAAATGGACTTGCTGCTGGGACGCTTTGCAGATCAATACTTGGATGGTTATACTGCGGATGACCTCAATATCTACGAGGGTATTCTGGAAATTAGCGACCCTGATCTTTACAACTGGGTCAGTGGCCGGGAAGATATCCCGGACACAGCGGGACGCAACATTATTTGTGACCTTAAAAAATTCACGTTAAGCTTTTAAATATACGTAAAGTATCTTGAATTCTTTCTCAGAATATCTGCCGAATTCGAACCGGTTTACTGTTTCGGGTGCCCCAGAAGGTGGTCGTGCGCTTGTTCTCAGCGAATTGTTTTATGCTGACGAATCCAGATCATTGATCCATGTGGCGCGTGACGACGCCGCCATGATGCAAATCACCAACGCCTTGCCGTTTTTTGCGCCGAACATCAGTGTCTTAGCGTTTCCAGCTTGGGATTGCCTGCCTTATGACAGGGTTTCACCTAACTCAGAAATTTTATCCCAGCGCCTAAATGTTTTGACAGCTTTAGCCAATACCGACAGCCCAGTGCTAATCGTCACGACAGTTAGCGCCATTCTACAGAAAATCCCCAGGCAGGAATCGTATCGAGGCGCAACGTTAGCGGGTTCCGTCGGCGACGCCATTGAACCGGAGCGCCTGGTCAAATTTTTTGAGGGTAACGGGTATGTCCGAACCGGCACTGTTCGTGAGGCCGGAGAGTACGCGGTGCGTGGCGATATTGTTGACGTTTTTCCACCGGGTGAGGTGGATCCGATAAGGTTGGATTTTTTTGGCGATGAACTGGAAGGGGTCAGAAGCTTTGATGCGATGTCCCAGCGCACGTTGGAAATTCTTAGCGCCTTCTCGTTAAAACCTGTTAGTGAAGTCACGCTTGACGAAGCAAGTATCGAACGTTTCCGGTCCAAATACCGCGCCCAATTTGGCGCCGGTTCAACGGACGATCCGATTTGTGAAGCCATTTGCGCAGGACGGCGGTTTATCGGCATGGAACACTGGCTACCGCTGTTTCACGATGGCCTAGAAACACTGTTCGATTATCGCCCCGATGCTGTTATTTCGCTGGATCAGGAAGTCGATGAAGTCGTTTCAGATCGCCTTGAAATGATTGCCGATTACTATGACGCTCGACTGTCCATAATGCCGAAAGGGCATCCGGTTGGAACAAAACCTCAAAATGGGGCGCAGTCCAGCGATGAAACCTATAAACCGATCCCACCCGACAGCTTATTTCTCAACGCCAATGATTGGTCGGCGTTCTTGGCCGAACGGTCCGTCGCGGCGCTGACGGTGTTCGATGCGCCACCAGGGGGAGCTGAACAAGACCATGTTGATTGGGGAGGGCGCGTTTCCATTGATTTCGCCGCCGTCCGAGCCCGCGCCGAAAAAAATCTCTTCGAAGAGGTCAACGACCGTTTGGCCGGAGAGAAAAAGCGCCGTGTATTGATTACAGCAAGCAGCCAAGGGGCGAGTGATCGGCTCGCAACTTTACTATCCGAACATGGTTTGAAAGATGTTCTGCTCCTCGCATCCTGGCCCGAATTCACTACACAAAAAATAGGTTCGAGTTCCTTGGCTATTATGGATATTGAACACGGGTTCACGGTCGGCGACGCCTTGGTGTTGAGCGAGCAGGATATTCTCGGCGACAGATTGACGCGCCCGACGAGACGCCGACGGCGGGGTGAAAATTTTCTAACCGAAGCCTCGAGCCTTTCGAAAGACGACCTTGTGGTCCATGAAGACCACGGTATTGGTCGATTTGAAGGGATTGAAACCGTCACAGCCGACGGTGCCGCGCATGAATGCCTTCGCATTGTTTATGCGGGTGGCGACAAATTGTACGTGCCTGCAGAAAACATTGAAGTTCTATCACGGTTTGGATCGGAAGACGCCAGCGCCTCACTGGATCGACTTGGCGCGCAAAGCTGGCAAGCGCGAAAGGCGCGGGTCAAGGAACGTATTCGGGAAATTGCAGGTCAATTAATCGCTGTCGCAGCCAAAAGGGCCGTACAGAAAGGCGAAATCCTGGATGTCCCCAGTAGCGATTTTCGAGAATTTTGCACCCGTTTCCCATTTACCGAAACCGAAGATCAGCTACAGGCAATTAACGACGTAGTTGGGGATATTGCGTCCGGTAGACCGATGGACCGGTTGATCTGCGGCGACGTCGGATTCGGTAAAACCGAAGTTGCGCTGCGCG
>JBLHZD010000349.1:0-4117 GCA_047631095.1 Alphaproteobacteria bacterium
GGCCAAAAGTCGTCGGCTCTGTCCTGCATCTTTAGAAACCTTCGCCAATTGACGCAACGTGGGACCATCGAAATCTTCCCGTAACGCAATAGCTCTGCCCATCGTGAACCCCCGAATCAGTTCGCTTCATTGGTTCAGAGTGAGCGACGTTTGGGAATCCCCTATTTTGAGTCCGGCTCAACGCTCGCTGGTATAAATTGTCAACGATTGATGAAAACCGTTCGAAAGAATCCCTGATTCAGGAACTGGATGATCTTCGCCGCCGCGAACAGCGGTTGAGGGCCGTCGTCGAACATTGTCCAATCCCTGTATTCTTAAAGGATACGCAAGGTCGATATCTTGTCGCCAATCAGGAATTTCGAAAATGGTATGACGCCAGCGAAGCGGACATCATCGGCGGGTCGCTTGATCTTGTTTTGGCCTCGGGCCGCGCTGAATCCGACCACCAACGCGACATCGAGGTTCTTGAAACCGGCATTGCAAACAATCGAGAACTGAACTGGACGTTCCCAGACGGGGTCACCCGCGCTACAATTGGCACAAAATTCCCGGTCTTTGACGAAGACGGCGACGCTGTTGGCGTTGGCGGCGTGCGGGTGGACGTTACCGCGTTGCGCGCCGCTGAATCGGCGCTGGAAAAAACGCAGGCCGACCTGGAGCGCGCTAATCACGATCTTGAAATCCGGGTCAACCGCCGCACCAAAGAACTGGCGGCGGAAGTTGAAGGCCATCGAAGCACCAGTGAAGCGTTGCGAACGAACGAAGCCCTGTTGCGCTTGGTTATGGATTCGCTACCTGTTTTGATCGCCTATCTCGATTCCGATATGCGCTACAGAATGATGAATAAAACAGGTGCAAAATGGTACGGCGGCGACCGGTCAAAAATTATGGGCGAATCGCCGGAAAAAATATTCCGTCATTCAAAATCCGGCTGGACCAAACAATTAAAAGACTCCTTGCGCAACGGCATGTTTACCCGCGAGCATCGAACAACGTATCCCGACGGCGTGACACGCGACATTCGTACAATCTATTCTCCGAATAAAAATGACGAAGGCGAAGTGAACGGTGCTTTCGTCCTGAGCGAAGATGTCTCCGATCAAAGGAAAACGGATCGGGAACGGCGCGAAACTGAAATATTGCTGCGTTCGTTTGTCGCAAACGCGCCCGCGCAGGTGCAAGTGAGGGATTTGGAGGGCCGCTACCTGATCGTCAATGAAGCGTTCGCCCAGCCTCGCGGTTACACGCCGGACGAGATGATCGGCATGACGACCAAGGATCACAACGAAACAGCGGATAAAAGTACGCCCGAACACGCCGCCGCCGTTTTGGCCCATGATCAAAAAATCCGGGAAACTCGCCAGGCCGTAACCGAAGAACGCGATACCGATCTGCCCGATGGAAAGCGCTATCAATTGCTCGTTACAAAATTTCCTGTTTTCGACAGCGATGGCAACATCACCAGCATTGGAACCTTTAGCGCCGACATCCGCGCCCTAAAATCGGCGGAGGGAACCATTCATAAAGCCCTGATCAAAGCGCAGGAAGCCATCCGGTCGAAACAGGCGTTCCTCGCCAATATGAGTCACGATTTGCGGACACCGTTAAACGCAATCATCGGATTTTCGGATATCATGCGCATGGAAGTCTTTGGTCAAATTACCAATGACCGGTATCGAGATTATGTCACTGACATCTCCCAAAGCGCGCATCATCTGCTGGAGCAGGTCAACGACATCCTTGATCTTTCAAAAATTGAAGCCGGAAAAACGAAACTGTCTTTCGAGGATTTCAATATTTCCGAGCTTGTCGCCGTTACGCTTCGGGAATTGCAGCCACGGGTCGATAAAAAATCGCTGAAAGTGACCACGGATATAGATCAAAGCGTCGCCACAATCTGCGCAGACCGCATCGCCGTCCGGCAAATGTTAACCAACTTGCTCACGAACGCCGTAAAATTCACCCGCGGAAATGGCGCCATAAAAATCAACATCTCGCCTTCGAGCGCAAAAGACTTGAATATCACCGTGTCGGATACCGGTATCGGCATCCCTGAATTCGATATCCCCAACGTCATTTTGCCCTTTTCACAGGCTGGAGGCTTCGAGGTTGCGCAGGAAACCGGGTCGGGTCTCGGCCTGTCCATTGTCCGCCTTCTGGTGACCATGCATGGGGGACGCTTTATAATTGAAAGCGCCCATGGCGTTGGCACCAGCGCACAAATAATTTTGCCGCGAACGCCATCTTCGGAAACGCTGACGCAGAACGTCTGACTAACAATCGCCGATCTAGCGCTATGCCTTTCCCGCAATATGTTCAGCGGCGCGCAATCCAGTGATCACCGCCTTTGATAATCCGCCGATATAGGCCGCATGTGGCCCGCCCTCGATGCCGCCCGTTGCAGAGCCCGCAGCGTAAAGCCCCTTGATGGCGCCGCCATCGGTGGACTGAACGCAACTGTCCTCATCGATTGACACGCCGCCCATCGTATAGGTGATCCCGGCGCATAATTGGATAGCGTGATACGGCGCCGTTCTGATCGCTACAGGCTGGAACTTGTCAGTGGCGCGCGGAGGCGTCAGCGCGCCCATAGCATCACTGTCCACCGCACCGTTGAACGCCGAAACCGTCTGCGTCAGCCCGCCCGGGTCAACACCGATCAGACTCGCCAATTCCACCAGATCACTCGCCTCAAAAACCGTGCCGCCTTCCGTCACAAAGCTGGGGTTCATGCAGGGAGGATAGCGGTTATCGGCCGCAAGCCCCGTCCACACCGCATCATCGAACACAACGGTCATCGACACGGGGTTGTCGAGCGCCGCCACCTTGTTCGCCATGTAAACGCCGCCTTGGCCTTCGTCAAACAACCGGCGCCCCGCTTCGTCGACGACGACGGAAACCTGGGCGATAGCGTCAACCGTGGGGTAGGGCCACAGCATTTCATTATTGAAGGCTTCGCGACCCAGCAAATGCCCGTAGAACCGGTCCATGCCAACCAGATCTGCACCCGCCGCCGCCGCCATACGCAACCCGTCCCCACATCCGTTGCCCGCGCCGCGCGTAAATAACAATTCTGGCGCAGGACTAATATACCGCCGCACCAGGTCAGGGTTTCCCTGAAAGCCGCCATCGGCGATCACAACGGTGCTGGCTATCATTGCTGTTGTCTCGCCAGCGCGCTCAACTTGCACCCCGGTGACAAGGCCGTCCTCGACAATCAACTCAACGGCGCGCGCACCGCGCTCCAGCCGGCCGCCGCCCGCTTCCAGTTTGGCGGTCAAAGCGCGCAGAAAAACATCGGGGCCCCGACCCTTCCAATCCAGTCCGGGCCGCCGGGGCCGCGGCGGTGCAAGCACCCAGCGCATAAATTCCAGAACACCGCCCTTGATGAACTTGGCGCCGTGCGCGCGCATCCAGTCAAGCGCGCGAGACGCCTCCGTCGCCATAACGGGGCTATAGTTCGTCGCCCCTTCGCCGCCGGTCAAGTCGTCGATAGCGGCTTGAATATCAGCGGGATCGGCGCGCATTTCCTTCTGCGCGACATGAACAATACCACCGGCGAAACGCGAGTTGCAGGGATAATCCACCGCTTCGCCCTGTTCCAGCACAACGGCTGTTAAGCCTAACGCCATTGCGCGGTTGGCTGCGGTCAAACCCGCCAATCCACCCCCGACGACAATCACATCTATCGACACGGAAAATGCTCCCCATAATCAAATTTTCGTAATTCAAACAGGTTAGTTCGGACAAGCCGGAGACTCCAGTGTATTAAAAGCATATTGAATACCCCCGCAAACGGATTTACTGGATTTTTATGCCCGAAAATTCCGCCACCTTTTATGCAGACCTGCCGGGGTTTCATGATTTTTCCGAGGTGACGGATCTTTCCCTCTATCAACCTTTGCCAGATGACTGGCTTATTGTTCTGGCGGATATAAAGGGGTCGACAAAGGCGATATCCGAGGGGCGCTACAAGGACGTCAACATGATTGGACTTGTCCCGAAAAAGTGCCGGATACTTATATCATTTACGCGGCCATCCTTTCAAACGCGAGAGGGCTTTTGCCAGCTAACGTCGAATGCCTACGCCGTGGATTGTAGAAGCCATTAATGTATT
>JBLHZD010000350.1:0-4090 GCA_047631095.1 Alphaproteobacteria bacterium
ACAGCGCGTGGAAGATTTACTCAATAACCGACCGCGCAAAGCGCTCAATTACCACTCACCCAACGAGGTCTTCGACAAGCTCACAGCCCCGCCTGAAAATTATGCACTTGGTATGTGAACTTGGGTTATGTAAATGCTTCCCCATATAGATTTATATCTCAGAACTAGAATTCACTGCTTGGACGTCATGGCCAAAAAAATACTAGTTGTCGAAGATAACGAACTGAATATGAAGCTTTTTCATGACCTTCTTGAATCGCAAGGATATGAAATCCTTCAAACTCAGGAAGGGATGTCTGCGTTGAAGATCGCCCGCGAGGAAGTTCCGGATTTGATTCTTATGGATATCCAGCTTCCTGAGGTTTCCGGTATGGAAGTCGCGAAATGGATAAAGGAAGATGAAAACCTCAAACATATTCCGATTATCGCTGTTACGGCGTTCGCGATGAAGGGGGATGAGGAAAAAATTCGAGAAGGCGGGTGTGAGGCTTATGTTGCAAAGCCAATCCCTGTGAATGATTTTCTGTCGACCGTCAAAAAATTCTTGAGTTGAACCTGTAATGTCAGCGCGCGTCCTAGTCGTTGATGACCTGTTGCCGAACGTGAAGCTCCTCGAAGCAAAGCTTACGAGCGAGTATTTTGATGTCTTGACCGCGAATGACGGTTCTTCCGCCTTGGAAATTATTGAAGCGCACCCCCCCGATATCGTGTTGCTCGATATTATGATGCCCGGCATGGACGGATTTGAAGTATGTTCACGCATCAAGGAAAACCCGCAAACCATGCATATTCCGGTGGTCATGGTGACGGCGCTATCCGGCGCGTCTGACCGGGTGCGGGGGATTGAAAGCGGCGCCGATGATTTTTTGACGAAACCTGTCAACGATATGGCGTTGTTCGCCCGGGTGCGCTCACTTGTCCGTTTGAAGATGATGATGGATGAATGGCGCCTTCGGGAGCAAACATCGGATCAGTTGGGCGCGATCAGCGATGAACGGCCGATCGTGGCGGAAGATGCGACGAATGTGGATGTCCTCATCTTGGATGATAATTCAGTGGCGTCTTCACAGGCGGCTGAGACGTTAAAATCAGACAATAACCGGGCGACGATCGTCGATACCGTCGAAGCGGCTTATACAGCGGCGGTCGATGAAGACTTTGACCTTATAATTGTTAACCTGGATCTTGCGGATCAAGACGCGCTGCGATTGTGTTCGCATCTACGCTCAACAGAGAAAACCCGACAAATTCCAATCCTGCTGGTTGTCGAGGAAGATGAAATTGAACGTCTTGCGAAGGGGTTCGACCTGGGGATCAATGACTATTTGATCAAGCCAATCGACCCTAATGAACTCTTGGCGCGCGCCCGGACCCAGATTCGGCGATGGCGATACCAGGGCCGATTGCGGTCCAATTACGAGCGTAGCATTGAAATGGCGCTGACGGACAGTCTGACCGGTTTGTACAATCGACGCTACCTGATTGCTCATCTTGAAGGCCAGCTCCAGCGTATGCAGGAGAACGAAAAATCGCTTTCTCTGATGATGTTCGATATCGATTTTTTCAAAAACGTGAACGATTCATACGGGCACGGCGTCGGCGATGATGTTTTATGCGCGCTTGCTGTTCGGGTGACGAAAAACCTGCGCAATTTCGATACGGTGTCTCGTTATGGCGGTGAGGAGTTTATTGTGGTTATGCCGGATACCGACCTCGGCATCGCCATGACGGTCGCCGAGCGGTTGCGGGAGCAAGTCGCTGCAGAACCCTTCAAGGTGTCAGGACCTACGGGAGAAGTATCCATTACTTTGAGTGTTGGGGTTACAAGGGCCCTGGGGCCGGACGACATAATTGACGCGATGATCGGCCGGGCGGACGAAGCTATGTATCAGGGGAAGCGTACAGGGCGGAACAAAGCGATTGTCTGGACAGAGTCCGGGATGTTCGACATCGCGCAGCCGCGCGCGCGTGAAGCCGCCGCCGCGACGCCCTAACGGGGCTCGCTATCAAATAACGCCGCCCTAACGGGGCTCGCTATCAAATACGACGCCCCGACGTGCTCGCTATAAAATAACGACGCCTTGACCGACTCGCTATTAACCGACAAATCCTTGATGGGCCCGCAGTCGAATAACACAAATTTAAGATAAAGCAGACTTCAAAGATCGCCCCGTTTTTAAACGGGGCGTATCCATGAGCTTATTTGATCTTCGATTCCTTGAACAACACGTGCTTGCGCACGACGGGATCAAATTTCTTCAACTCAAGCTTTTCAGTCTTGGTGCGAGGGTTCTTTTTGGTGACATAGTAGTAGCCCGTATCCGCGCTGCTAACCATTTTAATAAGAACCGTGCTTGGTTTCGCCATGGACGAAATCCTCGTAAGTTTGATGTAATTCCAAGTCGCGCAAACTATCGCGCTGGGGGTTCAAGTCAAGTTTATTCCATTATGGTTTCACGATTATTCGTTAAATGCGTGAAACGAGGCACGGCCCGATCCGGAGATGCGGCGGGTTGTTCTCGCCAATAGTCAACAGCAACCCGTAAGGCGAAGTCCGTAACCTTCATAATCTTTAATTCATTTAGGGTTTCGGATACGCGCCGCCAACCAATATCCTCCAATTCACTGCTCACGTGAAGGTCCCCAAAGGTTTCGCTATGGCGCGCCAGAAAAAATCGCGTATTGAACCGAATAGGGCTACGGGTTGGCGTGATGGCGCGAGCGATGTAGTCCAACAGCCCCGACCCGGGTGAAATTCCGGCGTCTGCATAGGCTTGATGCAGGGGTGATTTATTTGAATAACCGATATCGCCGGGTTCGCCAATCAAGAGACCCGTTTCTTCCCAGGTTTCGCGAATTGCGGCCCAGACAAGCGCATTGGCGCGTCGAGCCGGGGAATGCCGCGCAATCTGCGCCACGACATCCGGGCGCGCGGGGTGCGGCCGCGCATACGCGCCATCGGTGCGATCCACGCGCCCGCCAGGAAACACATAGACCCCCGGTGCGAATCTGGCGGTCTTACGGCGTTGACCCAATAGAACTTCTGGATCTTCTTTCGATCCCCTTAGTATAACGACGCTGGCGGCGTCGCTTGGCCTGGCGGCGCGTTTTTTCTCGGGTTTGGCTTTAAGGTTGATTTTATTCATTTGTCAGCCTCCTGCGACCGGCGCGGAAATTGCGACCGCACGCCTGTATAATTCACCGGATTCCAGCACACGAGTCGCGATATCGACGTCGATATCCGCCCCCTCGCGAGGGCGCCATGGACATGATGTTTGTACGGCTTTGTTTGCCGGGCCATCATCTTTGCGGACGCTGCGTCGCAACGAAAAAGTCGCGCGGCGTTGCTCCAGATTGCTTTCAAACGCTGATTTCAACAAAATTTTCGCGTCCTCTACGTTGCTGGTGCAAATGTTTGGAACGACGCCAAGACGGTTGAGTACGTATCCCGAAGGCGCTAACAAACGCGCCCAGGTCAAAATTAACTCGCCGTCATTGGGCATTCTCAGGACTGTCTGAACCGTACCTTTACCAAAACTATTGCTGCCAATCAGGATAGCACGTCCGTTGTCCTGGAGGGCGGCGGCCATAATTTCCGCGGATGACGCCGACGCGCCATTCATAAGGACAGCGATTGGCAAACCATTGGTGATGTCGCCGATTGTGGAGTCAAACCGCTGAATACTGTCATGATGGCGCCCCATCGTTGCGCTGATGCGTCCGTGTTCTATGAACAAATCCGCCGCCTCGACTGCTTGGGTCAAAAGTCCGCCGGGGTTATTGCGTAAGTCCAGGACGAGTCCCGCAAAACGCGTCCCCAACTCTCGTTGAGCTTTGCGCACCTTTCGTTTTAATTGGTTTGTCGTGTCCTGATTAAAACTGGTGATGCGAAAATAGGCGGCCGCGCCCCTGGCTTCGTAATAAACCGTATCTGGTATGATGCGTTTTCGAGAGATAACTGCAATGAAAGGCGATTCCAGGGACGCTCGGCGGATCATGATCGCGACTTTGCGACCAACCGGGCCCCGTAAAAGATCGACGATCTCCGACAATGTTTTGCCGTTGAGAGAAGCGCCGTTAACGGCGACGA
>JBLHZD010000351.1:0-4083 GCA_047631095.1 Alphaproteobacteria bacterium
TTTTAACCTGAAAGCGTAAACCCAAAAATGAGTCCCCTATCCTCTGACTGGCTATTTGAAGGTGACGGCGCGGTAAACATCGACTCTCATATCGGGCTGCGCATTCGTCAGCGTCGTTTGTTTCTGAGGCTCACCCGCACAGAAGTCGCCCGCGCCCTGGGATGCGCCGCCACGCAAATTGAAAAATTTGAAAACGGCTTGACCCAGATTGACGCCCCAACGCTGTTTTCCATGGCCGAACGTCTTGGCGTGGAGGTCATGGATTTCTTCCATGGCGCACCCGCCCCTGAAAAATTAAGTGGCGCCGCTTCTCTTGGCCGTATACCGTCAACCGTAACGTCATAGCGCCCGGTCGTAACGTCATAGCGCCCAATATGAGCGCCCTGATGGCCGCGAGACGTCAATTCTGGTGGACAAATTGTAATCAAGCGCCATATAAAGCCGCGACAACGCGGAAATGTCACTATGATTCCTTTTTTGAAAATGAACGGCCTCGGAAACGACTTTGTCGTGATCGACCAACGGACGATAAGCGCCAACACGGCGCCATTGACGGAGATCGACTCCGGCTTGGCGCAGCGCATTGCGGATCGACGCCGTGGCGTCGGGTTTGATCAACTCGTCTTGATCGAAGACCCCCAGACCTCCAGCGCCGTGGCCTATTTCCGTTTTTTAAACTCTGACGGCAGTGAATCCGGCGCCTGCGGCAATGGCGCACGGTGCGCCGCCGCGCAATTGATGCGGGAAACAAACACAACCGACATTATCTTCGAAACAGAAAGCGGCGTCACCACGGCGCAAGTTTGCAAGGACGGTACGGTTTGGGTTGATCAGGGCCTCGCAAAAATGAACTGGCGCGACGTTCCACTCGCCCATGACATGGATACCCTACATCTGGACCTCTCTCTCGAAGAGGTATCCGACCCGGCGGCGGTCGGCATGGGCAATCCGCATTGCGTGTTTTTTGTCGATGACGCAGATTGCGTTGATGTTGAAAGACTGGGCCCGCAATTGGAAGTATCGCCGTTGTTTCCGGAACGCACGAATGTGGAATTCGTATCCGTCCGCGACCGCACCCACATCCGAATGCGGGTCTGGGAACGGGGCGTCGGCGTGACGCAAGCCTGCGGCACCGGCGCCTGCGCCACCGCGGTAGCGGCGCATTTGCGATGCCTCTGCGACCGGGATGCCGAAATCATTCTCGATGGCGGCTCTTTGTTTACAACCTATCGCGAAGACGGCCACGTCATCCTGCGCGGTCCTGTCGAATGGAATTTCAGCGGCATGTTCAACCCCGAAAATCCGGCGCCATGAGCGGCCGTAAGCCTGACATCATCACCTTTGGGTGCCGGTTGAACGCCTATGAATCCGAAGTGATGCGCGCCATCGCTGGCAGCGAGCCCGCCGAAAACACCGATAACACCGATAACGACGATGGTGGCGGCAGGGACCGGATTATCGTCAACACCTGTGCGGTGACGGCGGAAGCTGAACGCCAGGCCCGTCAGGCGATCCGTCGGGCGCGACGGGATCGGCCCAATGCAGAAATTATCGTCACCGGCTGCGCCGCCCAGATCGACCCCGCGCGATTCGCCGCCATGCCGGAAGTCGACCGGGTGCTTGGCAATGTCGAAAAATTAACGCCCGAGGCCTACATTTCGACCGCGCCGGTGCTGGTTACGGATATTATGACCGCTACGGAAACCGCCGGTCATTTGATTGACGGTTTCGACGGCCGCGCCCGCGCCTTCGTTCAGGTGCAGCAAGGATGCGACCATCGATGCACCTTCTGCATCATTCCCTTCGGACGCGGCGACAGTCGGTCTTCCCCCCTCGATGTCATTACAACCCAGATCAACAAACTGGTGGATAGCGGCGTTCAGGAAGTTGTGCTGAGCGGCGTGGATCTGACGGCCTATGGCGCGGATTTACCCGGTCGCCCGAATTTGGGCGGCGCCGTGCGACATATCCTGAAACAGTCCCCTGATCTGCAGCGCCTTCGCCTGTCTTCCATCGACTGTATTGAAATCGACGATGACCTTATGGGGCTGATCGGCGACGACCCGCGATTGATGCCGCATTTTCACCTGTCCCTTCAGGCAGGCAGTGACATGATCCTGAAGCGCATGAAGCGCCGACATTTGCGCGCCGATGCGGTCGCGCTGTGCGCGCGTATTCGCGAACGCCGGCCCGACGTTGTATTCGGGGCTGATTTCATCGCCGGATTCCCGACTGAAACCGAAGCGATGTTCGACGACACGCTGGCGCTGGTTGACGATTGTGGACTGACCTGGCTGCACGTATTTCCGTTTTCCGCCCGGCCCGGCACGCCAGCGGCGCGGATGCCCGCCGCCCCCATGGCGACGCGGCGCGAGCGTGCGGCGAGGTTGCGCGCAGCGGGCGCAAAGGCCGAGCGCCAACATCTGGATCAAAATATCGGCGCCACTGCCCGCGTACTCATCGAAACCCAAGGCCGCGGCCGAACCGAACATTTTGCGCCTGTGACGCTGGAAGGGGCCACGGCCTCACTGGACAATACAATCGTCGATGTGGTTATAGATCGCCGCGACGAGCAGAAGCTAGTGGCGCATCTGGCGACGATGGACCCCGTAAAAAACTCTGTAGAACGCCCGGCGCCATGACTCAAACCAGCTGGCTTGGGCGCCTCAAGGCGGGGCTAACAAAGTCCTCATCACGCATCACGAGCGGCATCGCCGATATTTTCCGCAAACGCCGCCTGGACGACGCGGCGCTCCAAGAATTGGAAGATTTGCTGATTACGGCCGATCTGGGCCCCGCCGTCGCCATTCGACTTACGGAAAATTTGGCGAAAACCCGGTTCAACAAGGAAGTCTCGGACGAAGAGGTGCGCACCGCCCTGGCGACCGATATCGCCTTGATCCTGGAGCCTGTCGCCGTCCCGTTGAAAATCGACGCCACCCGAAACCCACATGTCGTATTGGTTGTCGGCGTCAATGGCAGCGGCAAGACCACAACCATCGGGAAGCTGGCCCAAACCTACAAAGCGCAGGGCCTGAATGTTATGCTGGCGGCGGGCGACACCTTTCGCGCCGCCGCCGTTGCACAGTTGAAAATATGGGGCGAGCGAACCGGCTGCCCCGTCGTGGCGGGTAAAGAGGGTGGCGACGCCGCCGGTCTCGCCTACGACGCCCTGCAACAGGCGCAATCACAGGGCGTCGATGTCTTGTTAATCGACACCGCAGGCCGGTTGCACAACAAAGCCGACATCATGTCGGGTCTTGAGAAGATTAGTCGCGTCATCAAGAAACTGGACGGAACCGCGCCGCATGATTGCCTGTTGGTTCTTGACGCCACCATCGGACAAAACGCCCATAATCAGGTGGAGGCTTTCCGCGAAATCGTGCAGGTGAGCGGGTTGGTCGTGACTAAACTTGATGGCTCGGCGAAAGGCGGCGTTCTGGTCGCGCTGTCAGAAAGATTTGGATTGCCCGTCCACGCAATCGGCGTTGGCGAAGGCGCGGATGATTTAAGGCCCTTCGACGCCGATGCCTACGCCCGCGGCCTTATGGGACTCGACTAAAGCGCTTGGCGTCTTATGGCGCTGGACTAACGCGCTTGGCGCTATAGACGGGACTCACGCGCTTGGTGATTGCGCAACGTTACCAGGCTTGGCCGCTGGCCTCTTCTTTGGGGCCATCATGCAGATGCGAGGAAAGAGACCATTCATCCTGGCGCATAAACCGGGGCGCCAGAAACCTGTAGGTTTGACGAACCAATTCTTCCACGGCCTTTGATTTCCCAACCGGCTCGTCACGCCAAGCGTCCAGTAAATCGTCCCAGGCCATCAGACGCTTGTAAAGCGCATCGCGACTTTGGCGAATAAATAACCTTTGAGCATCAATATTCTTCAAGACGCTGATAATTTCGCCGGTTTGACCATCAATGTCGTCAAACTTCATTTCAAATTCGCCTCTAGCGGCCACGGTCAACTGGGTGACGGGCGTCAGCAGGTCCTGGACGCTTTGTTCGCGTCCATAGACGATTTTCAGCTTTTTCAACTTGCCTTCAATCGCAATAATTTCGCGGAATTTTTCACGCAGC
>JBLHZD010000352.1:0-4069 GCA_047631095.1 Alphaproteobacteria bacterium
CTGGTGCCCCTTGCGTTTTGTGAAAGGGCCTTGTCTCCGTGAATGCTTCGGGTGTTTTGTATGTCAGCGAACTGTTGGGGCGGCACTTGTTGTAATCTATCCGCCAGTCCTCGATGATCCGTTGCGCCTCACGCAACGTTGTGAACCAGTTCAGGTTCAGGCATTCCTCCCGGAAGCGCCCGTTGAAGCTCTCGATATAGGCGTTCCGCGTCGGCTTGCCCGGATCGATGAAGTACAGTTGCACGCCGTTATCATGTGCCCAATCATCGAGCGCGCGCCCCGCAATTCGGGTCTAGTAGATCTGTGTACCAGAAGACATCGTACTATATTATATGAGGTTCATTAGCCGAGGCGCCGAAGGTTGGGCTGGCAGCTGAGCTTGTAGGTATTTAATCGATTGAACGAGGTGAAAATTGTCAGATCCAAAAAATAAGACGGTTATATTCTTTGATGGCTCGTGCCCGCTATGCCGGTTTGAGATCGGCATGTATAGCGACTGCGACACATCGGGTGCGCTGCGCCTTGTTGATGTTTCCGGAGCTAATGCTGCGCTTCCACAGGTTTTGGACAAGGAGAAGGCAATGGCGCGCTTCCATGTCATCGCGCAAGACGGACGAATGCTCTCTGGAGCTGCCGCGTTCATCGAGGTCTGGCGACCCCTTCGGGGATGGCGCTGGGCGGCTACGGTTGCATCACTGCCAGGACTAACGGCGACCCTTGAATGCGCCTACAGCGTTTTCCTGAAGTTGCGCTCTGCGTTGGTGCAGTTGTTTAGAAAGCGTGACTGCGATGGATGGCGGCTAGACAATCCAGCGTTGGTCCGACTTCCCCCCTGTATCCAATTCGCTCAAGATACTTGTCGAGCCTCATGTGGAAACCTTCTGAGACAACATTCCTCTCCAGCCTTATCAAGAACATCAGCAGACGCGATCGCCGCCAATCTACGCTGCGTTCTTTCTACCATGGAAGGAGTATAACGGCGCATGCTCGGTAAATATACGCGGGGTGACGAGACAGCCCACATGTCGGTTGTTGGCCAAAAGCCGCTGTCGCGGGCACCTACGTTTCACGTCCGGTATTTCCAGCGATAGCGGAAGTCGAAATAGCTTAATCTCAATAGCGCCAACCACCCATCCATGCTATAATTCGATTGTTATGGAAATAGGGATGGGCACCATGATCGACTGGACAGAAATCGAGCGCCGCGTCCGTGCAGGTGACGCCCACCACATCAGTACGCTGCCGGAATCGGCGCATGTCGCCAACGGTCGGTTTCGTTCCGCCTCCAAGCGCCCAGTGCGCCTCGAAGTCTGTTGTCCCAGGAATAGTTGAGAGGGTAATGATGGCGAGCCTCACACCAAAACAGGAAGCCTTCGCGCTCGCCTATATCGAAACCGGCAACGCCTCGGAGGCGTATCGTCGCGCCTACAACACCGGAAACATGAAGCCGGAGACGGTAAACCGGAGCGCAAAAGAGCTTTTGGACAACCGCAAGATTGCCGCAAGAATTTCCGAATTTCAGGCCGCGCACCAACAGCGCCACGCCATCACTATTGATGGACTGACGACGCACCTTGAAGACGCCCGCGCTCTAGCCATGAAGAATGATCAGGCCACCGGCGCGGTGCAGGCGGTCATGGGAACCGCCAAACTTCACGGCATGCTCAAAGACAAGGTTGAACACAGTGGCGAACTAAAACTTTCAAACTCACCAGAGTGGGCCAGCATTCAAGCCGCGATCCTGCGGGCGCTCAAACCATACCCTGACGCCAAAGCCGCCGTCCTGGACGCTCTTGATGGGTAGCCTTGCCCTTGATCTACGATGCGCTCTGGACCCGGTGACCTTCGCCCGTGAGAAGCTCGACTTCGAACCCGACGAATGGCAAGCGGGATTGTTGCGATCCACGGACAGCCGCTCCCTGCTCAACTGCTCTCGACAGTCCGGCAAGAGCACTACAACAGCAATCCTGGCGTTGCATACAGCCTATTACGTGCCGGGCTCATTGGTGTTGCTGGGCTAGCCATCGTTCCGGCAATCCGGGGAACTGTTCGCCAAGGTGACGGATTTTCGTAAGCGCCTGGACCCAGATTTGAAACTTGAGGAAGACAATAAAACGTCTTTCGAACTCAAGACCGGCAGCCGTGTCGTTTGCTTGCCCGGTTCAGCGGATACCGTGCGAGGATTCAGCGCGCCCGATCTAATTATTGAAGACGAAGCCGCCTTTGTGGACGACGCTTTCAACCGCGCCATTCGTCCCATGCTGGCGGTGTCGCAAGGTCGGTTGATCCTCATGTCCACACCTAACGGCAAGCGCGGCCATTTCTTCGAAGCTTGGGACAGTGGGGACGAATGGACCCGCACCAAGGTATCGGCGCAAGACTGCCCCCGGATTACGCAAGCGTTTCTGGACAGCGAACGAAAAGCCCTGGGTGAGTATTTTTACCGCCAGGAATACGAATGCCAGTTCGTCGACTCCGCCCATCAACTGTTCAGGTCCTCCGATATCGAGCGCGCCATATCTGACGAGGTGAAACCACTGTTCCTGCCCACCAACGAAGTTAAACCCCTATTCGGAGACCAAGCCGCATGAACAACGCCGTTCTTCATTACATCGTCGGCGTGTCTATTGGATCGATGATGGAGCCAACCGCTATCGCCATCCTTGAGCAAGAGGCGCGAGTCCGGGACGGTTATGACGCCTATACCCATGCGCTCCGGCTCCGGCACCTCGAACGGGTTCCGCTGGACATGCGATATCCCGATATGGTGGACCAGGTTGGCGACCTGATATCCAAACTGGAAGACCAGGAGCAATCGGACGAAACCGACCTCATCGTAGACGTGACCGGAACGGGTCGCGCCGTTGGTAATCTCATGGTCGAATCCGGACTTAATCCAATACGAGTGACCATCACGGGCAGCGTCGGTGAGGATGAAACAGAGTGGCGGAATTGGCGTCTTGCCAAAACGGAGTTGGTCGGCGGCCTACAAGTAACGCTCCAATCTGAGCGCCTGGAAGTGGCGTCCGGTATTGAGCTTGTTCCGACCTTTGTAAGCGAATTGCAAACCTTTAAAATGCGCGCCCCGGTGATCAACGCGAACGATCCGGAAAGCTGGCGAGAAGGTCAGTTCGATGACTTGGTGTTCGCCGTTGGGTTGGCGAATTGGCGCGCAGGTAAAAAAATACCAAGCGCCGCTCGTATGCCCGAAGAATTCTACGGACATGCGGTTTCTAATAGCTTGATGGCGTGACGTACATCATCGGCGCTGACCTTGGACAGGCCGTCGATTACACTGCGATCAGCATTATCGAGAACACCGGCACGCTGGACCTGCGTCACCTTGAGCGCATCCCCCTGGGACAATCCTATACGGGCGTCGTAGACCGGCTGACGGTCCTAAAAAAGTCTCTGCCCGGCAGCCGTTTGGTGATCGATAACACCGGCGTGGGCCGCCCCGTGGCGGATATGTTGCGGGATCGTGGCGCGGACCCTGTGGCGGTGTCCATTACGTCCGGCAAGCGCACCACCTTCGTTGATGGCGTTTATCGTGTCCCCAAACGGGAGCTTGTGCGGGGCGTGGTGGCGGCCTTGGAAAGCGGAAGCCTCCGGATCGCGGTGGAATTGCTCTATGCGGACGCCCTGAAAGCGGAACTAGCCAACTTCCAGGCGACATTGACCGATAAGGGTTCAACCGTATTTGGCGGCAAGCGGGAGCATGATGATTTGGTGATTGCCGTGGCGCTGGCTGTGTGGGGTTTGAATGCGGGATAATAGTCGAGAAAGGTGGGTATAATGCCGTGTCAGGCCCCTGCTGTTCGTGGCTGGGCTGGGCGTGATGCGGCGGCGGCGTAAAGCGGCGTTGGTCTTCAACCAAATATACGGCGGCGACTTGGCGGGAATCTTGTAAATGACTACACGCCCTAATCTTCTTTCGACAATCTACTTGGAAAATAAGGGAGCGTTAGAAATTCCGTGTCATTTCTTTAAACTGAAGAAAAGGAATGACACATGCGAAATGACTTTGATTTTGAGGCCGCCCTTTCTGCCCTGCAAGACGGCCAGAACC
>JBLHZD010000353.1:0-4056 GCA_047631095.1 Alphaproteobacteria bacterium
GTGCCGGGTGGCGGAAATAAGCACGCGCCTTGTCGGGCGCCCCCTGCCCATGACGCATCTGGAAGGGAAATTCAGCGTTGCGTTTTGCATCGCGCTTGCGTTGAACGGCTACCCCGTCCTGCCCGGCGATTTTTCGGCCGAACGGCTTGCGGACCCCAAGGTCCAGGACATCATGGGCAAGGTCGCATTGTCGCCGGACTCGGCGGTGGGTCGTTATGGATCGGTTCTGGAAATTGAACTAACGGATGGTGAGGTTCTGCGCGCTACGGTCGAACGCTCGCGCGGCAACCCGGAAAACCCGCTGTCGTGGGACGACCTCAAAACCAAGTTCGACGGGATGGTCCAACCGGTTCTGGGGGATTGCACGAGCGCACTATACGACGCGCTTCGCGCCATCGATGAACCGGATGGTTTGTCGGAAACCCAGACGCTTATCCAAACACGCGCTTGAAATACTGATTTGGCCCCGTGTTTGCGGTGGATATCTAAAAGCGTCGAATTCAAGATTAGTCATATTCGCTCTGGCAGTACCCTAAGAACCTCAAAAGTTATACTGTTTTGAGGGTTTGTTGTTTGTTATGTGTTAAATTCACAGGTTTGCCCTGACCCGTGATCACGCCAACGGTTCCGAGAATCCCACGATGAAGAAGATACAGTTTAGTCGTTTTGGCCCTGCGTCCCAGGTCCTTGAATGTGTTGATGCGCCTGATCCTGGGATGCCGGATGCGGGTGAAGTGGCGATCGAAATGATTTATATGCCCCTCAATCCCTCTGACATCATGATGACGGAGGGTGTCTATGGAGGCGCACCGCCACCGCTTCCCTGTAATATGGGCCGCGAAGGCGTTGGGCGCGTCGTTGAGGTTGGCGCCGGAGTCTCGGGCTTGGAAATTAACGACCTGGTGGTTTCTTTCACGGGTCCGACCTGGCAGAGCAAAATTGTACGGAAAACAGGCTTCCTGATATCGCTTCCGCCCGGTATTAACTTACAGCAGGCCGCAATGCTGCGTTCGGGTCCCGCGACGGCGGCTTTGATGTTGAGGGATTTTGTCGACCTTAAACCTGGTGATTGGGCTATCCAGAACGTTGGTAATTCGGCCGTAGGCGCCTGTTTTGCGCAATTGGCTGGGAGTCGCGGCATTCGCACGCTGAACATTGTGCGGCGCAGGGAATCTGGTGCTCATCTCCTCGATATCCCGGGTGCTGTGGTCATTGAACATACCGGCGGGCCATCGCCGGAACTAAAGCAAAAGATGGATGAAGTAACGGCTGGAGAGCCGGTCAGGCTCGGCCTGGATGCTATTGCCGGTCCATCAACCGATGCGCTGGCGCAATGTCTTGCGGCAGGCGCCACGCTGGTGAACTACGGTGTACTGAGCAAGGAGCCTTGCCAGATTTACGGTGGACATTTGCATTTTCGAAACATTGTCATGCGGGGTTTCTGGGTCTCCCAGTGGCTGCAACGAGCTACGCCGGCGGATATTCAGGAGTTGTACGGGGATCTCGCGAAGCAGATGGATACCGGTGTGTTGCACATGGCTGTCGCGGCTGAATACAGCTTTGACCAGATCGGGGAAGCCGCCGCCCACGCCGCCCGCGAATCACGCGACGGTAAGGTTTTGATTCGACCAGAATAGGGCGGAGTACAATTTGCGGGCTGTTTTGATTTATACAAGGCCGCAGTTTCAAATTCTGCTATGCTCCCGCTGTTTCTCTGTACGGAATTCCCTTATAGCTCTCGTTTCCCGAGTGTGGATAGTCTGGTCGATCTGCACCGCTTGTGGCCTTGTTCAGCGTTGTCAGGGAAATATGCCTTATGGCGGCGAGGTGGGTTTACTAACGTTTTTTTATAAAAAAATCGTTTCGATATTTCAAAACGTCACCCGAGATCATCCGTCCGGCGGTGATGATGCACGTCCGGTTTCAGTTTTCGCTGCGGCAGACCGAAGACCTGATTAACGAACGCAGCGGCGACTTTCCGCTGACCGCGCCCCCGAAAGGGTTAAGAATAGAGTAACGTCCGGGGCGCCCGTTGATGCGGCGTGGTTTCAAACTTAGATTGTGTCTGAGAATAATGTCGGTGGGGAAGTGATGAAGATTTGCATATATGGAATGGGCGCGGTCGGCGGACATTTTGGCGCAAGGCTCGCAGCAGCCGGGCACGACGTGTCGGCTGTCGCAAGGGGTGAGAATTTGGCCGCGCTGCGGTGCAATGGCGTCACACTGCACAGCCTTGGAGAAACGATTACCGCGCCGGTGCGCGCGACAGACGATGCGCGAGAGTTGGACGTCCAGGATGTTGTGATATCGACCCTAAAAGCCACCGGCTTGCCGGACCTGGCGAAAGACGTGGCACCGCTGCTCGGCGCGGGTACTTCGGTTATATTCGCTCAAAACGGAATACCCTGGTGGTATGACATGGGATTGTCGGCCGATCGGCCGTCCGCGCCTGACCTTACGAGTCTTGATCCCGGTGGCGCATTACGTCGCGCCATCGCGCCGGAACGGGTCATTGGCGGCATGATTTATTCACCAAACGAGATGATCGCGCCGGGCGTCGTGCAGCACACCAGCACGCAGCCGAGCGCGTTGACCATCGGTGAGCGGGACGATAGCGATAGCGCGCGTATCAACGAGTTACGCGCGATGTTTGAGAGCGCCGGGATCAAATCCAGCAGGACTAGGGATATCCGTCAGGCGACCTGGTCCAAGTTGATCCTCAATATGACAGGTTCGATCATCAGCCTGCTGACAGGCCATCCGGTTAGCGCAATGGGCAAGGATCCGCGACTCCGGAAGCTCTATCCGCGCTTAACGCACGAGGCGCTGTCGATCGCAGCCGCGAACGGCGTATCGCTCGATTTCGACGCCGAGGCGCAAATAAACCGCTTGCCCGATCACAAGCCGTCCATTCGTCAGGACTACGAACTAGGCCGACAGATGGAGATTGAAAGTCTGTTGCTTGTCCCGCTAGCATTTGGCGCATCGAGAGGCGTTGATACCCCGTGCCTTGATACAATCACGGCTCTCGCCACGCTACAGGCCCGAGATAAAGGGCTCTATGGATCCTGAATGTAGGTGGCGTCTCGACGAACTGCTATTACGCCGCCGGCGCCTCAGATGACACAGCCCAAAGGACGAAGATACGCAACTTGGGTAAATATTTGCGTTGCGCTAAAAACTATCCAATTGGTTTAAAGCATCACAGTGAGGCAAAGTGCCAGTATTCAGACAAAAAGAGGGGTTAACCCTCAATTACGAGTTTGATGATTATACGGACCCTTGGCGAAAACGCCCCTTCCTGCTCCTGCAGCATGGCAATGGGCGCTCCGCGCAATTTTGGTACCGGTGGGTTCCATACCTGGCAAGGCACTACAGAATTATCCGTCCAGACATCAGGGGACTGGGACGCTCGACAAATCAGTTGGATTTGGAAACGGACCTCACGCTTGACCTCCTTGTTCAGGATTTACTAGCTGTCTTGGATCATGCCGGCGCGCGAGAGGTTCATTTCTGCGGCGAGTCCATGGGTGGAATTCTGGGCTTGGCGATGGCGGCGCGCCATTCGAATCGCGTTCGAACGCTGACTCTGGTCTCAACGCCGGTTTTCATAGAAGAGCAAATGAAAGAACGTTAATTTTTTTTGACACGGATCGCGCACACAAGCAATGGAAAAATGGGCATTCGAAAATGGGTCGCGGAAACAACCCGTGTTACGAGATTGCCGGATGGCGAAGAGCCAGGTCTATTTGAATGGTACGTGGATGAATTCGCCAAAGGCGATTCTGATGTACAAGTCGCCATGTCCAAACTTGTTAACCAGGCCAACGCGCAGGACTTTCTAACGCAGATAAAAGCGCCTGTTTTGGGTCTGTACCCGACCGGTGGTCAGATAACCAGCAACGCGCAAGAGCAGCTTTTGCGCGAAGGACTTAAAGATCTGGAAATTGTCCATTTGCCCACTGGATATCATATGGTTCAGTTGCTCTTCCCAAAAGCGTGCACTAACGCGATAAAAGCGTTTTGTGGTCGTCATGACGACGATGTTGTGGTCGA
>JBLHZD010000354.1:0-4031 GCA_047631095.1 Alphaproteobacteria bacterium
GTTCTATATCGACCCAATGGTCTTTGTAATATGATTCATTCATCGTGAAAACTTTATTTTATTATTATATTTCAAAGTGTTCATTCGAATACTCCATATCCATTTAGGGTTAAAAGAACGCCTTCCCACCACAGATATTGTGCGTCTGGTATTGGGGTTAATTCGAAAGAATTATCGCTGTCTTGAAATCTAATAAAATTACCAAACTGTTACATCCCTGAGCAACCTAAATCGGAATCACCGGCAGAACAACGTGGGACGGATGGTCCGCATCGTGAAACACCGTCTGGTTGGCCACCGCCAACGCCGAGTCATGGTAGTCGTCGCCGCCGGTATTGTGGTTGCGGTCAAAATTGGGAAAGTCACTGCTTTGGATGTCCACCCGGATGCGGTGACCGGTGAGGAACCTGTTGCCCGTCGGGTTTAGCGTGATCGTGTATTCATAAATTTCATCGGGGAGGATCAATTCGGGCTGATCCGTCCCATCGCGGTGCCGGGCTCGGACCATGCCGTACACCAATTCCTGGGTGAAGCCATCCGGGTGAATGTCGATCAGCTTGGCGATGAAGTCCGTGTCGGGCGCGGTGGACGACGCAAACAGTTTGACTTCGACCGGACCGACGACTTCCAATGGCACCGTCAACGGCGCGGAGGTGTAACTTAAAATATCATCCCGTCCGTCCAGCCGCCGTTGGTCCATCGGGACCTGCTGGCCTTCCATGGTGTAGATAGTCATGACCGGGTCGCGGGGGTCGTACGCGTATTGGTCTGGGGCGCATTGATCAGGTTTTCCAGCGTCTGGGCGCATTGGTGACAGGACGCCATCGCCGTCATTGCCATTCGCGTGGCCGCCGCCGTGCAAGTACCACGGCGTTAAAACCATGTCTTGTGGCGGCCAGGTGTCTTCATTGCGCCATTCATTGCGGCCCATGACAAAAATTTGCGCGCGAGGCCAGTCGTCGGACTCGGTCACAGCGCCCTTCAGCCATTTGCCAAACCAGGCGTCGGCGATTTCGAAATAGTCCCGCACGGCTTCGGGGCCGAAATCCATTTCACCCAATTTACGATCCAACGCCAACGTCGTATGGCCCCACGGCCCAATGATGAGACGTTGGTTTTCGCGCGCATGTTCGGTCTTGGCATTCTTCGTCATGCCCGTGAAATGCTTAATCGTTTCAACTTGCTGGTCATACCATCCGGTCCCGGTCAGAACGGGCACATCCACATCCTTGTGACGTTCGTGGTGGTGGAAGTGGTCCTTCACCGTTTCGCGCAACAGGCGCAGCCAGTATTCCCGCATACCCGGCATCACTTTTTCCGGGATGTCAGAAATCGGCAGATACCAGAGCCATTTGCTGCGGTCGCGTTCCTCCCAAAGCTTGTCGGCTTCCTCTGTTGTTTTCGGCGCGCCCTTCGCCTGAAGCTTCTCCGCGAAATCCGGGCTAATGTTGTTGATCGTCCAGGTCATGCGCCGCCCGAGCCGGATCACGCCGCTCATGTGCCGATCTAGATGGTTGGCAACAACGCCCTGGGTGAACATGCAGACCAGATGCGGTGGCCGCGTGGGTGCCATCTCCCACTGCGTCATGCCGCAATAGGAATTCCCGAAGGTTCCGATCTTGCCTGTCGAACCGGGCAGTTCCGCACACCATTCGACGGTGTCGTACCCATCGTTGATACACGGGTTTTGCGGGTCGCTACCCATATGCAACAGCGCAACACCATCCGACTCATAGCGGCCCCGGATATCTTGAAAAACCACCATGTACCCGCGCGCCGCCAATTCCTCGCCAATTTTCTTGTGCATCGCCCGGCGGGTTTTGCCGTAAGGCGTGCGGCACAACAGGACGGGAACGTCCTCCCCCGTGACCGGTTTGTAAATATCGGATCGGAGAATAACGCCATCGCGCATTTTAGCGTCGACATTGTATTCGATAGCCACGTCATGTCGCATTTTGGCATAAACTCCTGGATTTTAATTTCAAAGGCCTAAATTTGACTTCTGAGGATTGAAATTAGCCTGACAAAATCAGACAATCCGGTCAACCGCGACTATACGGCGCGAAGTCAGAGCAATCTATATGGGAAAGTTCCACACCATGGCAAAAAATGTCCTCTTTATTATGTCCGACGAACATCAGCAAAAATCTGCGGGTTGTTACGGGCATCCTTTCGTCAAAACACCAGCCATCGACAAGCTCGCGGCAGCGGGGACGCGCTTTACCAATGCGTATACAAATTCACCCATCTGCGTGCCCGCGCGGGCAAGCTTCGCCACCGGACGCGACGTGCACGAGATTGGCTATTGGGATAACGCCTTCCCATATGAGGGCCGGGTCAAAGGCTGGGGTCATGCGATGCAGAAGGCCGGCATGGAGTGCCTGTCTGTCGGCAAGCTGCATTATCGCAATGAAACCGACCCCACAGGATTTAGCGAACAGATCGTGCCGCTGCATGTTGTCGATGGGGTTGGCGCGGTCGCAGGGAGTGTCAAACAGCCTTTAGCCGCACCGATAAAATCAAGCAAACTCGCGTCCAATATCGGACCAGGAGATTCTGGTTATCTCCGCTATGACCGTTCCATCATGGAAAATACCCGCGACTGGCTCACGGACGAAGCGCCGAAGCATACGGACAAGCCCTGGGCGCTGTTCTGTTCCTTTGTATGTCCGCATTTTCCATTAATTGCGCCGCAGGAATTCTACGACATGTATCCGCATGATATGTTGGAACATCCCAAGGGCAATTCAAAAGACTATTTACTGCACCCCTGGATCGACAAATTCCAGAAGATGCAATGCCACGATGATTTCTTTACCGAAGAAACCCGTAAAATCGCTATGGCGTCGTATTACGCGATGTGTTCCTACCTTGATGACAACATCAGCAAGGTTCTGGCAGCGCTGGAGGCAAGCGGCCTGCGCGACAACACGTTGGTCGTCTACACCGCAGATCATGGGGAGAACCTTGGCACGCGGCGGCTATGGGGAAAATCCAACATGTATGAAGAAGCCTGCGCCATTCCGATGATTCTATCCGGCCCCGGCATTCCTTCGGGCAAAGTGGTCAACACGCCAGTCACTTTGTCCGACGGCGCAGCGACCATTCTAGACGCTGTCGGAATCGACGAAGCGCCAGTCAATGGCTTCCGCTCGCTCAGTGAAATCGCCAACGAACCAGACGACATGAACCGCGTCGCGTTCAGCGAATATTATGCGAACGGCGCCGACACCGCGTCCTTCATGATTCGCAAAGGTGACTATAAATACATTCACTATGTAAATTATGAACCAGAGTTGTTCGACCAAAAAGCCGACCCGGAAGAGGAATCCAACCTCGCCGGGGACCCAAAACACGCTGCCGTTCTGGCCGAAATGCAAGGTGAACTTACAGCGCGCATCGACCCGAACGCCATTAACGCCGAATCGCAAGCCGCTCAAGCCGCCCTGGTCATAGCCGCGGGGGGGCGGGACGCCGTGTTATCCAAAGGCAATTTCCAAGGCACGCCAGCGCCAGGGGAAAAACCGGAATACGTTTTATAGCCGTTTATGAACTGGACCCCACGACGACACCAATTTCGCGCGATCCTCACCGGCGAGAAATGCCTCCACCCAGCGTCAGTTTTTGATCCACTGTCGGCACGCGTCGCCGAGGATTTGGGATTCGAAGTCAGCGTTTTAGCGGGGTCGGTGGCGTCCATGGCGGTCCTGGGCGCGCCTGACCACGTCACAATTACGCTGACGGAACTAGCGGACCACGCGTACCGCATTTGCCGGGCGGGAAAGACACCGCTTCTCATCGACGCGGATAATGGGTTTGGAAACGCGTTGAATGTAATGCGCACCGTCGCGGAACTGGAAACCGCGGGCGTATCCGCTTTAACAATTGAAGACACGGCGTTGCCGACGCCTTTCGCGCGGACGGAAACGCAAGATTTGATTTCCTTGGACGAAGGCGTGGGTAAAATGCGCGCCGCCCTTGCCGCCCGGCAGGACCCCGGCTTGGTCATTATCGCACGTACCGGCACCATC
>JBLHZD010000355.1:0-4028 GCA_047631095.1 Alphaproteobacteria bacterium
CATGCCGCTGCAAAACTGGAATTTGACACTGTCCCAGCTCTCAATCTATTTTGACGGCAGGTTAGATGACGTGTTGGATATTTAAACTACGCCAATGACACGGAATTCTGAACACCCTCCGACTTCGCGCTACGCCGAATTTGGCAACAGCGAAACAATTGTCGTCTCGTTAAGGTCTTCGCCATACCAAGCTTTGATCGCGGCCTCTCGTTGTCCCAGATAACGCGGCTCGCCATTCTCCAAAACCATCGGTAAATCATGGCCCGGCGCCAGAATATTGCCCGGTCGACTCGACCAGTGCGCCCAGATATCGTCAATCGTGGCGCGCGTGGCGTCAGTATCATAAGTCATATCAGCCGCGCGCGATAACAACTCCGCGCGGTTTTTACAGGCGTCGCCGCTGAACACGATGTCCCGCTCTCCCCCATCCAGAACGAAAACGAGGCTTCCCGGCGTATGACCCGGCGCGCTATGCGCGATAATACCGGGAAAGACGGTCTCGCCATCCTCAACCCGGCGAACCGTTGGCCATTTATCCAAGGCCTCGACATAGAGTTCCGGCACCACCGTCTCTCCCCAGGGCTGCTCCAGCGACCACGCCAGTTCTTCGCGGCCAATGGCGATATTCGCGTGCTTGAACAGCGTCCAGTTTACAGAATGATCGTAGTGGGAATGGGTCAACAAAACATCCGTCACATCGGCTGGCTTAAGCCCTCGCGCCGCCAACTGCTCCTGTAACAGGAAACGTTGACCGAAAGACCCGACATCAACAAGCGCAATCCTCTCGCCATGACGGATCAAAGCGATGGTGCTGAATCCAAGCGATCCATGGCAAACCGACTTTCCGGGAAACCCATGCACGATGATATCAACGTCAAAGTCGCCAATTTTAAACAAGCGGCCTTCTTCTGGATTATTCATTCAATTTTTCCAATTGCTGGTGAAACAGGGGACCGACGGGGATTAACGTTCCGAGAACGCCTGAAACAACGTAACGTAAACCGGCGTCGTCAGATAGCGCAACAGGCTTTGCGATCCGATCAGAATATCCGCCTGAACGATCATGCCAGGCACGATCTTATGCTGCGCATCCGGCGTCTGGATAAAATTATGTTCCAAGCCGATACGACCTTTGAAAAAACTTCGGCCCTGTTCGTCGGTGAACGTGGTTGGTGAAATTTTCAACAACGTCCCCTCCACAACGCCGTAACGGCGAAAGTCAAAACCACTCACCGTGACGCTGGCTAACTGGCCAATGGCGATATGTCCGACATCCTCCGGCTGAATATCAGTTTCTACCACGACCTTCTCGTCCAGCGGCACAATCGTCATGAGGATTTGCGCCGCTTCAATTACCGCGCCCGGCGTATTCTCCCTGAAGCCCGTGTATGGCGCCGGATGCGGGCGCAATAACGGACAATCGTTTGACGCGGTCTTCCAGCCGCGCGAGGTTCTCACGAACCTCCGCACGCTCCGCCATCACGCTGCTCAACGCTTCCAGCGCCTTACCCCGTTCAGTGACGATAAGCTCCGTGCGCTCGTTTTGCGCCTCTTGAATAGACGCGCGCGCCTGATCGACAGACACGCGCGATTCCGCCAGGGCGCCCTGAACGCGGGAGAGTTCCAATTGAGACGTAATCAGGTTAATGCGCGAACCGTGCCCGGACTTAAACAGCTTCTTGCGCATGTCCACGGATTCACGCACCAATTTATATTGATCCTGAAAGCTCGACGCCTGTTGCTTGAAGATTTCAACTGACTTCTGCCGTTGGCTTATACGACTATCCAACACCGCCGACTGACCGGCGATGCGATCCCGGGTCGCACTCAGAATATATTTTCCCTCGTTTACCTGATCGGTGAATTTTTCGCCCAAATTACCGAAATCGGGCTCCGCTTCGTCAATAAACGCGCGCAACCGGATTTCCCGAATGCGCAAGGACGCATCGCGCGCCCGGATCTGGGATAATTCGGCTTGCCGCAGCGTCTGGTCGAATTGAAGCAAAAGATCGCCGGTTTTAACGAGGTCGCCATTGTGAACGTTGATGGTGCGGACAATGCCGCCTTCCAGATGCTGGACAACTTGTTCATATCCCGTGGGGATCACCTTGCCCTGGGTTTTTGCGACAGAGGTAATTTCCACCAGACTGGACCAGTAGACCGCCGCCGAGATCAAACTAATAACGAGAAACCCCGCCAAAAATGAGAATTTCGACGCGCCGACTTCCTCCAAAATCGCTTCTCTGGAAAGATGCTTCATCTGCGCACGGGACACTTTTCGGGAATACGCCGCGTCAATCTCGTCCGACGGGGATCCCTGATTATTCTCCGCCATGCGCACTCTCCTTAAGGTCGATTTTTCGCATGTCTCAAGACACCATCTTGTTTCGCGTCAACACGTCTTCCGGCGGACCAAAATCCACGACATGACCGTGGTCCAGCAATAACAACTTGTCGCATACCCGCATATGGCTGGGCCGCTGTGTGATCATCAACGTCGTCGTATTGCCCCGGAGCAATTCCAGCGCGCGCAGCAACGCGCGTTCATCCTCGCCATCCAGCGCGCTGGCGGGCTCGTCCAGTATCACGACAGGCGCCTTGCGCAAGAATGCTCGCGCCAACGCCAACTGGCGCAAGAACCCCTGCGGCACATGGGTTTCCAAACCATCGCGGAACCGTGTGTCAAACCCATAAGGCAGCGCTTCGATCTTGTGCAGCAATCCCGCCATCCGACAGGCCGCCTTCACCTCGTCGAAAGATGCGACCGGATTGGACAAGATCAGATTTTCATACAGCGAACCGGGAAAGGCGTGGTTGTTTTGCGGAACGTAGGCCAGTGTCTGACGCAACGTTATGGGGCGAAGTTGGCGAATATCCACGCCATCCAGCGATACGGTCCCCGCCTGAGGCGCATAAAAACCAAGCGCCAGCTTACTCAGCGTCGACTTGCCGGCGCCGCTGCGGCCGACCACTCCGATAATCTCGCCCGGCTCCGCTGTGAAGCTCACGCCCAGAAGCGCCGGGTCGGAATTCGCAGCATAGCGCATGCTGACGCGATCAAACGTCAACCGCCCTTCGAACTCGATAGACGTCGTGGGCGCCTCGCCAGGTTCCTACTCGCGGGTGTAGCCCAACAATGTTTCCAGCTGCCGGATGCTTTGGCGAAGCTGCTCAATCTTGGTGGCCGACCCGAACAATGCCTGCATCGGCTGTAAAACACGCCAGACCAGCATCATCGTCGCGATCAAGGCGCCCATTGTCATGTCGCCGTCAATCGCCAGAAAAACACCGAAAACCAATGTGCCCACGCCCGCAATCGTCACCAACACCTGAGAGATATTTTGCGAACGCTGAAACAGCCGGGCGACCTTGTGGTTTGACCACGCCGCTTCGGCCGATAATTTGCGAAATCGGTCGGACCAGATATTTTCCGCGCCCTGCTGTTTGACCGAGCGCATCCACCACATCAACTCGACCAGAAAGCCAAACCGGGCCGAACGTGCCTGTCCCGCCGTTCTCGTAAGAACGCTGGATTCGCGAAAAACAAACCAACCTAAAAGAAGATAAGCCACGGCCAGTATCAAGGGCACCGCAACCGCCGGGCCGCCCAGGGAAAGAATGACGCCGAAAAATATCAACACAAACGGCAAATCCATAAAGAGCGTCGGTAGGCCGCCATTCACGGCCTCTCTGAACGCTTCGAATTCGCGAATGCGAGTGACCTGGCCGCCGACGGGCGCCCGTTCGGTAAACCCTGGCGCCAGATGCAAAATTTGTTCAAGGACGCTATTTGCGACCATATAATCGACGCGGGCGCCTATATAGGATTGGGCGTACGCGCGTAAAATACGTAACAGAAACTCAAACAGCGCCGCGCCACCGACCCCAACGACCAGATAGGGCAACATTTCGAGGGAATTTTTGCCGATGATCTGATCTGGTCCTCCCCCAAAGAAATGGTCCACCCGTATAGTTAGGAAAGGGAGGATCAAAGATGGCGAACAAACAGCACAAACCGGAAGAAATTG
>JBLHZD010000356.1:0-3987 GCA_047631095.1 Alphaproteobacteria bacterium
CCCAATGGCATCGTGTCTTGTCGATCATCATGCAATTGGTGTCGACGAACCCACCCAGCTTCGTCTTGTAGATCCCGCGTCCAGGACCAATAGATTCAAAGTCGTCGATGCACAAAATGTTTCGGGTGCCGGGGTCGACATACCAGCGGAAGGTGAAGGCCCAGTCGAACCCGTCAATCGCGCGCAACAAGTCCCTGATATGGTTGGGCGCCCACCAATTGTCATCGTCCAGATAGGCGAGGCGCGCGCTGTTCGCCGCATAGCTCATGACCGTGCGTAACGAGCCGCTAAAGGCGTTGTTGTAAATGCCGCCATGGGTTTTGGCTGTTGAATAGCCGGGGTCGAATATCGTGATCGCCATTCGCTCGGGGCATTCCTCGACGAGCCGCCGCAGTATTCCACGGTCGCCTTTTGCGACGTCAACGCCAATGAGGATTTGGATTCTGCCGGGATGCTCTTGCGCGAAAACGGACCGAACCGCTTGTAACAGGGTGTCGCGCAATATCGTCGGGATAATAACGGCGACATCGAAGGGCGCCTGCATGCCGCCTGTGGGGGCTTTTAATTTTGTCGCTTGTGGACCTGCTGAAAACATCAACAATCCGTTTGTCGTTTCATTCGCCGTAGGGGCGTTGTCGTGCTATGTCCGCAAAGGTTCCCCCCTGTTAACACGTCGTACAGAGGTAATTGCGGGACCTTAACGCCGGAATTCCGCGTGCGCCACAACGCTCCGGGATGGTATTGTCGCAACTTGTATCCCGTCGGTGATATTACGGCGGATCATTGGAGGCCAAGAATGCAACAACCCGGCAAGGAAAGATGGCTCTGGTCAGCGTTACAGACCAGCCGTGGCGCAATCCGCGATCTTGTCCTGATGTCGCTCTTCGTCAACATCCTCGTCCTGTCCATCCCGGTGTTTGTCCTTCAGGTCTATGACCGCGTGGTCTTTCATTCCGGGCTGACGACCTTGCAAGGCCTGATCATTGGGATGTGTCTGGTGATTGGCTTTGACTATGTGCTGCGACAAGCGCGCAGCCGCGTGTTTCAGGGGATCGCGCGGCGCGTCGACGCCAATATAGGGCGCGCGCTTTATGCAAAAGTACAATCCTTGCCCATGCGGGTTCTTGAGTCCCGCGCCTCTCATTTCTGGCAATCCATCTTTCGCGATGTTAATGCGATTCGCAATATGATTTCCGGGCCGTCAGCGGTCCTGATGCTCGATCTGCCCTTCGCCGTGTTGTTCTTTATCGTCGTGGCGATCATTGCGCCGCCGGTCGCCTGGGTGCTGCTTGTTTTTATACCGTTGTTCATGATTTTGGCGTGGCGTTCTGGCAGCGTCATGCAAAAGGCCGCAGCCAGCGAGCGCGAGACGAGCCAAAACCGCGAAGGTTTGATGAACGAAATCATTGCGGGCCGCGCAACGGTCAAGGCGCTGGCGCTGGACGAAACGCTTCGACCGCGCTGGGAGGAACGCCACGCCGACGCGATTGAAGGCGCCCAGCAACGCGGTGAAATGGGTGATGGATATCAAAACCTCGGCTATATCATGACGTTGAGCACGACGATCGTGATTACGACCGTCGGCGCGCTGGCCATCCTGGATCAACAGATGACCATCGGTTCGCTGATTGCGGCGAATATGCTGGGGTCGCGCCTGGTGATGCCGATGAGCCAACTGGTCTCGCAATGGCGTATGTTCACGCAGTACCGGGAATCCATGAAGCGCTTGAACGAAGTTTTCGCCATGCCGTCGGATCGCCAAGAAGAATCGGTTGATATCGGGCGGCCGACCGGCGCGATAACGTTAGAGAAACTGATCTATAAATATGGTCCGGATGCGCCTGCGGCGATTAACGGGATTGATGGGGTTATCGGCCCGCGGGGCCTGCATGGCATTATCGGCGCTAACGGTTCTGGGAAAAGCACCCTGCTGAAGCTTATTCGCGGCGTTTACCAGGCGAATGAAGGCCGCGTGTTGTTGGATGACGCGGATATCACGCAGTTTACCTCGCGACAACTGGCGCAATGGGTTGGATATTTGCCGCAGGAATGCACGCTCTTCGCCGGTACGATTCGCGACAACATCGCCATCGCGCATGGTGATGCGGATGATTCCGAAATTGTGGAGGCGTCCAAGCGAGCGCAAGCGCATCAGTTTATTATCGATTCGCCCGACGGCTACGCCGCCGAACTCACCGAAGGCGGCGGGGGGCTGTCGGCGGGACAACGTCAACGCATCGTTATCGCCCGGACAATGCTGCGCGAACCGCCGGTTTTACTCCTCGACGAACCGTCGAGTAACCTCGACAAGGAAGCGGAACTCGCCTTGGCGACCACATTGCGCGCCTATTCGCGGAAAAATACGGTTCTGGTTGTGACCCATAGCCCTGAATTTTTGAAAGTCTGCGATTCGATTCTCGTTTTGGAAAAAGGCCGCGTTGCGATGGCGGGCCCTGCGGCGCAGGTTCTGTCGCGGCTGGAGGCGAAACAATCGGAGCAATCGCGCAAGGCTGCGGTCGGCGATTCCTCTGTTGATACGCCGCCGCCTGCGGATAAACCGGCGCGACAGGAGCGTTTGGCGTGAACAGACTTGATGAAATTGAGGCGGAGCAAACTCGCTCGTCTTTTGGCGTCGCCGCCGGGTTGGTGTGCCTGATTATGGCGAGTTTGCTGACCTGGGCCGGGTTTGCGCAACTGGATGAAGTGTCCGTCGCCACAGGCGATGTCGTGCCGCAAGGCCAACTCAAGGTCGTCCAGCATTTCGAGGGCGGCATTGTCCAACGAATTGACGTTGCTGAAGGCGACGCCGTCGTCAAAGGGCAGGTGCTTTTGCAACTGGATTTGGCCGGGGGCGGCGTGAATCGGGACGAACTTATCGTGCAACTGGATGGCCTAACGCTCCGCCGGGCGCGCCTGACAGCGCAGGCGGCCGGCGACGCGATGGCGTTTCCCAAAGCGGAGGCGGACCGGCGGCCCAATTTACAGCGCAGCGAACGACAATCCTACGATGCCTGGACCCGTGAACGGAAAAGCAGTCTGTCGGTGCTGGATAAACAAATTCGCCAGCGAGAACTGGAAATCAAACAGCTGAATGCGCAGAAAACGGCGGTCGCTGCTGATGAACGGTTGTCTCGGGAGCGCTTGAGGATGTCGGCCAGTCTGCTGTCGCAAGGGCTGATCCCGCGCATGGAGCATTTGCAGCTGGAGGGAGAAGTGGAAAAGCTTGCGGGTGAATCCGCGGTGCTGTTTCAGTCAATCCCGCGCGCTCGCGCCGCGTTGGCGGAATCCGAAGCGCGCCGCGAAGAAGAAAAAGAGCGTTTTATTACGCGCTCGATAGAACAATTGAATACCGTTGAGTTACAGTTCGCGCGCGTTCATGAACTCCTGAATCAAGCGTCTGATCAGGAACGCCGCACCGAAATTCGTAGTCCGATCAACGGGGTTGTTAAGAATTTGCAGCATAACACGATTGGCGGTGTGGTGCGCCCAGGTGAGCCGTTGATGGAAATCGTACCTGCTGATGGCGTTTTGGTGATCGAGGCGCGGTTGAACCCGGTGGATCGGGGGTATGTTCAAAAAGGACAGCGCGCTGTCGTCAAGATTTCTACCTATGATTTTGTGCGTTATGGCGGATTGGAGGGCGTTGTCGCCCGGATTGGCGCAGATACCAATCTAGCCCCGACAGGAGAGGCCTATTACAAGGTAATCGTAGAGACGGAAAAGTCATATCTGGGGGGGCAAAAAGGCGTTTTGCCGATTTCTCCGGGCATGCAGGCGACTGTCGATATCCATACCGGTACGCGGTCGGTGCTGAATTACCTCGTAAAACCAGTGCTAAAACTGCGGCATGAGGCGTTTCGGGAGCGCTGATTTAATATCAAAGCATAAATCTCTTGTGGCATTGTGCTAGTATTGTATTTTTGCACCAATTGAAATTTTCAATTGTTGAATACGTATTATTTACTTTGAGAATGGCGGAAAAAATTG
>JBLHZD010000357.1:0-3981 GCA_047631095.1 Alphaproteobacteria bacterium
GCGCGTATGTTGTCCGGCGCCACGGTGACGGAAGAAGCGCGCGCCGCCGCCAGTCGCCTGATCGATGGCGTCGCATCATGACAGCCGGCGCGGCGTCGCCCGAAAAAACCAAATCTGTGGGCAAAACCAGGTCTGCGGCTAAATCCAACAATGGCGAGGCTTTGATCCACGCGGAGTGGGACCGGCTTTTGGCGGACATCGCCCGACACGACATTTTGTATCACCAGAACGATGCGCCGGAAATCAGCGACGCCAAATACGACAATCTTCGCCGCCGGGCGGAAGCGATCGAGAAACGCTATCCCCACTTCGCCAACGCCGACAGCGCCCGTGTTGGCGCGCCGCCCGCCAGCGGCTTCGCCAAGGTGACGCATTCGCAGCCCATGTTGTCGCTTTCCAACGCCTTTGACGATTCCGACGTCGAGGAATTCGCCACTCGCGTTCGCCGGTTTCTGGGACTAGCGGACGAAGAGCGGGTTGAATTGGTCGCCGAGCCTAAAATCGACGGCCTGTCCGCTTCCTTGCGCTACGAGAACGGCGTGTTCGTTCTGGGCGCAACGCGCGGTGATGGCGCGGTTGGGGAAAATATCACCACCAACCTGAAAACCATCATCGACATTCCTTTGGAATTGCCAGCGGATGCGCCCGATGTTTTTGAAGTTCGCGGCGAAGTCTATATGCGCCGGGATGATTTTTTTGCGCTAAACGAGCGTCAGGAAGCCAAGGGCGCCAATCCCTTCGCCAATCCGCGCAACGCCGCCGCAGGTAGCCTGCGACAGCTGGATTCATCTATCACCGCATCCCGTCCGCTTCGGTTTTTCGCCTATTCCAGCGGTGAATTAAGCGCCCCTGTCTCGCAGACCCACCAAGGATTTCTGGAAACGCTCGACTCCTGGGGGTTTTCCGTAAACCCGCTGACCCGAACCTGCGCGACGGTTGACGCGCTGCTGGAAACCTATCGCGTTATTGGGTCGGAACGCGCCACCCTGCCTTATGACATCGACGGCGTCGTTTATAAGGTCAATCGATACGATTGGCAGGATCGAATGGGCATGGTGAGCCGCGCGCCGCGCTGGGCGATTGCGCATAAATTTCCCGCCGAACAAGCCGAAACCATCCTCAATGAAATTTTCATCCAGGTCGGGCGCACCGGCGCGCTGACCCCGGTCGCCGCGCTGGAGCCCATTACCGTCGGCGGCGTTGTGGTCAGTCGGGCGACCCTTCACAACAAGGATGAAATCATTCGCAAGGACGTTCGCGCCGGCGACAGCGTCATCGTTCAACGCGCGGGCGACGTCATCCCCCAGATCGTGCGGGCGATCCCGGAAAAACGCCCCGCTGATTCCACCCCTTTTGTATTCCCCGAGCATTGCCCCGAATGCGGCAGTCTGGCGATACGCGAAGAAGACGAAGTCGTCACGCGATGTACAGGCGGATTGATTTGCCCGGCCCAAGCGGTAGAACGGCTGAAACATTTCGTCAGCCGCAACGCCTTTGATATCGATGGCTTCGGCGCCAAACATATTGAAACCTTCTGGACCAACGGCATAGTCAAAACGCCCGCCGATATCTTTCGCCTGAAGGATCATGAAGCCGATTTAAAGAAACGCGAAGGCTGGGGCGCCCAATCGGTCGACAAACTTCTGGCGGGGATCGAGGCGCGCACCACGATTGCGCTCGACCGTTTCATTTACGCCCTTGGCATCCGGCAAACCGGACAGGCCAATGCGCGGCTACTGGCGCGAAATTACGGCGCCATCGACGCATTGATGACGGCGATGCTCGACGCCAACGACGTAGAATCGGAAGCCTACGCCAATCTGGTCAATATTGACGGGGTCGGTCCCGCCGTCGCCGCCGATTTATCCGCCTTTTTCAACGAACCGCACAATAAAGGCGTCCTGTCGGATTTGATGTCCGTCCTGACAATCGAGGATTTTCAACAAGCCAATGATCAATCGCCGGTGTCTGGTAAAATCGTCGTCTTTACTGGAACACTGGAGCAGATGACCCGGAACGAGGCCAAAGCGCGCGCGGAGACGATGGGCGCCAAGGTCGCCGGTTCGGTATCCCAGAAAACCGATTTTGTCATCGCCGGGCCCGGCGCGGGATCGAAAGCCGCCAAGGCTGAATCGTTGGGGGTGACGGTTCTGAGTGAACAGGAATGGCTGGCGCTTATCGGACGGGAGGCCAGATAGCATGAAGACGCGCCGCCTCAGTTTGCTCCTATCCGCCGTATTTTTCGGCGCGCTTTTAACCTTTCTCCCCTAGGCCGCGCGCGCAGATTCAAACATCACAATTTTGCACTACGACAAAAAAGGCAATGTAACCGGCGTCGTTGAAAAGAAAATCGGCCCCAAACAGAAACTCCAGCGCAAAGCGCCCACCCGACGCGGCAAGGGCGCAACGGCGCCCGCTGATGGCTGCGCACGCAGATCAACGGGCGCTGCGGAACCCCGTGAAGTTTTAGTTTCCAACCCGCCGCGCGCTTTGCTGCCCCGGCTCCAGTCGCAAGGCTATCAGGTGGTGGAGCGGTTGATCCTGCAGAATCTTGGCGTAGAATACCTGCGCTTGCGCGCCCCGCGCGGAACCACCGCCGATGAGGCTATTTCCACTATTCAACGCCAGTTCCCCGGCGTCCTGGTGGACAAGAACACGCTGTTTAAAATTTCAGCGGGCCAATCCGTTCGCGGCGTCTACGCCAACGACATCACCGATTGGGGGCTGGCCCCGGAAAAATGCGGGCGCGGGCTCACAATCGGCATGATTGACACCGCGTTCAACAAACGGAACCTTATCTTCCGCAACAGAAACATCATCTTCCGCTCCTTCACTAAAAAAGGCCGCAAGGTAGGCTACGCCAATCATGGCGCCACCGTCGCCGCCCTGTTGGTGGGAAAGCCGCAGAACGGCGTACCGGGAGGATTACTGCCCGGCGCGACCTTGTTCGCTGCGAGTATTTTCGAAAATCGAGGCGGCAAACTACGCGGCAACTTATCGTCCATGCTCAAAGCGCTGGATTGGTTGGTGAAAGAGCGCGTGCCCGTCGTTAATCTCTCCATGGCGGGATCCAATAACAAGGTTTTGAAACAAATCATCGGCAAGGCGCTGGCCAAGGGCATGATACTGGTCGCCGCAGCGGGTAATAACGGCCCCCGCGCCAAACCCGCCTTCCCCGCCGCCAACCCCAAAGTCATCGCCGTTACCGCGATTGACAAAAACCTGGCGGCGTACCGCCATGCGAACCGGGGCGGCTATATCGACTTCGCCGCGCCCGGCGTCGGGCTTCAGGTCACCACAACGACGCGCGGCAAACTTAAAAGCGGCACCTCATTCGCCGCACCTTACATCACCAGCATGATCGCCATGCAAATCGCCAAGGGTGTGCCCGCGAAACCCAACGCCTTACGCGCCTCTTTGCGGAAACTGACAAAGGATCTGGGCTCACCAGGTCGTGATGAGACTTATGGTTGGGGATTGGTACGATACAAGCCGAAATGCTGACGCCAAATCAGCTGTCTTCAGAATTAAGTGTTTCCAAAGAAAGGCGTATTGAATGACCAGACTTCAATCCATTGCGGGCGCCCTGCTGGGATTGTTTGCAATCTTCGTTGTTAGCCCCCTCGCCCATGCGGGCGCAGACCCGGCGGCGATCATCGACAAACCGATTCCCCACAGCTTAAACCTGTCCGACCAGACCGGCGCCGCGCGAACCTTCGCGACGCTCAAGGGCGGCAAAGGCGCGATCCTGCTCTTCACCCGATCTCTGGATTGGTGACCCTCCTGCCAGTCCCAGGCGGTCGCCTGGAACGACAGAATTAAAGACGTCACCGCACGCGGTTATAGCGTTTCCGTTATCAGCAAAGACAACGTCGACGCCTTGGCTAAATTTTCGAAACGCCACGATATCCAATACACGCTTTTATCCGACGCCCAGTCCGAAGCTATCCGCGCCTTTGGCGTGGTCAATAAATCCTACGG
>JBLHZD010000358.1:0-3967 GCA_047631095.1 Alphaproteobacteria bacterium
GATCCGGGGACGAAACTGTGAAAGATATTCCTGTGCGCATACTCCAGATTTGCACATAATAACCTTACAAGGAATCCCGCTTCGGACTCCTTTGTTCCGGCCTATCCACTAGACGTCAAATTTCGCGACAGGATATCGGTTCCTGTAGGTTCTGATGGGAAGCCCAAGCGAGGGGTTTTTATGATTGACGGTCAACCCAATAGTGGTGATTTTGATCTCCAGCAACACCGAAAGCCCCGTCAGAGCCATCAGGGGAAAACACATTCCACACAGCCACTATCCGGTTCCCGAATGGCGAATAGCGGGCGGCTCGATTTCGCTGTTGAACGGCAATACAATTCTGAGGCCCAAATCATGGGGATGGAATTGGAAGGCATCGATATCGCCGTTCTGTTCCCAACGATGGGACTCGGTTTAACGGCTCGAGACAACATGGATCCCCGCCTCTCCCTGGCGTTGTGTCAGGCTTATAACAACTGGATTCACGAATTCTGTCAGCATAGTCCAGATCAGCTTAAATTCTCAGCGATGCTTCCAATGCAGGATGTAAACCTCGCCTGCGCAGAACTTGTGCGGTGCGTAAGCGAACTTGGCGCCGTTGGATCATTCGTTCGACCAAACCCGATTAACGGACATTACTGGCATTCCAACTACTGGAATCCTCTGTTTGCGATTCACGAGGAACTGAACGTCACGCTAGGCTTCCATGAAGGGACTGGCGCGCAACTCGGACATATCAACACCTTGTTCGGTGAAAACAGATTTTATCGTCACGTCGCCAGCCACTGGATCGAGATGCAGCAAACTTTAATCGCCATGCTGATCGGGGGTGTTTTTGAGTTTTATCCCAATTTGCGCGTCGGTTATCTGGAAGCGCAGAATTCCTGGGTCCCCGGTATTCTGACCCGGATCGAATGGGATTATCCGCAATACCGGGATTCCCATGCGCCGTATCTGTCGCTGACGCCAAAAGAATACTTCCAGCGCAATTGTTGGGCAGCAGTCGAAGGTAGCGAACCGGAAATTGCAGCTACCGCTAGTCTAATCGGCGCTGATCGTATGTGCATATCGACAGATTATCCGCATTTCGACTCCAACTTTCCGAACGTTTCAAATAATTTACTGGCTAATGTGTCTCGAGAAATTGCGGCGGATATCTTCATGGGCGGCGCGCATTTGTATAATTTTGACGAATCGCATTTCGCCAAAGCAGCGCAGGCGGTGGAAAATCACAAATTAGCAGCGGAATAACCATTGCTTCTAACGTTCTCCCCGGTGTTGTCAGGGGAACTTGGCTTGATGCGGGAAGCTGATGTCTGCAGCCTCGGCAGATGAAAAATCCATTTCGATATTTCAATACATCGCCCGAGATCATCCGTTTGGCGGTGATGATCTATGTGCAGTTTCCGCTTTCGCAACGGCAGGTCGAAGATTTGCTCCACGAACGCGGCGTCGATATCAGTCACGAAACAGTTCGAGCGTGGTGGAACCGATTTGGTCCGGTGTTCGCGGCTGAGATCAGAAAACGTCGTATTCAGGACCGGTATTTTTCGCTCTGGCGCTGGCATTTGGACGAGGTTTTCGTTCGGATTAATGGCGAACAGCAAGATCGCGAGGCTGCCTTGAAGTTCTTGCGTAAATCGATGAAGCGATAAGGTCGACCGGAGTTGATAGTGACGGACCTACTTCGATCCTACCCGGCGGGGATGAAAATAATCGGCATCTTCGAGCGTTAGAAGACGGGTCGTTGGCTGAACAATCGAGCCGAGAATTTACATCAACCGTTCTGGTGACGAGAGGTTGCGATGCGAAATTCGGGAGCCCGAAATAGCTACAGAAGTTCACCTCGATCGACGCTTCAGTTCACAATCATTTCAACCAGGAACGTCACCTTCACAGCCGCCAGAATTTCAAACTCAACCGATCGGCCGCCCTTGCCGAATGTCGTTAAATTGCCGCCTGAACTCGGCGCGATATGGTTTTCTGCACTATGCTTCTTTTATTCTGACAACACCCTAAAAGCCCCTGGTTGAACGAGCGGCGTAACTGAGGAATCCGTCATGGCGTATCTTTCCTTTCCTGGAATTTATGGATGCCTGAATAACACCCAAGATACGTCACCTAATCTGCCGTCACCAAAATGCGCGCTTAGCTTCGCAACGATGCGTGGCGGCGCGCCCGATCGACCGTAACTTTGATTGGCCATGTCCTTTCCAGGCATGAGCTATCGGCGCCATAATGCCTCGAATCAAAACATTGGGGGGAAGACATTGTCACGATTAAAACCGCTGGCGCAGGGCGATATGACGCCTGCGCAAAAAGCCTATTACAATTCAATCATGGGGCGTCCGAATAATAAGGACATTCCGGCGGATACGCCATTGGGTGGACCGTTCCATGCGTGGCAGCGTAGCCCGGCCTTTGCGGAGAAACTGGGCGTCTGGGAACAATATCTGCGCAAGGACGGGTTGCTGGAGCCCCGGTTGCTGGAATTGGCCACCATTGTAGTCGGGCGCATATGGTCGGCGGAAATCGTCTTCGTCTCGCATGGTCCGGCGGCGGTGGCGGCGGGCCTCGATCCTGACATCGTCGAAGCGATCCGACGCCGGGAACCCCCCGTTTTTAAAAAAGTGGATGAAGCTGCCGTTTATCATTTTACGGATCAATTGACCCGCACCTATGAAGTTGATGATGACGTTTATGGGGATGCGCTGGAGTTATTGGGCGAAGCGGGCTTGGTCGAGTTGGTGGGATTGGCCGGCCTTTACGTCACGGCGTCGATGACGTTAAACGCATTTCGCATTCCCGTGCGGCCCGGCATGAAACGTCCCTATCCTGACAAGCAGTAGAGCGGAAAACTTTGCCGCATGGCCACAGATATAACCCGCGCGCACCCATTGAAAATTGAATCCACTCAGATAGTCGGCGCCGATGATGAAGTCGAATCCGTGTATAGGGGGGAGTAACCATTCGGCGTAACCGCCTTACCATACGGCGGACGGCGCTGTTACGTTGAGGGTTCAGCGTAACGCCACGGCAATAGTTCATCAATACGATTGACCCTGTGATCCGAGATGCGGTCAAGAACGTCGGTGAGCCATGCTTGAGGATCGACGCCGTTTAATTTGGCCGTTTCTATCAGCGTGTAGGCGATGGCGGCTGATTTACCGTCGCCCCCGGACCCCATAAACAAGTAATCTTTGCTACCGAAGGTGATGGGCCGCATGGCGGCTTTGGGTCATAACCGGCCCTGATTCACCGTGCCGCCTGACTTCCGCTTATCGCTACAGGAGCCGACATCGCGCTCGGCGTTACTGGCTGTCCCGCGCGCTGTAGCCTTTGCCCTGCCACATCGTCGCCGTGATGATCGCCGCTATTAGTATTCGCACGATTGGCCTCCCTGTTTACCCGTATGGACCTTATCGGGCGCAGCGCGAAGGATTACCGATGCCGCAGGCGTTGCTTTCGGATTGTTTATGAGACGATAAGAGCCGTGTAACAAATTCCGACACCTTTACGCTTTTAGCGCACCCTCGGCATATGATCCTCCGAAAGTTGTTCTTTGAATCAAAGCCATGGCCGCCACCGATGCGAATGGCTCAAGAATTGCACCTATTTATGGTAGAGCCCGTTTTGGCGGCTATTTGTAAAGTTTATCGACAGAGAAGAGATCTATTATGCGGAAATCGATTGGATCGCTGGTGGTGTGCCTGTGTACAGCAATCGCGTTTACTATTCCTTCCGTCAGTCACGCGACACTAATTGAGACGGACCTTTCCACATCTGGCGATAAGCTAATTACCTCAGACACAGTTTCAGGGTTACCGACGCTTGAAGGTGGCGCAATGCTTGGACGCCACAATGAAGAAGTCTATGCACGCTTGCTGGACTTGGATTCAGCCTCCCTTGTCGAATTAAAAAAGCGAGGCGTTATTTAAGCTGGCCAGATTTAAAACCGCCCGCCGCG
>JBLHZD010000359.1:0-3925 GCA_047631095.1 Alphaproteobacteria bacterium
GTCTGTTGCGGTTAATCCTCGTTTCGATACAAATGTTTTTTCGGCTCATCTGGGCGCGTCCAAGCATTGTGCATTTTTTCTTGCCCGCCAGCTATCAACTTGGCGGTCCTATTTCCCTTCTTTCAGGGCGTTCAATAAGAATTATGAGTCGCAGAAGCCTTAATAATTATAAACGAGGCAACCGCGCCCTCGAAGGCCTGGAGGCCTGGTTGCACAAACGCATGGATGTCCTGCTCGGAAATTCGGCCGCCGTTGTCGCTGAACTGCGAAACGAGGCGCCGGCGAGCACACAAATTGAACTCATCTATAACGGAGTCAATACGCCGAATCTCCAATCGGCGAGCGCGACAGAAATTCGCGATTCCCTTAAAATTAACCCGGACCAAATGGTCCTTTGCGTCGTTGCCAATCTCATACCATACAAAGGCCACATGGATTTGCTAAACGCGATCCACCTTGTCGAAAAAGAGTTACCTCGAAATTGGATTTTACTGCTGGCCGGGCGAGATGACGGCCTCGGTCCAGAGCTCAACAATCTTTTAGTTGAGTTGGGATTCTCTGATCGAGTTATTTTTTTGGGTTCCCATTCAAATATTCCAGCACTCTTGCAGGCGTCGGACGTCTTTATACTGCCTTCGCATCAAGAAGGGTTTTCAAACGCCCTGCTCGAAGCCATGGTCGCGAAAATAGCCATTATCGCAACTGATGTCGGCGGGAATGCCGAAGCAATCGAACACGGCGTGTCAGGACTTCTCGTTCCGCCACGGGACCCCGCCTCGCTGGGAGAGGCCATCGCCACACTCACGAATGACGAAACGAAGCGCGCCGTTTTCGCCACCGCCGCAGCTAAACGGGCCGGACACCATTTTACGCTGAAGGCCTGCGTCGACCACTACGACAAACTATACACTTCACTATTGGCGCAACGTCGTTGATCCCCCTAATCCCACTCGAAAAGGCCTGATATATGTGCGGAATTGCAGGGTTCCTCGCGCGCCGGAATCATGGCCGCGATCATCTGGAAGGACTTGCCCAGCGCATGGGCGATGTCATGGCTCATCGTGGCCCGGATGGCGGCGGTGTATGGACGGATGCTGAATCAGGCGTCGCCTTCGCGCATCGTCGACTTTCCATTATTGATCTGAGTAAAGCTGGCCATCAACCCATGACCTCTGGCCAGGGGCGAATGGTCATTAGCTATAATGGCGAAATATACAACGCCGCCGAATTGCGCGCTGAGTTGCAGGAGTCCGGTGTTAAGTTCGAGGGCCATTCCGACACGGAGGTCATTCTGGAAGGATGCGTACGCTGGGGCGTCACCGCCACAATTGAGAAACTAATCGGTATGTTCGCCATCGCGCTTTGGGACAAGGCCGAAAAACAGTTGTGGCTGGTCCGCGACCGGCTTGGGATCAAGCCACTTTACTGGACAGCGGCGCCGGACCAGACTTTTATTTTCGGCTCGGAATTAAAAGCGCTTCGCGCACACCCTGACTGCCCTCGTGAAATTGACCGGAACGCCGTCGCCGCATTCATGCGGCACAATTATATTCCGGGCCCGTTCAGCATTTACAAAGGCGTCAACAAACTTCAACCCGGCCATATTCTGCGCGTGAGCGTCGATAATCCAACGCCCGTCATCGACGTCTATTGGTCGATGGACGACGTTGTCGATCAGGGACGCCAGGCGCCGTTTTCCGGCAGCGACGGTGATGCGTTGGAAGCGCTGGAAACCCTTTTTACGGACGCCGTATCCCGCCGCATGACCGCCGATGTTCCTTTGGGCGCGTTCTTGTCCGGCGGCATCGATAGCTCGACTGTCGTTGCCTTGATGCAAGCGAACAGCACGCGACCGGTAAAAACCTTTTCCATTGGCTTCAACGAAGATGGCTTTGACGAAGCGGTGCACGCCAAAGCGGTCGCCGCCCATCTTGGCGCGGATCATACCGAGTTATACGTAACGCCGGACGAAGCCCGCGCCGTGATACCAAAACTGCCAGACTATTATGACGAACCCTTCGCCGACAGTTCCCAAATCCCAACTTATCTGGTTTCCGCGATGACGCGCAAACACGTTACCGTCGCCCTTTCCGGTGATGGCGGTGACGAATTGTTCACCGGCTATAACCGGTATTTTCAGGCGCGAAATATCGGTAGGATGTTAAATATCGCGCCTGGCCCCTTGCGGTCCGCCGCCGGGTCGGCGATACGCGCCTTCCCGCCCTCGTTCTGGGATTGTGTCTTCAAATTGATCCCCCCGTCGAGGCGACCACCACAAGCCGGGGACAAAATGCACAAATTGTCGACGGTCCTGAATACGGATCGTGACGGTTTCTATCGACGGATCATCAGTCACTGGCCACAGCCCGACGACATCGTAATTGGCGGCCATGAAACAAAAGGCGTGATCTGGGATGAATCATTGAAACAGCGCATCCCCGACTTCACCCAGCGCATGCAATATCTCGACACGCTGACTTATTTGCCCGACGACATTTTGACCAAGGTGGACCGCGCCAGCATGGCGGTCTCCCTCGAAGCCCGCGTGCCCATTCTGGATCACCGCCTGGTGGAATTCGCCTGGCGACTGCCCGAATCCATGAAAATTCGAAATGGCGAAGGAAAATGGCTGTTGCGGCAATTGCTCTATAAATACGTGCCCAAAAGTATGATCGACCGACCAAAGATGGGCTTCGGCGTTCCCATTGGCGACTGGATGCGGGGGCCGCTTCAGGAATGGGCCGATGATCTTCTGTCAGAATCAATGTTTAAGAAACACGGGCTCCTCGAAGCCGCGCCGGTATTGGAAAAGTGGCGAGACCACAAATCAGGGCGGCGCAACTGGCAATATCTCATATGGGATGTCCTGATGCTGCACGCCTGGGCGGAAAAACATCATGCCGGAGGCGCGGCGTGACCGACCACCAGGATGAGATTGCAAAAGGAGAACGGTTCGCTTTTGGCGGTAACTGGACAATCGAAGAAGCAAGCGTGCTGGACGAGACCTACTGCCGCCAATTGGGTGAATTCGACATCGTTTATTCCTGTGGCGTCCAGCATCATACCGGCGCCATGTGGCGGACGCTGGAGAATATCGCAACGGTAGCGAAGCCGGGCGGGAAACTCTGGATCGCCATTTACAATGATCAGGGAGCGGCAAGCCGCCGCTGGCTGGCGGTGAAAAAGGCCTATAACGCGGCGCCAAACATCCTACGCTGGTTGGTGTTAATGCCTGAAGCGCTTTTCGACTTCTATAAGCAACGCAACTTCCAGCTTGAAACGGTGAAAACCTGCAGTAGTGGGTTGGGATGCAATGAACTCGTCTTTTCACGGCGCTCGTGACGCATCCATGATTGTTACCCTTCAAGCTGGCTGCAAACAACGCCTTGAATCCCGATACTCGCTTATTTGGCTAACGCTTCTGTTTCTCGGCGTTTTGGCGATTACGATTGCTCAGGCGCCCATTACAGATAATGACAGCGGAAGCTACCTGGCGATGAGCAGCTTTCGCGCTCTTGGGTATCCGTTATTCCTGAAAATTCTATCGATGATGGGCTTCAACCTAAGCGGCATTTCATGGGCGCAGGCGCTCCTCTACGCCGCCGCGACCGCTATTCTGGTTCGGGTGTTTGTCTTGCGCCTAGGGATCCTGGCAGGGTTAGGCGTCGCGGTCGGGCTACTGCTCAATCCGCATTTAACGCGCTATCAATTCACGATCCTGACCGAAGGCCCGTGGATGAGCATTTTACTGTTATGGGCTTCTGCGCTTGTGACATTATTCTATGCACGCGCGCATTTTATCCAACATGCGATCGTTCTTGGCGTTCTGACCGGATTGGCCTTCGCGGTTCGCCCTGCGTCACTCGCCATGGCGCCTGTACTTCTTTTGGCGCCGCTGTTGTTGTATCGAGAACAAACGCCTCGA
>JBLHZD010000360.1:0-3908 GCA_047631095.1 Alphaproteobacteria bacterium
TCCATCAACGTAACGCCAGCGCGGTTCAAATCGATATAGGTTTTGGTCGGGTGCTGATCATGCAGGGACTTTCCCGCATCTTGCTCCAGATGCAATCGTTCGATCCCGACGATAACCGTTTCTCCATCAGCCAGATCAATCTCAATTTCACCTTCGCCGACGATCGGCGATTCATATTGCGAAATCTGATATCCCTGCGGCAAATCCGGGTAGAAATAATTCTTCCGCGCAAAGACAGAATGCAAATTTATTTTGGAATTGAGCGCCATTCCTGAACGCACCGCCTGACGAACACTTTCTTCATTGAGCACAGGCAACATACCCGGCATCGCCGCATCAACGAGACTGACTTGCGTATTCTGCTCCGCGCCGAATGCTGTGGAGGCGCCAGAGAACAGCTTCGCCTTCGAAATGCTCTGCGCGTGGATTTCCAGACCAATCACAATTTCCCAATCGCCGGTCCGGCCCTTTATAAATTTCGACATTCTAGACCTCCTGCGCCAACGGGCGGGCCGTGAAGGCGGCCTCGCGTTCAACGACGCCCGCTACGCGAAACATCGTTTCCTCATCAAAGGGGCGCCCAATGATCTGTAGGCCCAGCGGCAACCCGTCCGACGACAACCCAGCCGGCACCGAAATTCCCGGTAGCCCCGCCAGCGAGGCTGGAACCGTGAACACGTCGTTCATATACATGGCGATGGGATCGTCCATTTTATCGCCTTGTGCAAAGGCGGCGCTTGGCGCCGTCGGCGTTAAAACAACATCCACCGATTCCCAGGCGTCATGGAAATCCTGAGCGATGCGCGTGCGAACCTTTTGCGCTTTCAGATAATAAGCGTCGTAATACCCGGCGGACAGCACATAGGCGCCAATCATCAACCGTCGTTTGACCTCTGCGCCAAATCCTTCGCTTCTGGTGTTTGCATACATGTCCTGAAGGGTTTCACCCTCAACGCGCAGGCCATAGCGAACGCCGTCATAACGCGCCAAATTCGAGGACGCTTCCGCAGGCGCAATAATATAATAGGCGGGTAAGGCGTACTTGGTGTGCGGCAGGCTTATATCAACGATCCGGGCGCCCGCATCCTTGAGCCATTCCACCCCTTGGCGCCACAACGCGCTGATTTCGTCCGGCATGCCGTCAACGATATATTCTTTTGGAACGCCAACCCGAAGCCCTTTTACATCGCCGGTCAGGGCGGCTTCGAAATCAGGCGTCGCCCGATCAACGCTGGTCGAGTCCTTCGGGTCGTAGCCCGCCATTGCGCCAAGCATGATGGCCGAATCCCGCACGGTGCGCGTCAATGGCCCCGCTTGGTCCAGCGACGACGCAAACGCGATCACGCCCCATCGGGAACACCGGCCATAGGTCGGTTTCATGCCGACAATGCCACAAAAAGCACCGGGCTGGCGGATGGAACCGCCGGTATCCGTACCCGTTGCGCCTTGCGCCATGCGCGCAGCCACCGCCGCCGCAGATCCACCGGACGAGCCTCCTGGCACCAATTTGGCGCCGCCGACCGGGGCCGACCATGGGTTGGTTACCGGCCCCTCATAGCTCGACATATTCGAAGATCCCATGGCGAATTCATCCATGTTGGTCTTGCCCAGCATGACCGCGCCCGCGCGCCACAAATTCGCCGTCACCGTCGATTCATAGGGTGGTGTAAAACCATCGAGAATATGGCTACACGCCGTCGCGCGAACGCCTTGGGTGCAGAACAAATCCTTGATCGCCACCGGAATGCCTTCCATGGCGCCCAAATCATCGTTGCCGGCGCGACGGGCGTCTGACGCCGACGCCATTTCCTGCGCCTTTTCCGCCGTTTCACAGACGTAGGCGTTCAGATCGCGCTGCACCGCCATCGCATCAATATTCGCCGCCGTCAGTTCAGCGCTGGTGAAATCGCCCGCCGCCAATCCGTCGCGAGCGTCTGCGATTGTCAGATCCGTTAACTTCATCAGTCGATCACCTTCGGAACAACAAAAAATCCACCCGCGTTTTCTGGCGCATTGGCGAGCACCGAGTCGGCGTCGCCACCATCATTTACGACATCCTTGCGCAGAATTGGTTGCGTGTCCGCAACCGACGTCATCGGCGCAACCCCTTCGGTGTCGACCTCTTCCAACTGCTCGATCCAACCCATAATATTGTTGAGTTCACCCGCCATGGGCTCCAGATCCGCATCAGGCACTTTAATCTGCGCCAACATGGCGATTCGGCGAACTGTGTCCTTGTCCAGCGACATCGTCGGTTGCGCTCCTTATATTGGTGGTGATATGCGGCGCGGAACCTATCACCGGGCAGGAAACCCGGCAAGTACAGCCTTGTTGCAACCGAACGCAACGAGGCGTCTTTTTATATAATATCGGAAAGGGAGAAAAAGTGCCCGTTTGCGCCATTGAAGACCTGAAAAACAACCTGTCGCGCGGCGCCCGTCTCTGCGGCGTTGATCTGGGTGAAAAAACAGTTGGGCTCGCGCTTTCCGACGCAGGGTTGATGATCGCCAGCCCCCTTGAAACCTTGCGACACAACAAATTCACCCAAACCGCACTCGAACTTCAATCGATTATCGAAACCCACACGGTCGGCGGCTTCATCTTCGGGTTACCGCTGAATATGGACGGAACCGAAGGCCGACGGTGCCAGTCCACCCGACAATTCGCCGCAAATCTGATCCAACGCGGCGTCACCCAACCAATCGTCTTTTGGGACGAACGTCTGTCAACCGTCGCTGTGGAGCGTGTGTTGATCGATGAAGCTGATGTCTCGCGAGCGAAACGCAGCGAGGTCGTCGATAAAATGGCTGCGGCCTATATTCTTCAGGGCGCGCTGGAGCGCTTGCGAAATCTCTGAGCAACGTTACCGAAAGCTGCTTTTAATCAGGTTTCCGTCGCTTTTTCGATAAACTCCACCGTCACGCCATCATCGTCACGAAGGTAGACGACGCGCGCGCCAGTATTGGGTCCCTTATTAATCGCAACGGGCGCGCCCAGTGGTTGAAAGCCGTGTAACGCGGACGCGGCCAAAGCGGCGTCGATATCATCCACGTCATAGGCCAGATGCGCAAAACCGGTATCACACGGGCGCGACACGACCTTCCGCCGGTCCGCCGGCGCCAAATATTCAATCAACTCGATTCGATGGCCGCCCGGGCCCTCGACATACGCGACGATGATATCGGCGCCATCGACACCGGTAATTTTTCGGATAATGGCGGCGTCGCGCGGCGCCTTGGACAAAAGGGCGAATCCCAGGGCGTCACAGAAAAATCCAACGGATCGATCCAGGTCTGACACGGTAAAACTGGTATGGTTGGCGCTGAGCACCGAAAATCCACCCATTTTCACATCGTCCTTCTTTTCAGTTCCGTTGCAGGCCACTTGTCCGTTGCAGCCCTACTTGATTCCGAGGACAATACAATATGGAGCGCGCACAGGAGAATGGGATGGGGCGCGCACAGGAGAAAATCTCCATGAATACTCTTGAAATAAAACGATTTTTAAAACCTTTGCGCTTCGTCTCATGCGCCGTCGCGCTGGCGATCTCAACGCCCGCTTTCGGCGATGAAGAGAAACCTGATGGCAACGATCCGTTGGAACCCCTTAATCGCCTCACCTCGGGATTTAATGCGTTGTTGCGTAACACGATCATCGATCCAGTCGTCGATATGTATCAGTTCGTAACCCCGGATCCGTTGGAAAACGTCATTTCAAACGCCGCGTCAAATTTAACCGAACCGCTCACAATCGGCAGCTCGCTGCTGCAAGGCGACACCGAAAACACCGGGATTTCGACGCAACGGTTTTTGATCAATTCCACCGTTGGCGTGGCGGGGCTTGGGGACCCTGCGACGGAAATGGGATTGCAGCAACGTCGCGAAGATTTAGGCCAAGCCATGGGCGCC
>JBLHZD010000361.1:0-3901 GCA_047631095.1 Alphaproteobacteria bacterium
TGACGACGTAAGCACGAGACCGTCCGGCGGCGATTCGCGCAACCGAATTCCCGCATTCGCGACAGAAACAGTTCCGCGACTGGTCCCCACCAGCCAGATTGGTAAATCATAGGTCTTCCGCAGCGCCGCCATGACGCGCCCGATATCCGCCGCATGGGTGGCGCTTTGGCGAAAATCGCTCTCCATGCCGCCATCCGCATGGTCCGAGGGCGGATCCAGCACCATCGCGACCAGCCCATGCTCGGCAAACCGGTATCGGCTTTCGACAAGAAAATTAGCGCCGGATTTTAGCGTCCCGCCAGATTGCGCGCCGATAACGCCCTTGCCGCCGGTAAATAAAATAACGACGGCGCGGGGATGTTCCGGCGCGACAATAAGCGCGGGCGTCATAACGCCGGGCCGCGTTTCAAAAGCGCGATAGGTATCGGCGCGATAGGTTACAGCTTGATTGGAACCCGCATTCGCGGGGGCCCCCATCGCCGCCGCTAAAATCAGGACGGCCAGTCCCGTAATGCGGCTTGGGGCAAAGCGACCCACCGCATTACCCATTGTCGCGCCCCACCCGACCCCGCATTTTCTTGCGGGTGCTGGAGTGGCGTTTTTGGTCCAAACGTTTTTGCTTCGCCGCCCTCGATGGTTTTGTCGCGCGCCGTGGGCGCGGCGGGATCGCGGCCTCACGGATCATCGCCGCCAACCGGTCGCGCGCATCCTGCCGATTGCGTTCCTGGGTTCGATGCGAATTTGCGGTTATGACAACGACGCCGTCCAGGGTCATGCGCCGCCCCGCCAACACCTTCAGGCGCAGGAACACCGGGTTCGACAACGCTTTGCAGCGCCGGGCGTTAAACCGCAACTGCACCGCCGATTCCGTCTTGTTGACCTTTTGACCACCGGCGCCGGGAGAGCGGATAAATTGTTCTTCGATATCGCCGGGGCCGAGCGATATCGCATCATTCACACGAATCATAAACTATACGCCACATCACTTTATTCCGCTGCGCGGGTCTCCGGTCCAGACCCACCCTCTGGTTTGGCCACCCGCATCGCCTCGAGAATATCGGCGCGCTCGTCAAAATCAACCGCTTCCTCGATCATCACTGAATGCGACCGCACCCGAAACAAGGCGCCGTCCTGCGCGCTTGGTGGTTCGATCCCATTTTCCAGATTGCGCGCGCCGTCGATTAGGAGTCGCCGCATTTTTATGATCGCGGTATCCGATGTGCCCAGATGCTCCAGCGAACGATCAACGATAGCGCCCGGGCTTTCCGTCATCGCAGCATCCTGCGCGCGAATACCGACGATACCGGTGAACGAGCCCGTCCGCTGAAATTCCCGGTCGATGTTGTAATTGTTGCTGGCGTTGGCTGTCGGGATCAAACTGCCCGGTTCCAGCGCCGCATGGGCCGCCGCCCCCGTACGCCAGTTGTGCAATTCCTGTTCCGACACCGCATGGTCATTGCGGTAGGTGATGCAAACGATGTTGCAATGGCCATCATCGGCGGGCACCCACATCCGAGCGGTGCGCGATTCCCCCGGCACGGGCGCGATCATGGTGTAATAGGGATACAGCCACTGGTTCATGCGCCAGTAATAGCGCCCGCCATCAACCCGGCGGCGCGCCCCCAGGGTCATGCCGGAATCGCTTTCGGTGACCTTCCATTTCGGCGCGGTGTCGTCGGAGAAGAACGCCCCGGTCAACGCCGCCTTGTTCGCCGCGTCGTTCTTCAAATTACTGTGCAGAAAACTGACATGCGCGGAATCGATTTCGCCCTCGACCGCCTGCGCATAATTGCATTCCTGATACCATCGCGACTGATAGCGATAGTCGTCGGGAACCTCCATCCATTCCAGTTCCGGCAGACCGCCCATCGATTCCTTCGGCCCCATATAGGCCCAGATGACCCCCGCCTTTTCGCGCACAGGATAGGCTTTCAGCTTTATTTTTTCCTGAAAATTACTGCCCGCCGGTTCCGACGGCAAATCCACGCAATCGCCGTTTATATCGAATTTCCAACCGTGATAGACGCAGCGCAGGCCGCATTCTTCGTTACGCCCAAAAAACAGGCTGACCCGACGGTGGGGGCAAAATTCATCCAGCAGCCCGACATCGCCATCGCTGTTGCGAAACGCCAACAGGGATTCGCCCAGCACGCGCACGCGCACCGGCGGTCCATCCGGCTCCGCAATTTCGTTGGATAGCAGGAAGGGCGTCCAGAACCGGCGCATATAATCGCCCATGGGCGCGCCCGGCCCGGTCTGGGTCAGATATTCGTTCTCCTCGCGGCTCAACATATCGTTTTCCCTTCTTCGGACTTACCTAATTTTCACCTCAGGCGGCCTTCGCGACCTCCCGATAATAATCCAGCAGCGCGGCCGACGCGTTATAAAGCGGCGTATGCCCACGCAGCAAAACCTGCGTGCTGCGCTCATAGGCGGCGCTCGGCATCGTGATATCGCCGTCGCGGCTGGCGCCATTGATCGTCGCTTTCAGGATTCCCGCCGGGTTGGCCATGCGCACGAAATGATCTTCTTCGTTGGCGCCCAACGCGCCCACACCCTGCGCTATGCCGTGCGCGACTGTGCCCGGAATCAGACACGCCGCCGCCAGACAGGCGCCGCCGGTGACCGCCAACGATTTATGGCACGCTTGGGGGGTGAAATACCGCACGCGGATATTGGCGCCTTTTGAGGCTTCATCGTCGCTGGGCGGCGCAATGATACACACTTTGGGCACCGTCTCACTGGCCGCCAGCGCCGCTTCGCTCAAGGGCGCGCCATTCTTGTCCTTCAAGCCCATGCGCAATCCCGCCTCGACCCAGATTTTCTGCAACCGCGCCAACAAGGCGCTATCGGCGTCCAGCGCCCCGGGCGCTTCGCTGGCGTCAAAGCCCAAGTCAGCGGCGCGCAGGATCACCACCGGCACCGCCAGATCGACGCAAGACGCCTCAACGCCATCAAATGTATCCACGACCGCGCCGGTCGGCAGCAAGGCGCCGGTCTTCGATCCGACGGGTTCCAGTAAGGCCAGTTGAACGCCGGGCCATTGCCCCATGACGCCGGGAATTTCTGTTTCCGCATCGCGCGCGCCATCGCCCCCGGGCATGTCGGTCATCGCATGGGTCACGATGCCCGTATTGATGTTGTGAATGCGCAACCGATTGACGCCCGGCGCGGGCTCGATCATGCCGATTTCATACGCGAAGGTCGGCAGCGCGGCGGACATATTGCCGCAATTGACGCTCCAGTCGATAGCGCTTTTATCGGCGGCCAGTTGCGCCAGCGTGCTGTCAATATCGGCGTCGTCGCGCGGTGAATCGCTGACAATAAAAACCTTGTTACTCTGCGGAATACCGCGCCCCAACCCAGTGATCTGACGATTGCCCCCCGCCTCACCAGTCAACTCGCCCGTCATGGGAACGCCCATGATGCGACGAATAACCTCCTCCCGCAATTCCAGCGGTTTGGGCAAATGCTCGTCATACAAAACAATCCCCGTCGACGTGCCACCCCGCATATGAAACACGGGAATTTCCAGAACGCCAAACAAAATGCGCGGTTCAAGGCCAAGAAAGTGAGCAGAGCTGGTCGTCATGACGGGCGGCGTCCTTTTGAATTTTGAAAATTTACGGCGATGCGCCAATTCTAATACGAGATGCGATGGAATTGAAACCGCGCAAACAACGAACCCCAAATCCAATTTTCACAAAGGTACAATACACACAGTCATTGATTTGTGTTTGTAAATTAGCCGTGCGTTCGTCGACCTTCGTCGCGGCTTTATTTTATAAACTCTTGCTTGATTTCGCCCCACCTGAAATATCGAAATGTTGCGAATAAATCGTTTTACTTCATCGGCGTGAATAGCTTCCAAATCGGACATTCAGTCTTTCAACATCATTGA
>JBLHZD010000362.1:0-3878 GCA_047631095.1 Alphaproteobacteria bacterium
AGGTATTGCTCACCTATGGCTTGATTCTGATATTCAACGAATCCCAAAGCATTCTCTGGGGCAATGATTTACACGGCGTCGCCATTCCGGAATTGCTGGCCGGATCGATCCCTCTGACCGAGACGCAATCCTATCCCATCTACCGACTCTTCGTCTCCGCGCTCGGCGTTCTCGTCGCATTGGGCATGCTCTTGACGATCCAGAAAACCAGGCTCGGCATGATGATCCGCGCCGGGGCCAGTAACCGGGAGATGACGCAACTTCTCGGCGTCGATATCGGGCGGCTCTACGCCATCGTCTTCGGTGCGGGCGCAGGTCTGGCGGCGTTCGCCGGCATGATGGCCGCGCCAATCGAGGCGGTGTATCCGGGCATGGGCGAAGGGGTGTTAATCACGTCGTTCGTCGTTGTCGTCATCGGCGGCGTCGGATCCATCAAGGGCGCTTTTTTCGGGGCGATGTTGATCGGGCTGGCGGATACGTTCGGCAGTGTTCTGGTTCCTGACTTCTCCGGCATTGTCATATATGCGCTGATGGCCTTGGTGTTGCTATGGCGTCCCGAAGGCCTGTTTGGGCGACGGACCGCAACATGAACCACCCCCTACCCCAGCCCCGGCGCCCGTCGCGAATATTTATCCTCACCCTGCTTTGCGTCATTGTCGCGGTCGGGCTTTTCCCGTTGATCGGCGAAAAATTCCATATCCTGCTGGCCACCCGTATTTTCATACTCGCCATCTTCGCGATGAGCCTGAATCTACTGATCGGATACACCGGGCTTATCAGTTTTGGCCATGCGGCGTTTTTTGGCGCAGCAGGATATATTCTGGCCATAGTTTCGCCCGAAGATGGCCCTGTCGCGTTCTGGTGGTCTGCGCCGCTGGCAATTGGCGGGGTCGCGATACTGGCCGCAGCGATTGGATGGATGTCGATCCGCACGTCGGGCGTCTACTTCATCATGATTACGCTGGCCTTCGCCCAGATGTTGTACTTCTTTTTCAATGACTCGCCCTATTTTGGCGGATCGGACGGGGCCTTCATCTATTTCAGACCGTCCCTCGCATTAGGCGATTTCAACCCGGTCAACCTCGACAACCGCATCCACTTTTACTATCTGGCGGCGCTTTTTGTACTGGTTGTATGGGCGTTTTTGGCGATGCTTCTTCGGTCCCCGTTTGGACAGGTGATCAAGGGTGTGCGCGCCAATGAACCGCGTATGCGCGCGCTCGGATACGCAACCCAGCGCTACAAGCTGGTCAGCTTCATCATCGCCGGCGGCTTGGCGGGGCTGGCGGGTTATCTGAACGCCGCACAATCGGGATATGTCAGCCCGGCTCACCTGGGATGGCAGGAATCCGGCTCAGTGATGATGATGGTGATATTGGGCGGCATGGGCGCCCTGCATGGCCCCATTCTCGGGGCGTTCAGTTTCGTCATCCTGCACGACATCCTGCGCGATTTAAGCCAACACTGGTTGTTGCTGATGGGCGGGTTCGTGGTCGCCGTGGTGCTATTCCTGCCTAAAGGTCTGGCGGGTCTGGTGGATCTGGCGGGAATAACGCTCAAACGCCGCGCGGCGCGGCGGGACGACAGCGACGACGGCCATGACTGACCCGATCCTGTCTATCGCCGGCCTGACGAAGCGATTCGGGGCGCTGGCCGCCGTCGACGACGTTTTCCTGACGTTCCAGCCCGGCCAATCCCACGCCATCATCGGCCCGAACGGCGCGGGGAAAACGACGCTTATTAACCTGCTGTCGGGCGACGCGCAGCCTACAACGGGAACGATTCTCGTTCAGGGACAAGACATTACAAACGCCCCTGCCCCTGCAAAATCGAGAATGGGGATTGGTCGGACCTATCAAAAGACCAATATTTTTCCAGACGAGACATGTTTTCAAAACTGCTGGCTGGCGGCGCAATCCCGTCTTCCGTCGTCCATGCGATTTTTCCGCCCAGCGCATGCGCGCGCCGATATCCGCATTGCGACGGAAAAGGCGCTGACATTATGCAATCTGGAATCCCGCGCGGAGACCATCGCGGGGCATCTGAGCTACGGGGAGCAACGCCAGCTAGAAATCGGTATGACGCTGGCGACCGACCCTCAAATTCTGTTGCTGGACGAGCCTTTGGCGGGCATGAGCGCGGCGGAATCAGCGCGCACGATGGCGTTATTGGACACTTTGGCGACGAATTTGACGCTGATCCTGATCGAGCACGACATGGATATGGTCTTCGCTTTTGCGGAAATCATCACCGTCATGGTCAATGGTCAAGTGCTGGAAACCGGAACCCCTGCGGAAATTCGCGCCAGCCGCGCCGTGCGTGATGCGTATCTGGGGCATGGATCAACAAGACCGAGTTCACCAAAACGGGGCGCGACATGACCGCCGCGCTACTCAACGCGACGGGTTTGCACACCTATTACGACGACAGCCATATCCTGCGCGGCGTGGATTTGACGATTGTGCGTGGCGAGAGCGTCAGCCTGATGGGCCGCAATGGTATGGGCAAAACGACTTTGTTACGCTCGATCATGGGATTAACCCCACCGCGACGGGGATCCGTTCACATTCAAGGCGTCGATATGACCAAGGCGGCGCCCCATAACATCGCGAAAATGGGCATCGCCTATGTACCGGAAGATCGTGGCGTTTTTCCCAACCTATCCGTTCACGAAAATCTCGTCATGGCGGCGCACGCCGGGCATGACGGCGGAAAAGAGTGGACGCTCGATGAAATTTTGACCCTGTTCCCGCGGTTATCCGAACGGCTCGACCACCGGGGCGATCAGCTTTCCGGCGGCGAACAACAGATGCTGACGATTGGTCGGGCGTTGATGACCAACCCTATTCTGCTCATCCTGGATGAAGCGACCGAAGGTCTGGCTCCCCTGATCCGCGAGGAAGTCTGGCGCGTCATCAAGCGCATCAAGGCGGCGGGCGTCGCCGCCTTGATCGTGGACAAGGATCTGGACGCGCTGCTCGACATCGCCGATCACCATCTGATTATGGTGAAAGGCGAAATCGTCTATCGCGGTGATTCCCCCGACTTACGCGCTAATGCGGACCTGCACGAACGCTATCTCGGCGTTTAGCGACTTTTTTAGAACGCTATCTCAGCGTTTAGCGACAGGACCCCCTGAACCGGGCCTAACGACCCACCGCATATCCCTGCATCCCGCGCGGATTGGCGCCCGCTTTCAGGATGCCGTCTTCCTGCGCGGCGGCGCACATGCGGCCTTCCGACCAGTCGCCCCCGACGTCGATATCATGACCACGGCGGCGCAATTCATCCACCGTGGCTTTCGGGAACCGGCCTTCGGCCACCAATTTTCCGGGCTTCGCCGGACGCGGGAAAAACGAATTCGGGAAGTGTTCCGAATGCCAGGACGGCGCATCGATGGCCTCCTGCAAATTCATGCCGAACTGGGTGTGTCGCAGGAAAACATTCGTTTGCCATTGATCCTGCTGATCGCCGCCCGGCGTGCCAAACACCATGTAAGGTTCGCCATCCTTCAACGCCATGGAGGGCGACAAGGTGGTGCGGGGTCGTTTGCCGGGAGCCAGCGTCGCGGGACGGTCTTCCTCCAACCAGAACATCTGCGCCCGGCTGTTCAAGCAGAACCCAAGCTCGGGAATGGTCGGCGAACTCTGCAACCAACCGCCGCTCGGCATGCACGCCACCATATTGCCGTGCCGATCAATGACGTCCACGTGACAGGTATCGCCCTGAACCTGGCCTAACTTGCCGACTGTGGGCTCACCAATGCCAAATTTTGCGTATTTATCATCTCCTGCGGCCGCGACATGGGCCGCGTAATCGACCGCACCGCCATAGCCCTCTATCTTGCCCGGGCGGAATTCCATCGACGCCTGGCCCAT
>JBLHZD010000363.1:0-3875 GCA_047631095.1 Alphaproteobacteria bacterium
AGTCGAGATTGAGGACATATTGCTCAAGCATCCCGACGTCCGCGAGGCCGCTGTCATCGGCGAACCAGACGAAGGCCGCGGCCAAGTGCCAATGGCCTTCATCGTCTCCGACCGCTTGGGCGACAGCGATTTCACAACCGAATTACAAAAGATTGCGCAAACGAGGTTGAGCCGCCACGAATACCCACGTTTAATCGAATATATAAATGAATTGCCAAAATTACCTGCGGGTAAAATTAATCGTAAAGCCCTGCGCGAACGAAACCGCACAAACATAGACCAAGGAGAGTCCGCGTGAGCGATACAACCAACGAACATTTCGCCACCATTACCGAGCCTGGATTAGACGCATTACGACGCCGGATCGGCGCGCCCATCACCAACACGCTGGAACCATGGTGTCATGAAGCGACGCGAGACAACATTCGCCACTATGCGCACGGAATTGGCGACGACAACCCGTTATGGTGTGATCCGGACTACGCCGCCACTACCCGCCATGGCGGGATCATCGCACCACCGTCATTTCTCTATGCCTGTGACCGCATCGTGTCCGGGTATTGCGGGGGTTTGCCCGGCGTACACGCCATGTGGGCAGGCGCCGACTGGACATGGCATAAACCCGCGCGGCGCAACGATGAAATCAAGACCGAAGCCAGCCTGAAAGATTTGATCCTGCACGACACCCAATTCGCCGGGCGCGCGGTACAGCAGATTTATCAGGTAAAATTTTATAATAACGACGGCGATTTTCTGGCCGAAGCCGACAGTTGGGTCTTTCGCACCGAACGCGCGACCGCTGCAGAAAAAGGCGTGAAGTATGATGACCTGAAAGCGCGCCCGGAAAAACGCTACACCGAAGATGAAATCGCCGACATTTATAGTCAATACGGGACGGAAACCCCGCGCGGCGCTACGCCGAGATTTATCGAAGACGTAAATGTTGGCGATACATTGCCAACCATGGTCAAAGGCCCCATGACCGTCACCGGGTTTATCGCCTACGCGCAGGGCTGGGGTGGACTATATATTCGCGCCAACCGCTTGGCATACAAGCAAATTCAAAAGCATCGCGGGCTTGGGATTCCCAACCGGTTCAACGTGCCAGATTGCCCCGAACGCGTCCACTGGGAAGAAGAGTTCGCCCACAAGGTTGGGGCCCCCGGCGCCTATGACTATGGCCCAGAACGCGCCTCCTGGATGACCCATCACCTGACCGACTGGTGTGGCGACGACGGGTTCGTCCAAAAATCTTCCTGTAAAATTCGCCGCCACAATCCGGTCGGTGACGTGCTGTTCATCAACGGTAAAGTGACCGAAACCTTCAGCAAAGGCGATCGGCAATGCGTCCGCATTGAACAGGAAGCGCGCAATCAGGACGACGAACTCTCTATCCTCGCCAGCGGCGTTGTGGAGCTACCCAGCAAGGCGACGTAACGAGCCGCGCGTTCCTATACATTGGGGCGCACCTGTGCAAAAGAGCAAAGGTCAAACTAGTTCTCCAAGGTGAGAATGAGTCCTTTGGTGCCGACGGCCACAACATCTTCACCACAAAGTCGCCCGTGGAATCGCCGATTTCAAACGCGACCCCCTCAGCTTTTCTCTGGGCATTCTACTCCGCCGCCACCACTTGGGTCTCGTCCGACTTAAACTGAAACCCTTTATAGCCTTCCGCAACTACATCCTCGCAGATCCGCCGATATGCGCCTACACCGCCAATATAAGGCATAAAAATACGAGGTTTCCCGGGAATATTCGCACCCATGTACCAGGACGCCGCTAGCGGGAATAGGGTTTTGTGCGCGACCATATTAACATGCTCCACCCAATCGTCTTCGGCCTTCAAGGTCGGTTCCATGGTTTCCAGTTTCTGATCCCGCATATGAACGATACTGTCCGTCACCCAATCCACATGCTGTTCGATAGACACCATCATATTACTCAGCACCGAAGGGCTGCCAGGGCCCGTGATCATAAACAAATTCGGGAACGCCGCCGTCATGACCCCCAAATAAGTGCGCGGACCTGCGTCCCATTTCTGGCGCAATCTAGCCCCCTCGCGCCCTTGAATATCAACCTTGAACAGGGTTCCCGTCATCGCGTCAAACCCAGTCGCAAATACGATGGCATCAAATTCGTAAGACTTCCCATCCGTAATCAAACCGCGTTCAGTGATCCGGTCTATCGAATTCTTACTGATATCCACCAAGGCGACATTGTCGCGATTAAACGTTTCAAAATAACCACTATCGATACAGATACGTTTTGTGCCAATCGGATAGTTCTTCGCCGCCAGTAATTCGGCAACCTCCGGATTACGCACGATGGAACGAATTTTTCCACGGACAAATTCTGCCGCCGTCTCGTTGGCGTCTTTGTCGAGAATGATGTCGTTGTAGGACCCCAAAAAACCCGGTCCGCCAATCGCCCAGCGCTCCTCGAACATGCGCGCACGTGCTTCCGCCGTGACCGACAGCGCCGGTTCATCGTTGAGTTCTCGGAGATTGCCCTTAGGCGTATATCGCTGTTCCTTGCGGAGTTCAGCGTAATCATCCTTCCAGCTGCGCGAATATCTTTCTGTCATTGGTTCATTTTGTGACGGCAACGAATAATTCGGCGTTCGCTGGAAAACAGTCACATGGTCGGCTTCTTCGGCCAACACTGGAATCGCCTGGATGCCGGAAGACCCCGTTCCAATGACAGCGATGCGTCTGCCGGTGAAATCAACACGTTCGTGGGGCCAATTTCCAGTGTGATAGGTCTCGCCTTTATAATCAGCCAGTCCCATGAATTCCGGGGTCTGCGCTGTTGATATACAGCCGGTCGCCATGATGCAGAACTGTGCAGTGACCTTCTCGGCCTTGTCGGTTTCGACCAACCAGCGGTTTTGCGCTGCATCGAAATGGGCGCTATTCACCGTCGTTTCAAATTCTATGTCCCGGCGCAAATCGAAACGGTCGGCGACATGACCTGCATATTCCAGAATTTCAGGTTGGCCCGAAAATTTTTCGCTCCAACCCCACTCCTGTTGCAGGTCCTCCGAGAAGGAATAAGAGTACTGCATGCTTTCGACATCACAGCGTGCGCCGGGATAACGGTTCCAGTACCAGGTGCCGCCAACGTCGGTACCCGCTTCAAACACGCGGGTCGAAAACCCTAATCTGCGCAGGCGGTGCAGAAGATAAAGGCCCGAAAATCCCGCGCCAACGATAACGACATCGACTGTTGGCGGTGCACTATTTTTTGCTGCCATGCTTTTCCTCACAATGAATTAAACATTCGTCACTTTTCAAAACATTCACCAAAACACCCCTAGCGGTAGCACAATCAGGCTTCTATCGAAAGTGGGGCCTTGTTACGAGGGGGCGGCGTGCTTTCGCGTTTGCACTTAAAACCCCTGCTCTATCGTATATTTTAACACTTTCTGACAAGCCGCTTAAATCGACCCATTAAGGAAAAAGACGACCTTCATGAGGGTCCGCTATGTCCTGCACGACGGTCAAGGCAAGACCCGGCTCCGACGGCTCCTCGACCAGTAGTTTTCCTAATTCAGAACGGCAATTGGGTCCTCTTCGGGAATACCTGCCCCGTCATCTTCTACATAACTCAGATACCGTTCGGTCTGCACGCCGACCAATAATGCAACCGACGAAACGCCGATTGGCCGGATTCAGCAAACGATAATGGTTCAAAGGCGTAAATGTACAGAATGGTGAAAACGACGGCGCTTTTGCGGAAATAGCGCGGCACCACCAATTCAAGGGCGTAAAATGGGTGATTCTCAGCGATTTCTACTATGTCGAGGGCAGCAGCCAAGAACACCCGCTTTGTCGCCGCGGTTATTGGGAGGCGTCGCAGTGGCTGTCCGGAGCCTT
>JBLHZD010000364.1:0-3861 GCA_047631095.1 Alphaproteobacteria bacterium
GCGAAGTTTGCCGCGATCATAGGAACCTCGGTTTTCTGATGTCCACATTAGCCTTGCCCTCCATTCGGCGGTAAGACCCTTGAATCACATCCGACTCATATGATTCAAGAACTTTTCGGACGGACACGAAGACGTTAAATAAACATTAAACGCCTCTCCTAAAATTACCAATAACTTTATCGAATACAGAAATATCGAGGGCGCCAATATTTAAACTATTCAAGTATCGCGCCGATCTCGACCCGGTATTAACCCTGTCATATTTGCGCGCCTGGTTTCTTATATTGTTCAACCGTTCTCGGGTTCAAGTTTAGAACCGTCCAGCCAGGCGATGCGGCGCAAGGCGTCCGATTTAGCGTCTTTCAGAGTCTTGAATGACTGATTGTCAAAACCGCCACAGGGAAACCAGCCTCGCAAATCTTCATGATCCCGCCGGTATTCTTCGTATCCGAAGGAAGCGTCAGGCCGTTGGAAGAAATCAACGCATTTAGCGGCTCCCGAGTCATTAATTGATGAAATCACCTGATTTTTGGGCGTCATTTCCATATCGTCCTTCCTCCAGATCAAGCCTTTCGCTCTCGGTAAATTCTGGACGCACTCATGCAAGCTCGTCAATCTGAGAGAACAACAAGTTTTCTAATGATGAAGATCGTTCAATCTGGAGTGTTCGGCAATGAAAAGTACTTTCGTCAGAGACGTCACCGAGGCTGAAATCAAGCAATACGAAACCGATGGCATTGTATTGTTGAAAGGACTGTTTGACGCCGACTGGTTGTCCCAACTGGCGGATTTGGTCGATGCGGACATGGCCGCCCCTGGTCCATTGCACCTGGAGTTGGAGAAAGGCGACGCCGGCGGACGCTTTTTCTTCGATACGTTCATGTGGACCCGGATGGACGGTTTCAAATCGTTTGTTTTTGACTCGCCCGCCGCAGCACTTGCAGGCGCGGTTATGCGGTCTTCGAAAACAAACATCATATTCGACCAACTTTTGATCAAGGAGCCCGGCACCGAAGAACCGACCCCCTGGCACCATGATTTGACCTACTGGCCGGTGGGTGGGTCACGCATTTGCACGCTCTGGCTGGCGCTAGACAAGGTCGATGCGCAATCCGGCGCGGTCGAATATATCAAGGGATCCCATAAATGGGGCGCTGAATATACACCACCCGCCTTCGCGGGAGATGACCGCTACAAAACCGACCTGCCCCCCGTGCCCGATATCGAAGCCGAGCGGGCCAAGCACGACATCGTGCAATTTGATATGGAGCCCGGCGATTGCACCATTCATCATGCCCTACTGGTCCATGGGGCGCCGGGTAATGCACGCAGCGACCGCAGACGGCGCGCAGTGGTCACCCGATGGGCGGGTGATGACGCAATTTATAAACCACACGCCAAGATACAACCGATGGCTTGGACGCCCGATATTCCCGCAGGCGGCCCGCTTGATAGCGATTTATGGCCCGTTGTTTGGCGCCGTGAGGCTTGATGACGACTATCCCTCAGCCCTTTAACGTCGCGCCACGGGCGCAAAAAAAAGCCCCGCGCAGAAAACCGGCGATTGCGCCGAAACTGCGAGGGGCTATTCAGTTCGTCGCGTAAAGGGGCGTTCACGCGACTGGGGTAGGTTTGTTAATTGAACCTACCGCCGCCCCGCTTCTGTAACGTCACCAATTTGAGGTAAATTTGTATCTATTGAGCCTTTAAGCCCCCAAAAAGGGACTAGGCGCGCCGTTTTTTGAAGACGGAAATCGAGTTCGATATTTCACCCGCCATCTCCGTTGCGGACCGATCCGGGTTTATCCCCGCCAAAATGGCGTCGGAGACCGGTTTCATCAGTTGAAATTCCTTGCTGGGCGGGTCCGCATAATTTTCGGCGACGGATTTGGTCACGGCGTTCATCGTGTCGCAAAGGTCGGAAATATGCGAAAATTCCGTATCCCGGACACGCCCGGAAATATAAACGGAAACCGACCGAATTCGGTTCAATTGTTTCCGGGTGATCGTGTTCACCGCATCATCTTTATAGGCGGGCAGGATGAGCCCCAGCAAAAACGATATTTCAAAGGCGTTGCGCCGTAAGCGTTCCGCGTTGACGTCCAGAATATTTTCAGCGATGAGCCGATCCAGCAGTTCAAGGTCGACATGTTCGCCGGACCGCTTCGCTTTCAACGTATTGGGCACGTCTATCAGGGGGATTGTGCTCTTGTGGGTGGGATCCTTGCGCCGGTCCGGTCCGATATAACTGCTCGTGACGATAAACGGCTTGCGATCCATCAGGATGACTTCCAGATGCTTTGTCAGCGCCGCAGCGGACATTGGCTTTAATAATAGCCCGTCAACACCGCTCCCGATGACGCGCTTGATCGTGTCGCCATCCTTATTCCAAGTGGTCATGATGATAGGCACGAAGGGGTTGGGGCCCAATTTGTTCGTGCGGATATCCTGGATCATGGCGCAGACATTTTCGCCGGGAAGGTCGTAATCCACGATCAGCAAATCCGGATAACTGCGCGCCATCCGGTCTCTTAGATCGTCGACGGCGCTGAATTCTTCATAACTTTCAAACTTCAACGATCGCAACGTGCCACGCACCGTTTGCCGCATCTCCTTTTCAGGATCGGCGATATAGATATCGATAATCGGTTCCAACACAGGCGACGACACTCGAAAATTCCTCAATTCAGGGGATTAAACGGCAATCGATCAATACAACCGCGACGAAACCTACGATGAATTCAAACATAAATGCAAAACTCTACATCAAATTGCGTTTTAAGGCGCAACACCATTTTCAATCGGCAGATACCTGCTTATCATCACAAGAAGGCGACAAATCCATACATATTTTTCGGGTTGAGCAAACCCTTACATATTTCAAGGATTGGGCGAACAATGAAACAGGTTTGTTACTTTGAGAGAGTGCTTGACCCGGCCTTGTTCGAGCGTGTTCTCACCCAGGAAGGCGATATTGAATTAACCCGCATCGACCGCGACATGTCCGACCAGGACGTGGACCCGATCCTGTCAAAGATAATCGGCTATCACACGCGCGGCGGGCGGATTCTGGTGCCGGAACATTATGTTATCGACGCGGCGTTTCTCGAACGATGCCCCAATCTGCTGGCGGTTTGCACCGGCGGCGCCGGATATGATTCCATTGTCGTCGAAGATTGCACCAAAGCAGGCGTTCTCGTCGCCAATCAGGCGGGTTTGAACGCGGAGGCGGTCGCGGAACATGCGCTGGGCATGATGATCTGCCTGAGCAAACAGATTGCGCAGGTCAATATGGCGCTGCGGCGGGATCCTGATCTGGATCGCTTCGCCTACAAAAACAGCGATATTCAAGGGAAAACCCTTGGCGTTGTGGGTCTGGGCCAGATCGGCGCGCGCGTCGCCCAGATATGCAAATCCGCGTTCGACATGACAATCCTCGCCGCTCATCCTCGCATTACGCCGGAAGAAGCCGAAAAGCGACACGCTCGCCTGGTGGATTTGCCGGAATTGCTGGAACAATCCGACTTTGTGCTTGTCGCATGCGGCTTGAATGACGAAACACGCGGCATGTTCGGCGCGGCGGAATTCGCGGCCATGAAACCGAATGCATATTTCGTCACGATTGGTCGCGGCGGCATTCATGACGAAGACGCGCTCGCCAAAGCCCTGGAAGACGGACAAGTGGCGGGCGCTGGCCTGGATGTCTGGATGGAGGAGCCGCCGCCCATCGACCACCCGCTTCTGAAATTTGAAAACGTTCTGGCCTCCCCGCATATCGCAGCGCTGACCCATGAAAGCGCGCTAAAGGCGATGAACGGCGCCGCGGAACAGTGGCGCCAAATACTGAACGGCCAATTTCCA
>JBLHZD010000365.1:0-3856 GCA_047631095.1 Alphaproteobacteria bacterium
AGAAGCACGACATCATGAAAGTACTCGGCGAAAACGGCGTGCCCAGCGGCGCGTGCCAGGATACAGGCGAAGTGCTGGAGGATCCGCATTTGATCGCGCGCGACATGATCGTTGATGTGGATTATCCGCCGCGTGGCGAATCCTATAAAACCGTGGGTTGCCCGGTAAAACTGTCGGATTCGCCCGTAACAATTCAGCGCCCCCCGATGTTGGGCGAGCACACAGGGGAAATCCTGAACGAACTTTGCGGCGTCGACGCAGAGGCGCTGGAAAAATTACGCACGCTCGGCGTGATCTAAATCCTCACTTAACCTTGCGCCGGGTCCACGTGTATGAATTCATGTGTCCGGACAACTTAATCTGACCGAAGAGGGAGTAGCCGTCGATGTCATGGCAACCGGAACTTGACGAACTGAAGCGCCGCGAAGCGTTCGCCGAAAAACTGGGCGGGGAAATGCGCGTCCAGCGCCAAAGGGATGGCGGTCGCTATAACATCCGCGAGCGTATCCAAATGTTGGCGGATGACGGCTCCTTCCACGAACTGGGCAAGATCGCGGGCATGGCGAGTTATGACGGCAAGAACGACCTGGAAGAGCTGGTGCCTTCCAATTTCGTGTTCGGCCGCGCCAAGCTCGATGGTCGTCAAGTGGTCATCGGCGGCGATGATTTCACCGTGCGCGGCGGTTCCGCCGACGCCACCATCAAAGAAAAACACCTGACCTGTGAAACCATGGCGAACCAGTTGCGTTTGCCTCTGGTGCGTCTGGTGGAAGGTTCCGGCGGCGGCGGCTCGGTCAAAACAATCGAGACGACGGGGCGCGCCAACGTCCCCGGCGTGATGGGTTGGGAAACCGTTATTCAAAACATGGGGCTGGTGCCCCGCGTGGGTCTGGGCCTTGGCTCCGTCGCCGGGTTGGGCGCGGCCCATCTGGCGGCGTCGCATTATTCGGTCATGATCAAAGATAAATCCGCGATGTTTGTCGCTGGGCCTCCCATCGTGGAACGCACCGGCCAAAAACTGACCAAAAATGAACTGGGCGGGTATAAAATTCAGTTGCGCGCAGGCGCGGTTGACCACGCGGTCAAGACGGAGGAAGAAGCTTTTGAATGCGCCAAGAAATTCCTCTCCTACCTGCCACCCTCGGTCTATGAGCTGCCGCCGCGTGGAGAACAGACCGATGACCCAGACCGAAAGGTCGATTGGTTAATCGAGGCGATCCCGCGCGATATTCGCAAAGTGTACAAGATGCGCCCCATCATTGAGGCGGTCGTCGATGAAGGATCGTTTTTCGAATTTAGCAGCCAGTACGGTAAATCGGTCATTACCGGCTTTGCGCGACTGGACGGATGGCCGGTCGCGATCATGGCCAGCGATCCATACTCCTATGGCGGTTGCTGGACGGCCGACACGTGCCGCAAGGTCATCAAATTTATTGATACTGCGGAGACCTTTCACCTGCCGATCGTCAACCTTTCCGATTGCCCTGGATTTCAGGTTGGAAAGCTGGCGGAGGAGCGCGGCACCATCAAGGAGGGCGTCCGCGCGATGGCGGCGATCTGGCAAACGAAGACGCCCTGGTGCACCTTTATTGTCCGCAACGCGTTTGGCGTCGCGGGCGCCGCGCACCGAAACGGCGGTCGATTTTGCACACGTTACGCCTGGCCGTCCGGTCGCTGGGGCTCCCTACCGCTCGAAGGCGGCATCGAAGCCGCCTACCGTGCGGACATCGCCGACGCCGACGACCCCGAGGCCAAACTGGCGGAAATCACCGAACGGCTGGAGAAACTCCGCTCGCCTTTCCGCTCCGCAGAAACGTTCTGGATCGAAGAGATCATCGACCCGCGCGACACACGCAGATTGCTGTGCGACTTCGCCAATACGGTCGCGCCACTCCGCGAGCCGGGACCCTCAACGCACACGATGCGCCCCTAGGAAATCCTGTAGCGCAAAACTGATCTAGAACCGGGCCGCCACGCGCCCGCGCATCATATGGGCCATGATGAGCGCGGGCACGATGGCGGTGAAGGCGATAATCGCCAGGATCGCGAACGCATCCTGAAACCCGAGCGTGCTGGCATGCGCCAGAATAACCTCGCTCAGGACCTGCAAGGCGCCCGGCTCTTGCGCAAAACGGGGCACCCCGGCTTCCGCAAACAACCGGATAAGCGCCTCGCGAAATTCCAACGACGTTTGATTGACCCCTGTCTGGGCGGCGACGAATGCATCCCCATGAAAGGGGATCCGCATTTCCAAAAAGACAATAACGGCGTTCGCGCCCAAGGCGCCACCAAGCTTACGGGTGAAATTCAAGGTGCTCGACCCCTGATGCACCTGATGCAATGGCAGAGAACTGAGCGCCGTGGAATTCGTCACCGGGCGCGTAAACGCAGATCCCAATCTCATCACCAAAGTAAACGCCACCAGCGTCCAGAACGGCGTATTAATATCCATGCTGGCCATCAGCGCGAAGGAGGCCGCGTAGAACAGGAGCCCAGAAAAAACCAAAATTTGCGGCGGCAAAATATCCGCCAGACGGCCGGAAATCGGAAACAGAATGAGCATCGATATTCCTGCGGGCACCATCATCATCCCCGCCGCAAATGGGGTGTATTGTTGTATCTGCTGCACAAAAAGCGGCAGCATTACTGTGGAAGCCAGAAACGCGCATTCAGTAAAAAACGCGATCATCGTCGCTGCTGTAAATTGAGCATTGGAGAACAAGTGCAAATTGACGAGCGGATCAACGCGATTAAGCTGTCGATATATAAAGTAGCCCCCCGCACCGGTTCCGAACAGAAACAGCAGGATAATTTCATCCGATGACCACCCTAGCCGTTGACCGTAGCTGAACCCCAACAAAAGCCCGACCAGACAGACACACAGCAAGCCAAAGCTGACAAAATCGAATTTGGGCCAGACTTTCGGAATTTTCCGGCTCGGCATAAAGATATTACCCAATATCAACGCCAGAAAAGCAGTGGGCAAGGCGAGTAAAAAGACATAGCGCCAATTGAAATATTCAATCGCCAACCCGCCCATGGCCGGCCCCAAGGTCGGCGCCATGACCATCCCCATGGAGAAGATGCCCATCGAAAGGCCCTTGCGTCCAACCGGGAACACCGAAAACACAATCGCCATCGCCATGGGCTGCAAAACGCCGGACGCCGTACCCTGCAGCACACGTCCCAGCATCAATGTCGCCGCATCCTGAGCGAGGCCGCTCATAGCGCAGCCGACCAGAAAAACACCCAGCGCGATGTTACTCGACAATCGCTCCCCACCGGCGCGTATAAGCCAGGCGCTGAGCAACATGCCGATCGTTTGCGACGCAAAATATCCCGTGGACAAAAGTTGCGCCTGATCCCGGCCCAGTCCAAACGCGCCCATTATATCCGGGAACGCCACGTTTACGGTAGTGCTCGCCAGGCCGCCGGTCATTGCCCCAATAATGCACGTAAACGTCACCAACCAACGATAGGTCGGCCCATAACGCGCAAATAGATCATCAATGCTTTCGGCGGCCACGGGTGAATGCGTCCCCTATTTTAGTCCGTGAATAGTCCGGACAATTTTGCTGAATAGCAGACGATCCTACTCGTTTTCGCCCCATCGTTACAATGTAGTGCCAAGGTAGCGCCAAGGTAGCGCCGCTCATCCGTCACACAAACCGCCTCACGGCGGTCTTTTCCTGCACGCGTGAATGGCGTACACTGACTCTTTCATATTCAAGGATATCCCGCCCTAGTGGATAGGCCGGAACAAAGGAGTCCGAAGCGGGATTCCTTGTAAGGTTATTATGTGCAAATCTGGAGTATGCGCACAGGAATATCTTTCACAGTTTCGTCCCCGGATCGT
>JBLHZD010000366.1:0-3851 GCA_047631095.1 Alphaproteobacteria bacterium
CCGTCTCTGTAATACCAAGATGTCGAAACTTTCCCTTTTCTTGTTCCTTGAGCAAGGCGGGCGCCAGATTTTCCAGGCAATAATCATAATCAACGGGAGCGACGCCGTGCAGCATATAAATGTCGACAAAGTCCGAATCCAGCTGCTTGAGCGAATTGTCGAGATGCTCGACCATTTGATTGGCTGTGTATCTCTCGCCGTCGATTTTGACCGTGGACTTCGTTGAAATGACAACGCTGTCGCGGTCGACGCCCTTTATGCCTTCGCCAACGGCGCCTTCTGTTCCGTAGTTCCGCGCGGTGTCAAAATAGTTGACGCCAAGATCCAAAGCGCCGCGGACGACATCCGCCGCTTCGGATTGGGGTTTTCCCGACCCCATGCCCAATCGGCTGTTGCCGCCGCATCCCAGTCCCGCAACGCTGACGCGCAGCCCGGTTTTACCCAATGTTGTGAAGTCCATGAGTCCGCCTATCGATATGAAGCCAAAATGTTGAAAGAAGAATTTCCGGCGCGGGAGACGCGCCATTCAACGACAATAGGTTGTCAGGATACCTGACCAGTATCGGATGTCTATCCTGATCGCCGCATCCGTTTGGATTTTACATGCGCAGTTTATATTTCCAATATTCTAGAAATATGGGTGACGATTTCGTTGCCGTCGGATACAAACGATACATACGGTGGCGTAAAAACGCCGCTTTGAGATAATTCGCCGCTCCGAATCAGCTTTGTAAAAAGGCCACCATCATGACGGAACTTGCGCTTACCGCTCGAAAAGTTGTCAATTTTGACCGCGTTATCCTAGCGATTTTAGCCCTGCTGGTGATAATCGCCGTTGTGAGCGTTGACCAGCTATGGGCAAGCCTCAGTTTTGCGACGGGCGCCTTAACGTCAATTTTGCCGTTTCTCGCGCTGTCTGTTCTGATCGCTGGAACGGCGAAGGGCACGAGTTTGGACGGCCAGATCGCGCGGGTCTTTAAAGGGCATCCGGCGATTGCGGTCGTGATGGCGACGATGTTTGGCGCGGCGGCGCCATTTTGCTCCTGCGGGGTGATTCCGATTGTCGCGGCCTTGCTGGCGGCGGGCGTACCTTTGGCTCCGGTCATGGCGTTCTGGTTGGCGTCTCCGATTATGAGCCCCTCTATGTTCTTACTAATGCTCAGTGTCTTTGGCCCCGCCTTCACCCTCGCAAAAGCGATTGCGGCGGTGTCGATGGGATTGATTGGCGGGTTCGCGACCTACGCGATTGTAAAACGTGGCGGGTTTGAAGATCCCTTGCGCGGCGCGGCGGCCTGTTGCGGGTGTAGCGCGACGTCAGTGCTGGATGAAAAACCTGTCGTCCTTAAATTCTGGAAAGAGTCTGAACGTCGGGATGCTTTCATGGAAACAAGCCGCGAGAGCGCCTGGTTTCTTATCCGTTGGATGACCCTCGCGTTTTTGCTGGAAAGCCTCATGGTCGCTTATGTGCCCGCCGAAGTGATTGGGCAATCGCTGGGGGCGAACACCTGGTGGGCTATCCCCGCTAGCGTCCTGATCGGTGTCCCTGCCTATCTGAATGGCTTTGCGGCGATCCCCACGGTGTCGGCGATGATGGAAATGGGCATGGTCCCCGGCGCCGCGTTAGGCTTTATGCTGGCGGGCGGCGTGACCAGTATTCCGGCCGCGATTGCGGTATACGCTCTGGTCAAACGCTCGGTGTTTGTCACTTATATTGCTTTGGGCGTCTTTGGCTCGTTGGCGTTGAGCTACGCGCTGCAGCCTTTCCTGCTGGGATAATTCAGCGGCGCAGTCTAGTCGCCGCCCGGTTTAGTAGGGGCCGGGTTTAATATCGCTTCCGTCGACAAACCGCTCGGCCCGGAACCGGGTTAAATCATAACCTGGATCCCGGCCGGTGACGATATCGGCGGTTATGCGGCCAATCGCAGGGCCAATGCCGAAGCCGTGGCCACTGAGGCCCGTGGCGATATAAAGTCCCTTGATCTTGTAATCTTCGCCAAGCGTCGGGACTGCGTCTGGTGTGACATCGATCATTCCCGCCCATGCTTCGGCAAGTTTTACATCTTTTAATTCCGGGAACCGCACCGGCAGTCTGTCCTTGATGCGTTGAACCACGATAGGGGAGGGGTCGGGATTGAGGACTCTCATTTTCTCAAAGGGGCTGATGTCGTCGCTGGACCACCGTCTGGCCGTTCCCCAGGCGCCAGGATATCCCTTGGGTGCGCCGGGGCGTATGCGAATGTCTTTCGCCGACAATTTCATCAGTTTCAGGAACTTTGAGAAATATTGGAATGACGCTGGGGAAAGATAGTGTTCTGCAAGATCGCCGCTGGCCAGCGTGTAGCCGCCATCGGCGCGGCGTCGGATTGATAGCCCGGGGGTGGAAATATTGTTGCTGAAGAGCGGCGGCGCCGGTTCCGTCCGCGCCACCGTCGAGCGGACCGCTAATTGCGGCAGGTCCGCCCCCGCATTCGCCGCAAAATAAGTGGACCAGGCGCCGCCCGCTAATACGACCTTATCGCACCGAACGCGGCCTTTTTCCGTAACCACGCCGACTACCCGGCCGCCTTGTTGGTCCAGCGTTCGAACAGCGCAGGCTTCAATAATTGTTGCGCCGGCGGCTTTGGCGGCGCGCGCTAGAGCGGGCACTGCTACGAACGCCTCCGCGCGCCCATCGGTTTCGGTAATCATACCGCTGACCCATTTGCCGCTGATATTGGGAAAGCGTGCGGCGATTTCATCGCGGGTTAGTAGTTTGGTGTCCAGTTGATGTTGCTTTGCGAGGTCATGCCAAATTTCATGTTTTTTCGCCAAGGCTTCCGATTCCGAGAGGTAAATACAGCCCGATTGCGTGAATGCGAGGTCTGACTCGCCGGTTTCCGCCTCCAGACCGCGCCAGATACGGTTTGATTCCATCATGATGGGCAACTCCGCCCAATCGCGTCCCTGTTGGCGAACCCATCCCCAATTCCGGCTCGATTGCTCGCCCGCGACGCGACCTTTCTCACAAAGCAGGACGATGACGCCCTTTTTGGCGAGGAAGTATGCGGTGGCGACGCCCGCGACGCCGGCGCCGATGACGACGACGTCAACGGCGTCAGGCAGGGCGTCTGTAAAAGTGATGGGGGTCTTTTGCGTAATGGGCGGCATTAACTGTCCCCGTAAATGGCGTTAAAGGTATCCCTCTAAACCATATTGGAAGGTCTCAACTTTTAAAAGCGTCGCTCAATGACGGGAATTAAAAGTTGATTGATCCGGGGTTGCGGAAAATAGCTGTATTAATTGAACTAAATCAAAGCGAATATTGGCACTTGTAGCGATTATTGACCGTGTCCATATATCGAAGGAACGGGATGCCTTTTGAGGGTCCCGGACGTTGCTGATGGATGTCGGCTCACAAGGTGAGCGTCGTCTTTAACCGCCCGCCTGATGAGGGGGCTCGCACAAAGGAAGACAGCATGGATCTGGAAAAATTTACCGAACGCGCGAAGGGTTTTATCCAAGCCGCGCAAACAATCGCGCTTCGCTCGAATCACCAGCAACTGACGCCGTTGCACCTCTTGAAGGCCTTGCTGGATGACGAGGAAGGATTGGCGTCGGGGTTGATATCCGCCGCCGGCGGCGATGCGCCAGGCGCCCGCCGTGGGATGGAAGCTGAATTCGAGAAGCTGCCAAAGGTCGAAGGCGCTGGCGCCGGGCAAATCTATATGGCGGCGGAAACGGCGCGGCTCCTGGACCAGGCGCAGCAGATCGCTGAAAAGGGCGGCGATAGTTTTGTCACCACGGAGGGGCTGCTTCTCGCCTTGTCGATGGCGCAGGGTACCACCGCAGAAAAAACTTTGAGCGCGGCGGGG
>JBLHZD010000367.1:0-3843 GCA_047631095.1 Alphaproteobacteria bacterium
AGTGACCGCCAGCTATTGCGCCAACATGGCGCCCAGCTTTTACACGCCGCCGCCGCTTCGATTAAGCGCGGGCTGAGCAAAGGCGCGCCACCTGAAGTCGATTTGGCGAGCTTTCCGGATTTGCTGCAGGAAAATCGCGCAACCTTTGTGACACTTAAAAAAGATGGGCAACTGAGAGGGTGTATCGGGACCATAACGGCGCACCGCCCGCTCCTGAATGATGTCGTTGAGAACGCCTATGCGGCGGCGTTTCGAGATCATCGATTTCCACCGCTGCAAGCCGATGAACTTGGCGCGCTGAACTTGTCCATTTCTTTGCTCAGCAAGCCCACGCCAATGACGTTTAACAGTGAAGGCGATTTCAAGGCGCAACTTCAACCCGGTCGCGACGGATTGATTATCGAAGACCAAGGCCGCCGCGCGGTGTTTCTGCCGCAAGTTTGGGACGAGTTACCGACAACATCGCAATTCGTCGCTCATCTGAAACAAAAAGCCGGGCTTGCGGAAAACCACTGGTCCGCCTCGTTTCAAGCGTGGCGTTTTTCCGCAACCTCGCTCCATCCCAATACCGCCTAACCTGTCAAACCCACCTCATCCGTCAAACTCTCTTCCCGGCAAGGTGGACAAGCCGCGAGGCCCCGCCTATCACGAAGAGATAAACTCACCATCTGACCGCTTTTACCGGGGTAATTTCGATGCAAAACCTATCTGACCTTCTTCCCGCCGTCACCGCCGTCGCTCACGAAGCGGGGGCGGAAATTATGAAAATTTACGCCACGGATTTTGACGTGAACTGGAAGGAAGATAATTCTCCGGTCACGGCGGCCGACGAGCGTGCTGAAGCCGTTATTTTACCGGTATTGCGGGCGCTGACGCCGGACTATCCTATCGTTGCGGAAGAAGCCGTTTCCAAGAACGGTGTCCCCAAGATCGGGTCGGGGCCCTTCTGGCTGGTCGACCCGCTGGACGGAACACGGGAGTTTCTGAATAGAAACGGCGAGTTCACCGTTAACATAGCGCTGGTGATTGATCAGGAACCAAAATTGGGCGTCATTTTCGCCCCGGCCCTTGGGGATACCTACACCGGTGTCGCAGGCGTCGGCGCAACCCTGCAGAAGAAGGGCCAGTCCGCGCCGGAACCGATCAACGTCCGCGTCCCACCGGAAGAAGGCGTCACAGTCCTGGCGAGCCGACGCCATGGCGACCCGGAAGTATTGTCGGCGTTTTTGAAAGATCGTCCGATTGCGGAAATTCGAAACGCCGGCAGTTCTTTGAAATTGTGTCTGGTTGCCGCCGGTGAAGGCGATTTGTACCCCCGGTTCGGGAATACCATGGAATGGGATATTGCGGCGGGACACGCCATTCTTTCCGCAGCGGGGGGTCGCGTCACCACCGAAGACGGGGGCCCGTTCCTGTATGGTAAGGACACCATGTTAAACCCGCATTTCGTCGCGTGGGGCGGCCTTTAAACTCGTTCTTCGATGTCAGCAGAGGCGACGTCAATCGCAGCCTCCCAGCCAATCATCGCCAGTTTACGCGACCGGCCCCAGCGATAGCCGCCAATTGCCCCGGATTTTCGAATAACCCGATGACAGGGAATAAGATAGGAAATCAAATTCGACCCGTTGGCGGTCCCGACAGCGCGCGCGGCGCCCGCCGGGTAGCCGATACGTTGCGCAATATCCTGATAGGTCGTTAAACGGCCCGGCGGCACCGCCAGCAATGCGCGCCACACCTTTGTCTGGAACGGGCTGCCGCGGAGAATAAGACGAAGCGGCCTCCCACCGGCGCGCGGGCGACCGCCCTCCCCGCCAAAGATACGATCCATATAGTCACCGCTCGCCGCGTCATCCGCCTTGAATTCAGCCTCACGCCAGCCGGCCGCAAGATGATCAAACGCATCTGCACGATCGCCATCGACGACAAACCCAAGGCCGCATACGCCGCGTTCGGTAATTAATATAAGGCACTCGCCAAAGGGGCTCGGGTGGTACCCATAGCGAATTTGAACCCCTGCGCCTTTGGTTTTGTATTCCCCCGGGGTCACCGCCTCGCACGATACGAATAAATCATGCAGCCGACCCGGTCCGGACAACCCGGAATCATAAGCCGCGTCCAAAACGCTGGCGTCGTTGAACAAGGATTGTTTCGCTCGTTCCAGAGACAGGGATTGCAGAAATTTCTTGGGACTGAGCCCCACCCATTTGGAAAATAATCGCTGGAAATGGAATTGGCTTAATCCGGACGCCGCCGCGATTTCATCCAGTCCGGGCTGCTCAAGGTAATGTTCATCAAGATAGGACAAGGCGTCGGAAACCCGGTCGTAATCCCGATTGGCGTGGTTGCCGCTCGCCTCTAGCACAGGGCGTTCAAAAATTTCATCGATCTGCTTTGCATCAGGCATAAAAAGCTCCGGGCTCATAGGTATAGGCTCGCATCATGCCAAACGAAAACGACCCTCAGCCACCCGCTTCTTGCGGAAAAATTATTATGGCGCCGGTACAGCGATTATTTGCCGAAAGACATCAAGGTCAACATTCCCGCCGGACAGCACCAGCCCAACGGTTTTGCCAGCATTTAGCGCTTGTTCCTTCAACAACGCCGCCAGTGGCGCGGCGCCCGCACCTTCGGCCAGATTGTGAGTGTCCGTGTAATAAATTCGCATCGCCGCCTTAATCTCATCCTCAGACACCGAGACAATGCGGCTTGCGCCCTTGTTGATGAGCGCAACCGCCTCTGGCTCTGGCGTCCGACACGCCAAACCATCGGCCATGGTATCAGCGCTATTCGTCGATACCGCGTGTCCCGCCTCAAACGATAGCGCATAGGCGTTCGCCTGTTCGGCGACCACACCAACGATCTCGGTCTTTAGGCCAAGCGCGTCGCGGGCCGCCATCATCCCGCAAATCCCCGACCCCATGCCAATGGGTACATAAACAGTATCAAGCGACGGCGCTCCGCGCAGAAACTCCAGTCCATAAGTGCCAACGCCCTGAACCAGTAACGGATGAAACGGCGGGATCGGCGTTAATCCTTCCGACTCCGCGCGTTCCATCGCATATTCCCGAGATACTTGGAAATCATGCCCTTTCACGACCATTTCCACACCCAATGCGGACATCGCGGCATTTTTTTCGACGCTACTCCCGTCGGGCACGGTAATTATCGCCGAAATTCCGGCGTTTCGAGCCGCCAGGCCAATCGATTAGCCATGATTGCCGCGAGTCGCTGTAATAACACCGGCAGTTTAGCCGCGCTTTTTCAAGTCATCCATAAAGACAATCCCGCCGCGAATTTTAAAAGCGCCGATGGGCGTGTGGTTTTCATGCTTCACCCAAACGTCGCAACCACAGCGCGAGGCCAATAGTGGCCAATTATACTGTAAGGTCGGCTGCATTTCAGCGTGAACGAGTTCCGCAGCCAATTCCAGTTCCGCCAATGTGGGTAGTTGCATGCTGGATCGTCCTAAAGTGTTTTGCTTTCCCGCTCAATGGAGTACAGAGCCAGTTAATGGACGTAAACAAATTTGCGCGAACCTGCTAAGGCCCCGGGCTCGAACCACAGAAACTCAACCCTCCAAGCAACGACGAGATCGCCACTAAATATGAGTGATGAGGAGCAACACAATTACAAATCCATAAGCAGCCATATGGCGAAGGGCGCGATCTGGATGGTGATGATGCGCTGGAGTCTAAAGGCGATTGGACTCGTAAATACCGTCATTATCGCACGTTTGCTTTCGCCAGATGATTTTGGTGTTGTCGCCATGGCCTTAATCGTCGTTGGATGACTCGAAGTCATTTCAGAAGTTAACGCTGATTTAATCTTAATTCGAAACCCAAA
>JBLHZD010000368.1:0-3841 GCA_047631095.1 Alphaproteobacteria bacterium
GCGCCGGTTCACTCACAAGGTTGTCTCCGCGGCCGCATCAGCCTTGTTTTGCTCGCTCACTGCGCCCACCACCGCCGAGGCGACATCCGCCAGAATGTTCGACGCCGCGTCAAATTGAAACATCCCTATTTGCCCCCGAAGGCGCGCGACGTCAGCCTCAAAAGGCGTGCCCGTTAACACCTTCTGTAATTCCGCAGACGCTTTTTTCGCGTCGGTATCACCTTTTTCAAGAAGCTCCGCCAATTCCTGAATGACCAACGTCACACGCTCGCCTTCGCGGATCTCAGCAACGCTGGCGCTGCTCGCCTTCGCAACAGGGGGGACATCGCCACGCCGCAACAAGGCGAAAGATTTTAACGCAATCTTGAATTCTGTCTCCAACGCCGCCAAGCCAGAATCGTCATACGCGCCAGTGCGCCAGGCTTCATCGATCATTCCCGCCGCCGCCGCCGCCGCTTTCCGCGCGCCCAAAGTGCCTAACACCCCTTTCAAAGTGTGGATCAAGCGCTCTGTTTCTTCACGTTCTTCGCTTAATACGCCGTTGCGCAAGCGGGCCATGACATCGCTATAATCCACAACGAAGCGGCCGACGATTTCTCTGTATAGCGTCTGATTATCGGCGACATTTCGCAGACCCGCTTCCAAATCGACGCCCTCCATAGAGGTCGGAAAGCGCACATCGCCGATAGATGGCAACGTCGCCTGATCGCCCGTATCGCTCACATCCGGCAACCACGTTAATAAAGTGTCGCGCAACAGCCCGGGATTGATTGGCTTGGCGACAAGATCGTTCATACCTTCCTTCAAATAGGCGTCGCGGTCATCTGTAAGCACATTTGCCGTCATTGCGATGATCGGCGTGCTGTCAAAACGATTGTCAGCGCGTAACAGGTTTGTCGCCGCGACGCCGTCCATTTCCGGCATCTGGATATCCATGAATATCAGGTCAATCAGGCCTTCTTCGGCCAAATCCCCATTGATGAGCCTATCGACAGCCACACGCCCGTTCTCGGCCATGTGAACTTGCGCGCCAAAACTCTCCAGCAGCTCCCGCGCAACCTGGCGATTGATTGCGTCGTCTTCGACCACCAAAATGTTCGCGGCCCTAATTCGGGCCAAGGTATCGGCCGGCGCATTTGCACTGCTGTCACGGCCACCGACATCATCGACATCGCGGTTGTTGAGCATCGAAATAAACTGCGCCATCTCCGAGGGAATGACAGGTTTTTCCAGATACCCATCAAATAGCGACGCATTCCAATACTCTTTGGAGGCGTCATGGCTGTGTCCGGTCATCATGATGATGAGGGGCGGTTCATCCGGAAATTCCAGACGTCGAATAGCCTCCGCCGCCTCGACGCCGTCCATCCCCGGCATTCTCCAATCCATCAGGATAAAGTCGAAGAGCGCGTCGCCGTTTTGCACACCGTCTTGAATTATTTCGAGCGCTGCGGGGCCAGAGTCCGCTGCGACGGCGTGATGCCCATATGATACCAACGCTTCGACGCTAATACTGCGGGCCATCTCGTTGTCATCGACAACAAGTCCCCGGAGAGATTCGGTCGGCACCGGGACTTTCGGCGCTTCCAGGTCAACAGGAACCGCGCCAAACCGGGCGGTGAAATGAAAGTCCGAGCCCTCGCCATAGATGCTATCCACGCCGATTTTCCCGTCCATCAATTCCACCATATCCTTACAAATCGCAAGGCCTAACCCGGTGCCGCCAAATCGCCGGGTCGTTGAGGAATCCGCCTGGCTAAAGGAGGTGAAAAGCAGGTCTGTTTGCGCCGCCGTCAGACCAATACCCGTGTCCTGAACATGAAATTTCAATGACAAATGCGCTGGCACACTCGACGACATCTCAACGCCGAGCGACACATACCCCGCTTCAGTGAACTTCACTGCGTTACCGACCAGATTGACCAGCACCTGGCCCAAACGCCCCGGATCGCCAATCAGCCGGTCCGGGACGTCCGGGGCGCGGGACACCATAAACTCAAGACCGCTTTCCTCTGTCTTCATCGACATCAAATTAACGGTGTTCTTCAGGACCTCATCGAGACTGAATTCGATGTTTTCCAGCGCCATTTTTCCGGCTTCAATTTTAGAGAAATCGAGGATGTCATTGATTATCTGTAAAAGCGCTTCCGCCGATTTGTGCGCTTTTTCGATATAGTCCCGCTGGCGTCCATCCAGCTCCGTTCGCAACGCCAGATAACACATGCCTATAACAGCGTTCATTGGCGTCCGAATTTCGTGACTCATATTCGCCAGAAATTCTGATTTCGCCGCCGTGGCCGCTTCCGCGCGCTCACGTTCGCGTTCATGCAAAGACGCCAACCGGCGCATTTCCGACGATTGAATTTCCAGCGCCGTCCGATTTAATTCAACGGATTCGTTCGCAAGCTTGATTTCGCTGATATCCCGTCGGATACCGAGCCGACCGCCATTGGGCAATCTGCGATCCGTCGCTTCTACCCATTTGTCCCGACCAAGCGACAGTTCGTATTTTTGCTGTTCGTCGCTACGCCATGTTTCCAACCGCGCCTGAATCCAGCTTTCCGCCCGCCCTTTTGAATCCTTGAAGGCGCCGCGTTTAACGCTTTCGCGCAAAATATCTTCAAAGGCGGCGCCGGGAACAAACAGATCAGCGATATTGGGAAACAATTGGCGTTGTATTTCATTACAACGCACCAGCCGGTCATTTTCATCAAACAGAAAAAAACCATCATTGATGTTTTCAATGGCGCTGGCCATCAGCTCTTCAGATCGAGAGAGGTTTTCCTCCGCAATCTTGAACCGGGAAATATCACGAACAATGCCCGCGTATTGGCTGCCAAAAGACCTTTTCACCTCATTGACGGAAAGACTCAGCGGAAACTGTTCGCCGTTTTTCCGCAATCCAGCAACTTCCCGCCCCGCACCAATAATCTTTTCAAGGCCGTTCTCAGCGTATGAATTGGGCATCAACATTTTTATATTGGCGCCGAGTACATCTCGCGAATTATATCCGAATATGCCTTCCGCCGCGCGGTTCATTGACGTAATGGCGCCATTGAGATCAATCGTAATGACCCCATCCGACATAGAGCTGATTATAGCGCCGATAAATTCTTCCCGCTCCGCCAGCGTCCGCGTACGCTCATCAACGCTATCTTCCAACTGCTTAACAAACGCTATTTTTTGACGCGCGTTCCGCACCAGGAACATCGAGAGCAACGCGCCGAACAAAATAACCGAACCCACTAGAAATATTTCAAGGAGCTCGAACTGGAGAATTTTTTGTTCGATTAATTCGCGGACAACCCGCTCAATCGCCTCTGTCTCGGCGATGATCGCCGTGAAGACGATTTCAAATTCCTTTTCGGCGTCATTGTCCGATAAATCCAACCCGCCAAACGCCCAGGTATTCCCATACGTCACGAAACGCGCTAGCAAACCCTGCATTTTCTCGACGCGCAGGCGTAGATCAGGGTCATTCACCGGAAAGTATTCTCTCCCCTGCATGACGCCGCCATTCTTCAGCGCATCACTCCATTCTTCCGCGCGAACATGATGGCGCATGGCGAGGTCAATACCGATGACCCCGTCACTGCGAATATGTTGTTTCAGGAGGTCTCGATATTGCGCGACTTCAAATTTAAATTCTGTCGCAGCGTCCGCTTGCGGGTAATCGTGTAGCGCAATTTGCATCCCCGCATTGGTCAAGGTGTAGAGCGCAACAACGGTGACGAACGTGAAAACAACGATTACAGCGCCGCTTCCCAAAAACAGGCCAGACCGCTTGATCAAAGCTTTCATCGCATTCGCCACACACAAATAGTTCGCGCGCCGGTTGAAT
>JBLHZD010000369.1:0-3795 GCA_047631095.1 Alphaproteobacteria bacterium
GCGCCTGTTTGGGAAGGCGGCGTCTTTACCGACTATCTTGGTTCGACGACGGATATTACAAAACTACGAAGAACGCAAAACAGATTGGTCGAGACGAAACGCGCCGCGGCGCTGGGGGGCATGGTCGCGGGCGTCGCGCATGAAATTAACACGCCGCTTGGCGTCAGCGTCACCGCCCTGTCTGTGCTGGCGTCCGAAGTGGAAAAAATTAAGTCGAATTTTGACGAGGGAAAGCTTTCCAGAAACGCCTTTCAGGAATACCTCGAGACGGGGGAAGAAGGCTTTAGGATGATTCGGGAAAATCTGCAGCGTACGTCGGAACTGGTGAAAAATTTCAAGCAAGTGGCGGTGGACCAATCCAGCGACGCCAAGCGCGAGATCAATCTCAAACACTATATTGAACAAGTCGTCTCCAATTTGGAGCCGCGTTTTAAGATGCTCCTCCACACCGTCGAAGTGACGGGCGATGAGGATATTGTGGTGGAGACCTATCCCGGCGCCATCGCCCAGATTGTTACAAATTTGATCGAAAATTCCATCGTGCACGCCTTTGATGATGACGAGGCGGGCAAAATGAAATTTTTCCTTGCTGCGAAATTGGACAATGTAAGTTCGGAAGAGGCTCAGTTGGTGTACACAGACAACGGTCGAGGTATGGAACCTGAAGTGGCGCGGCGGGTGTTTGAACCTTTTTTCACCACGGCGCGCGGGAAGGGTGGTAGCGGCTTAGGAATGCATATCATCCAAAATCTCGTGACCCAACAGCTAAATGGTTCGATTGACTGCAATAGTCGCGCCGGAAATGGGATTACCGTTGAAATTTCACTGCCGTTATCTGGGCCGTTACCTGGGCCGTTATCCGCGTAAACATCCGATTCAAGCGAGCTTCCCGTAGATTAAGTAAAGCTGTATTCCCTGAAAGTTCACGGCTGAGACGTAACTCACTGCGGGTTCAATTCGTCATACACCACCTGCGCCAGTTTTAGCAGTTCGGCGCGGGGGATATCGCCGACCATGACGTAGGCGAAGGGGGCGTCGTTCCAATAGAAGGCGGCGGTTTTTTCGGCGCTGAAGAATTCAAACGCGGTGTCGCCGCCCTCATAGGCGCGGACATAGACCGTGACGCGGCGCTTGGCGTCGTTTTCATACATGAATTGCGCGGCGGGTTTGGCGGAGACGTCCAGTAATCGACCGCCGACCAGATGGAACCCCGCCGATCCCAGTTGGGGCGTGCGCAACGGATGGCCCAGGCGTTTGGAGAGCCAGCGCACCAGATGTTTTTCTTCCGCCGCGACGACTTCGACCGCATGTCGTTTTTCCGCGCTGTAAATGCGATGCGCGCCGACGGCGCGGGTCACATAATAGGGCGTGGTGCCGATGGCGGCGGTGTGTTGCAAATCCCGAAGGCCCCAGCCGCCCGCGATTCCGCTCAGCAGAAGAGCAATGGCGGCGGCGATTTGAATCCAGATTTTGCGCTTGGCGTTGGCGCGCTTAATGAGTGAAGGGGATGCGCGCGCACTCAGCGCCGCGGGAACGGGCTCGTCAATGACGGGATCAAACAGGCCATGCAGAGCGGCGTTTTGTTGCGCATAATTTTGGACGCGCGCCATGTCGTCGGCGTTCTCCATCAGCAGCGCGTGAACGCGCGCCCGCGCTTGCGTATCAAGTTCGTCATCGACATAGGCGTGGAGGTCTGAGTCGGGAAGGGGTTGGGATGTTGTCATTTCGTCCGTCCCGCTGTCGTGCTCCGCAAACGCGCAATGTCGGAATGTTCCGGTTCATCCATCAGGCGCGCCAGCGTCTCGCGGCCCCGCGATAAACGGGACATAACGGTGCCCAGCGGAATGCCGACGATTTCAGCGGTTTCCTGATAGGTCATGCCCTCGAGTCCAATGAGAAGGATCACTTCGCGGTGCTCGTCGGAGAGTCTCGACAAGGCTTTTTCTAAATCACGCAGCGCGATGCTGTCGCCCTGACTGGGCGCCACGCTGCCCGGCGCATCACCCATTTCATCCAGCGGCGCTTCGCGGGGGCGGCGCGCATTATGGCGCAGTTGGTTCAGGTGCAGATTGCGCAGGATCGTAAACAGCCACGCGCGCATATTGGTATTTTCGCGCCACAGATGCAGCCGTCCCAACGCACGCTCCAGACAATCCTGAACCAGATCGTCCGCCAATGCCGGGTCGCCGGACAAGGCGCGCGCAAACCGACGCAGCTTTGGGATCTGGTCGATGACCGCTTGTCGCGTATCCATAGCGCATCCTCGCTGGTTTTGGAGAGTCCGGCAAGTGTTGGGTCGGGTTCATTTGACCGGTTGATGCAAAGAACTAGAGTATCAGCCCGCGACCGGTGCCGCGTGGCGTCTTTGAAAATACACAACACTTATAAAGAGAGAGCATAGTCATGACGGCGCTTGACGGAATTCGGGTTCTCGACTTCACACGTGTGTTGTCGGGGCCCTATTGTACGATGACGCTGGGCGATCTGGGCGCGGAAATCATCAAGATCGAGAACCCGAACGGCGGCGACGATTCCCGAGGGTTCAATGTTTCGCCAGAGCGCGGCATATCGACGTATTTTTTCGCCGTGAATCGCAACAAGCAAAGCATCGCGCTCGATTTTCGAAAAGACGAGGGCCGTGACGCCATTTTGGCGATGGCGCGCAACGCCGATGTCGTGGTGGAGAATTTTCGCACCGGCGTGATGGAGCGGTATGGCATCGGGTATGACGATCTGGCGGCGGTGAACCCGATGATCGTATTCTGTTCGGTCTCCGCTTATGGGCGCGAAGGGTCCTTAAAGGATCGGCCCGGCTACGACCCCATCGTGCAGGGCGAAAGCGGGTTTATGTCGCTGACCGGCGAAGAAGACGGCGCGCCCATGCGAACCGGCGTATCAATCATGGATATCATCGCCGGCATGTTCGCGGGGCAGGCCGTCATGGCGGCGTTGCTGGCGCGCGAGCGTATCGGTCATGGACAAAAAATCGACGTCCCGCTCTTTGATACGGCGGTAAGTATGCTGCACCACGCGGGCAGCGCTTATTTGCTGGACGGTACGGTGATGAGCCGCGTTGGAAACGGCAATATCGTCGCCCAGCCCGTTGGCCTTTATCGGGCGTCGGACGGGCCGCTCATGGTGACGTTGACCAATAATCGACTGTGGAAGGTGCTTTGCGAAGAAGCGCTGGAGCGACCGGACCTTGTCGACGATTCCCGGTTTGTTGATAACACCGTGCGGGTCGCCAATCGCGACGTGCTGGAAAACCTGTTGAATACAATTTTTGAAACCGGCACGCGCGCGTTTTGGCTCGCCAAGCTGGGCGCGGCGGGGATTCCCGCTGGCGAAGTTCGCGATGTTGGTCAGGCGCTCGACTCGGCGGAAGTCGCGGCGCGCGCCATGGTGGCGGCCTATGAGCATCCGGCGCACGATGATTTGCGCGGCGTTCGTTCGCCCATGAATTTATCGGCGACGCCGGTTTGCGACCCTGTCGCAGCACCGGACCTTGGCGCGGATACGGATTCGATTTTGCGCGATATCGCCGGGTATGACGAGGCGACGATAGCGGCCATGCGCGCCGCCGGGGCGATCCCTTGATCTCGACTTCTTTTTGTCGATGTAGCGCGCGGGCGCCTAGCTTCCTGGCGTGGACGCTTAGCGTTCTGGCGTGGACGCCTAGCAGACTGTCGGACTTGATGTTTGGCCGTTGGTTTGGCGGTGGGAACGGTATTCTGCGTTGCCCGCTGTCGGTGATGCACTCGGTACTTCTCGGGAGGGCGTGAGCGGGCGCCATAT
>JBLHZD010000370.1:0-3794 GCA_047631095.1 Alphaproteobacteria bacterium
CTTGCCCGTCAGGTTCTGGCCGTCTTGCAGGGCAGAAAGGGCGGCCTCAAAATCAAAGTCATTTCGCATGTGTCATTCCTTTTCTTCAGTTTAAAGAAATGACACGGAATTTCTAACGCTCCCCATAATCCGGGCGCTTGATAAAATCTTTTTGAAGTATTTGTTCGATAACTTCGGCGTGGACTTCGACACCCGGCAAGACCTTGTCCAGAGGCGACGAGCGTAAATCCAGCAATCCCGCAGCACTGGTGCCAACAAGTACAATATGTCCTTCTATAAGAGATTTATCCGCTTTCTGATCAAATATACCCTTCGCCGAAATATAGCGTTCGTCGCGGTGGCCGCTGTAATGCACCCAAATACGCCCTAATTCATCCGTCGGAACAACAAACTGCCCAACCTTCATCTTAACCAACCCGGTCCGCGCGCCGCCAAAACTATTCTCGTCGCTTCCACCTGCCGTCTTGATGAACATTGTCTTCGCGTTTTGCGCAACTCGAAGCGCTTCTACGGACAAAGCGGGAAACAGCAAATTATGATCGGGTGCGTCATCTGTTCGAAATCCGACAACCATGGGAACCCGCCGAACGATCCCATCACTTTCGGGCAACATATTAAAGTTTCCATTGCCATCCGCCGCCGCCGCCGCCGCCAATTTTGACAAATTAGCAACAGCGCCCCCATAGGATTGCACATAGGGTCGAGCATCCGGACCACTTATGGCGAAATTCCCGCGCTGTACCGGCACTCTAGGCGCTTCAGCGTTCGTCAACGCGAAACCCGTTACGACACCGCCCAATTCCTTGATAAAATTCGCCAATTGTTCGTCATGATCCGGCATTTCACGAACCCGGTCGCGAACGTCCTTGAACGCCGGGTCCTGTGGCCATAAGTCGACGATGTTTTTTGGCGAGGTCCGGTCGGATTCAGAGAAAACCATATCGAATGCGACAACCGCCGCGCCGGCTTGCCGTAACCGATAAATCAGCTCGGCAATTTTTGTACGGGGCCACGGCCACTGGGCGATGTCTTCTAAAGACGCATCGTCAATATCGACTATACGAACACCGATTCCAGGATCATATTCGCGGGGTTGCAGGGTGTTCAGACCATCAAAAACCTACATTTGCCATTGTTGAAACCAACGCGGCTCTTCTACGCGCACCCACAACGCCACAACAAGCAATGTAAGCGGGAACAAAATATGGACGTACCGGATAAATTTGCCGTGCAATGACGGAACCCCAAATTGACGCTACGCCAGCATTAGGTCGTTAATATTACGAACGCACCTCGTATGTCTACAGCCAGACAGGATCGTAAAGACGCCGCAAATTCGTTGCGCCGCTTCAACTATCAGTTCCCTGTGACAGTTCCCGTACCAGACGCAGTGGCCCCGTTAAACTCAGAACCCACAGATGCCCCGCCATTGTCGAACGTCAGAGCCCCTGTCACCTGATCGACAGCGAACATAGCGCCGGCAAGTGTGCATTGATTGCAACTCCCATCGGAACCGGGAGATACGCTATCTGGTAACCCTGCGTTCACCACCAAGCCGCCAGGTAATTCGCTAAAATTAGTGTTCGCAAAAGCCGGTCCAAAATCATGCACGCCATTGACTGTAATATTATTCCAATCGGCGAAAATAACCTGGCTAAGGAAGGAGACATTTAATTGGAAATTAAAGGCAATCCCATTTTGATTGACCGCAAAGGACGCCTGGGCATTGTTAAACCCGGCAAAATTATTGATCACATCATTAATGGAGACCGGTATGGCCCCGCCACCGCCTGGATTCCCCGCATTGGCTGTATCAGTAATATCCGACGCCCCCTCGTCATCCAATTGAGCCACAACGGTTTCGGCCACAAAGGCGCCAACCTCAGCTGCAAAATTTCCGGACGCTTCGTTCGCCGAGCTGCCATCAAAACTGTTCGCTTCTTCTGAATTGCCGTCGCCTGGCGTGCCAACCGGGCCGCCAGGCGCTTGCGCCGATAACGGCGTGGTCAATCCCTGCGTCACATCCACTGGTACGGTAAAAGGGCCGAAGATCTGCCCGCTCGGGCTGGACGCTGCCCCCCACCTGTACGAGACACCGTCACACCCGGTCCACCAGGACTAGCACCGCCAGGAACCTGAGCAAGAGAATCTCCTGCGCTCCGACCAAATTCTGCTTTCCGGGAGCCACCAGGCGTTAAAACGAATTCGCCACCTTTATCATTGGTGTTATTTTGATTTCCCGGCCCGAGTAACACCACGAAGTCACGTGCGCTTTCGGCGCCCGCCGCCTTACCTCGCAAGCTATTAAACAGACGATCAACCGCCGGATCTCCTTCACCAGACCGCACCGCGCCCGCAACGATGGTGCCACGAATGCCAATTGTCGCCGTCGGCAAGCGGACGGTCATATCTTCAGGACGCTTCCGTGCAATTTCATCGGTAATGAACCGAAACACGCCTTTTGTCACCGATGCGACGACTTTACCGGCGTTTGTCGTGGGGTCGTATACGAATTCATCGATGGACATCGCACTATTCGGCCCAATCGTGAATATTGTCTCGTCTAGCAACATGACGTGCATGCCGCTATCAGAGCCTGATTTGATTGCGTCGCCCAGGAAAATAGGTTCGCCACTCTTAACTTTCTTACCAACGACATTTTGAGCAGGGCGAGACAGGGCGACTTGGCCCCGTACGGCGGCGGCGACCCCGGCCTGTTGTTGCGCGTTAGCAGCATTTCCAGTCGGAAGCGCCAGTACAATCGCCAGGAGAAGCGGCGCGGCTAAAAAGCGGATCATTATATTTTTCATACCAACCACTTAAAAATTCCAGACTTTGGTCAACAAGGTTTGTGCTTTGATATTCAGAAATTCAAAATTTACAATATTTGAACGCTGGTCATAAATCTCGCCACTAAACGTCCAGGTGATGTCTTTGTAAAAATCATAATATTTCCGAGCGGCTCCACTAACGCTTGATTCCGGCACCATGGAACCGATCGGCGCGCCATAGGTCATGCGGAATTTTGCGCCACGATCGTGTCGCACCTGCGGGGCGATTGCGTCGGTAATCAAATCCGAGACACGATAGCGGTTAATATTAAAGTCCGCTGACGTAACCAGGAATCTACCTTCATCCATCAGGAATATATGGCTTAACCCGGCGTTGTATCAGTAACGGTCCTCTGTATCACCAATCGCGCCCTTGCGATTCCAACCTGCGGATACCGTCAAAAGGTTTTTAGGATCAAGTTTCCACTTTAGTCCGACTTCGTATTCATAGCGGTGTCCGTCAAGATTATTCGCCGTGGGGTTTTCCCGCGTCGCGTAAAATTCCTCCGACGTATACCGAGCTTTGAAATATCCATCAGGAGATTTCCAAGGCAATACATTGGGGGTTTCAAGGTGAATTTCCGCGCCATAGCCTTCGAAAAGCTTTTGTTTGGACATCCTCAAATTGGCGTAATTTAACTTCGGCGTAATCGTCAGGTTTTTGAAGCGTAAACGCGGGCCAACGGAAAAACTGCCCACTTGTGTATCGTGCGAGTCGACAGCAAATTGGTCGTCATGGAAATATGTCGCGGACACGTGCAATTCGTGCGGCGCCTGCATTCCCAAATCTTGAACAAATTCGCCGGTAACCACGCCAACGACGCAAAATCATTTCGCTTTTGACTATCCCCGACGAGATTGAACAAAATACCGCCAACTTCAACCTGATTTGTTCTTGGCGCTGAATTTCGGTTGCTATCAAAATGACCGCCAACTGTTAACTGTACTTTATAGCGGGTCGTT
>JBLHZD010000371.1:0-3772 GCA_047631095.1 Alphaproteobacteria bacterium
CACCGCGACCGAACAGGCCGACGTCGCGGAATCCAGCGCCAGAATATTCATGGGCGGCGACTGGCGTATTTATGGGCCCGATTACTGAAAGGAACAGACATCGTCAAAATCAAAGCGCGGGCTTCTGCCAAACAAAGCGTCAGGATCGCCATAGCCGAGATTGCACAGGAAATTGGAGCGGGTTTTCGTACCCTTGAAAAAGAGGTCATCCACCATTTCCATGTCGTACCCGGACATGGGTCCGCAATCCAACCCCACCGCGCGACACGCCAACATGAAATAAGCGCCCTGAAGCGACCCATTGCGAAATGCCGTTGCGTCAACAACCGCCTGATTGCCGACAAACCACGATTTTGCATCATCATGGGGAAACAACCGGGGCAAATGTTCGTAAAACTCGTAATCATTCGCCACAATCGCCGTCACCGGCGCCAACATTGTTTTTTCCGTGTTTCCACCAGACAGGCAGGGCCGTAATTTTTCCCTGGATTCTGCGCTGCGTAGAAATATTATCCGCATCGGCGAACAATTGGCGCTGGTCGGGCCCATTTTAGCGATATCGAAAGCCGCCCATAGAGTTTCCTCCGCCACAGGCTCATCCAGCCACCCGTTATGGCTACGCGCCTCGCGAAACAACAGGTCGCAACCTTCATCATTCAAGACCGGTCTTTTTGACATGGAACAAAAACTCCTTACCATAATTTACTGACATGGATATTCGTTTACCGTCTATATTTGCAAGCATGCCGTCGTTCACCGCCCTGATCCAGGTTTCGGGAGCCGCGCTCTTTGGCGTGGTTCGACGCCCGGCGTTCTGGTTGGCGTGCGCGCTTCTATGGGTCGGATGCGGTTTGAGCCAAACGGCCCAGGGCGCGGTGGCGATAATGTATCACCGTTTTGGCGCATCGAGTTACCCGTCCACGAACATTACAATCGCCCAGTTTGAAGGCCATATCGAGGCGATTAAACGCGGTCCGTATAAAGTCATACCCGTCACGGAACTGGCCGCCGCGCTCAAGGAAGGGCGAGAGCCGCCGAAAAACGCCATCGTCATTACAATCGATGACGCCTATCAATCTGTGTACACCGAAGCATGGCCACGCCTTCAGGCGGCGAATTTGCCATTTGCGGTGTTTGTCAGCGCCGCCACCATCGGACATGGCCAGAATATGAGCTGGGACCAAATCCGGGAGCTCCGCGACAGCGGCGTCTTTATCGGGAACCACGGCGATTCACACCGGCATATGGCGCATGATGACAGCGCCCAGAACATTCTGGAAATTGAGCGGGCGAAAAAACGGTTCGTCGAAGAAATGGGACCGCCGAACCACGCGACGCCGCACATCTTCGCCTACCCCTATGGCGAAACCAGCAATGCGGTTAAAAACGCGGTGATTGAAACGGGATTCGATGTGGCGTTTGGTCAACATTCCGGCGCGATTGGCGGCGCCAGCGACCGGTACTACCTTCCCCGTTTTTCCTTAAACGAACAATATGGCGGCCGAGACCGATTCGCCCAAATTATCGGCGCGCTGCCGCTGCCGGTTCACGACCTCACGCCGTCTAATCCCCTTATTGGCGGGACATTTGGACCCAACCCCCCCGCTTTTGGTTTTACCGTGGGGTCTGCGCTGGTCAATCTGGACAATCTGGCGTGTTATCATTCCGCGTTCGGCGCCGTTCCCTTTACGAGATTGGGAACCCATCGCTTTGAGGTCCGGTTCGCAAAACCGTTCGCGCCTGGTCGTTCGCGCATCAATTGCACAATGCCCGGACCGGATCGGCGGACCTACTGGTTTGGCGTCCAGTTTCTGACATGGGAAAAGTAAGGCTTTAGAGCAAACCCCGAACAGACGGAAGCGTCTGCGACGACGTTTTGCGCCCAATATTGAGATATAGAGCGGATTCACATCCTTATTTTGAAGCGCAAAGCGCTTTTATCTAAAGATGATCGCTCTAAGCGTCCGGTTTAGGCGTCCGGATGAAACGACATCACTTGAACGCCCAGGCGCGCATTGTCCAACGCGCCAAGTTTATTGCCGCGAATGACCCGGCGCAGCAAATTCACATAATGAGCGCCTTTTTGCGAATAGGACGCCAGCGACAAGGCGAGCGGTAAACTTTCCAGCGGTTTATTTTCCATCCGGAACGCCGCGCGGCGCTCGCGAAACTCACGATAGGCGCGGTGGGTGTTCAAATTGCGCAAATAGGACGCAACCGATTCGCCGATTGTCTCAAACGCCCGCACTTTATGGGTTTTACCCGCCTCGCGCGCGCGCGGCACCAGGCCGTCATAGTCCTGCGTGGTCCATTGACCAAACGGCGCATTGCCTTCTTGCGCAAAGCGCGACGTGCCCCAACCACTTTCAATCGCCCCTTGCGCCAATGCGAGGGACGGCGGCACGACATCAACGCGCGCCATTAATTTTGACAAATTATCGGGCTGGACGCCGTATTCGCGCCCCAACCTCGCCAACCATTCCACATCCGCGCCTGTTAACGGCATTGCTGCTTTCAATTTCGCCGCCAGCGCCGTCAACTTGGTGCGCTGCGCCGTAACCCGGTGATTTGCCTCAAGCACATAGGGCAGCATGAAATGCAGAAAAAATGTTTTTCGCTCGCTCGGTTGCGCAATATCAGACAAATCATAGGGCAGATAATCGTGCTGAATGCGCGGCACGACCGCCTGGCCGCCGCGCACCGCGTCCAGAGAATAACCTGCACTGGCGAACACAAACTTTACTTTCGCCACGCTGGCCGCCGCGCGTACGTCGCGCGGGGAAATCAAAGGAGAGGGCGCCGTGGTGACGACAGGCGCCACAGGCGCGGAAAATACCTGTCCGGTTCCCGCATCCGCCATGCGCCATTCATCGAGCAATTGCACCATCAACATCGCCGGCGCAAAAACGAAAGCCGCGCCGCAAATGAATGACGCAATTGCGTAAAATTTTAGACGCTTGCGCGTTGAAATTGCAGGCCGATTTCGTTGCAAAGGTAGAGTCACTTTCACTTGTTTCCGCACCGAACGACGGCAGCGGTACAATTAATTGTGGCGGCGCTAGCCGGCCAATAGAGGCAGCGCCAACCGGCACCGCGTCCGATCAAATAGGGCGTACTTCAACCACTTCAGGGATGTAATGGCGCAGCATATTCTCCACACCCATTTTCAACGTCGCCGACGAACTGGGGCAGCCGGCGCAGGCACCCTGCATTTCAAGGAAAACAACGCCTTCTTCAAAACGATGGAAGACGATATCGCCGCCATCCTGAGCAACAGCGGGGCGAACACGGGTGTCGATCAATTCGCGAATTTGACTGACGATTTCGTCATCGTCCTCGGCGCTCACGGGTTCCGAAACAACGGTATCATTCATGACCGGCGCACCGGCGGTGAAATGCTCCATGATGACGCCCAGAATCGAGGGCTTCAATACATACCAATCCATCTCGGGCGTTTTGGTGATCGTAATAAAATCAGCGCCGAAAAAGACAGCCGCCACACCATCGACGCTAAACAATGCGCCTGCCAGGGGAGACCGTTCGGCGGCCACCGCCGCATCGGTGAAATCAGCCGTGCCCTGGGCTAACACCGTTTCGCCGGGCAGAAACTTTAATGTCGCCGGGTTAGGCGTTTGTTCGGTCTGAATAAACATACAGTTTTCTCTCCACAGATGTGACGTCGATCAAGGCTACACATGGTCCAGTTTTCTCTCTGGATCAAGGTTACATATGCGAAATAGGCCGCCCCGTTCGAGGGCCAATTGACGCAATG
>JBLHZD010000372.1:0-3724 GCA_047631095.1 Alphaproteobacteria bacterium
GCTCCAAGGCCCATACGTTGGTCAAGACGAATGCCCAAGCGCTCAAACCGCCCGCAATAAAACGCAGGCCAAGCCATGCGACCATGTCGAAATCGCCGACCCCCATGGCTGCGGTGACGACAACGATACCGGTGAGACTGGCGGGCAACATCACCTGTGATGGGACATGAATCCGGCTCACCGTCAACGCGCCAATCAGATAGCCCAGATAGTTGCTGCCGGCCAGCCATGCACCTGTGCTTGTATCAATTTGACCGTCACGAATCATGAGCGGCAGCAGCGGCGTGAATGCGAAACGGCCAACGCCCATTTCGACCGCCACCTCCATCATCGCGAGAAAGCAGATAGCGGCGGCAGAGCATGAGGATGGGCGAGCTAGAAAGCTGGGATCTGGTTGCATGTTTATAAATTTACCTTGCTGAGGCGCGCGCCGGTGGAAGGCAACCTTACGACCTCAGTTCGTTCGATATATCTCAATGGATATTTCGATAGACGATATATCCCATAAAATATTTCGTCAAGGCAGCCGAACGATCCGTTCTTCAAAATTGATCGCGCCTTCTGTATACTGCCCGCGACTCCCTTGGCGAGGAACATTGGACATGACACGGCTTACGCTTCGCATCGATTTCGAGAATGGTCGCCAGATCGGCCACGGCAAAATTCGTCTGTTGGAGATGATCGCCCAACACGGCTCGATTAGCCGCGCGGCCAAAGAAATGAAGATGTCGTATCGACGCGCCTGGTTACTTACGGATGAGTTAAACAAGACGTTTTGTAAGCCTGTACTGGAAACGCGGCATGGCGGTTCGGGGGGCGGTTCGGCTCGGCTGACGTCCTGCGGCCATGCCGTAATAGGTCATTATCGCGCCATCGAAGCCCAATCGATGAAGCTGGCCTCAAAGCAGCTTAATGAACTGGAACAAGACTTGAGCGCGTGACCCACGATCAGCGAGGAACGCCATTTAGCCACCGGCCCATATTTTCGGTCAACGTCGTTGTTCGCCAGGCCTGATCGAGTGGTTTCACGACCGATAGTCTTGTCCGGATATATTGGGAGAATGATAAAGTCCCCTTCAGACAGACGCGCCAGGGCGTCTTTGGTCCTATTTCAATCTTGTTGAGGGGTGCGGCAATGCGAATGCGCCGGACCGGCGGACCGGAAGGCTGCAGACGGCGGTGTTTTAAGTCTCAAAGGCCCAAGTTTCAAAGACCCAAGTTTCAAAGACCATTGAGCGACGGGACAGGCCCATTTATGGTAACGTTCCCTCTGATGCGGACCGAATAATATCGGAATGCTCTCACCAAAATTCAATTGGGCCCGCCATGACCGCACCAGACGATACCCTCCGCATATACGGTAATCTCTCATTGCTGGAGATGGCCCCGGTCCTGCTGGCCGCCGAACGCTTTTATGACGGGCCGACGTATATTCAGCATGGCGGCGTCATGGCGCTTTGGGGAGAAGGCAGCGAGCTGGCCAGTCTGTCGTCTTCAGGCCAGGCGGATATTGCGCTCAATACCGAAACCCAGGCGCTGCGCGGCGCGGAACGACATCCGGACATGCGTTTCATCTTTACGGTCGCGGAATACCCGTATCGCATCGTCGCTCGCCGCTCCGCCGGGATTGCGTCGCTGGCCGATTTACGCGGCAAACGCGTCGGCACGCAGATCGAATCCTCCGCCGAATATTTTCTTGATGCTATGGTGCGCTGCGTCGGGCTGAGTGCTGCGGATACAACGCTTGTCCCTTTTATGATGAAGACTGAAAAGCCGCTCAACATGCTGCCGGAAGCGCTACGCGACGGCGAGATCGACGCCATCGCCATGTGGGAGCCACAAGTGGAACGGGCGCGCCGACTGATCGGCGACGACGCCATCATCTTTTATGACCCCGCGATCTACACGGAAAAATTCAGCCTCTGCACCGCCCAGGCGCGTTTGGACGACACCGCCAAGCGCACGCAAATCGTCGCCTTCGCCAAAGCCTTAATGGAGGCGTCCAGACACCTTCGCGCAGACCCGGAACCCGGCATGCATCTGGTCGCTAAAAGGTCAGGCCTCGACCTTCAAACCATCCGCAACGCGTGGCCATATTTTATCTACCCGGCCACGCTGGCCACAGACACGCTTGATTTTTGCGATGTGATTGAACCCTGGATCGCGGCCCTGCAGGACCGCCCGCCCCGCGAGCGCACCACACTGGCCCGTCTCATCGACGACAGCGTGGTGCGGGAAGCGCGGCTGGCGTGACGTTCGCACGATGCGAACGTCTCTGAAGCGCCGTTAGGTTTTAGCGGGTGCGCCGCCGCCATTCGTATTGGTCTTTTTCCGGCGATTGCGTTTCGCCGCCCAGTCCTTTCCGCCAGCGCGCGGGCCGCCAGACCTCTGAGCGCCCTCATTCTGACCGCCGCTGCGATGGGAGCGGCCTTTTCCGGAGCGGTTCTGACGGTCTTGGCCCGGCGCCGTTTTCGAAATTGGCGCGTCGGACGCTTCCGCCTGACTTTTATCTTGCGTCGCGTTGATCTTACGGCCAATCAATCGTTCGATATCGCGCAACAAGCTGCGCTCCGTGTTGTCACAAAGCGAGATCGCGACGCCACTTTTCCCGGCGCGCGCTGTGCGGCCGATGCGGTGCACATAAGCTTCCGGCACGTTGGGGAGTTCAAAATTGACCACATGGGAAATGCCGTCCACATCAATGCCGCGCGCCGCGATATCGGTCGCGACAAGCACTTTAACATCGCCGACTTTAAACGATTTCAGCGCCCGTTGTCGTTGCGACTGACTTTTATTGCCGTGGATCGCCGCGCAGGACAAACCCGCCTTGACGAGATCCGCCGTCACCTTGTCCGCGCCGCGTTTGGTGCGCGTAAAGACAATGGCGCGTTCCACATCGCGTTCGCAAAGAAGGTTCGCCAGCACCCGACGCTTGGCCGAGCGGTCCAGCATAATGACGTTCTGGTCGATGGTTTCAATCGGCTTGGCGACTTGCGCCACGGCGATTTCGACCGGGTCACGGAGGAAATCATTCGCAAGGGCGCGAATGGGCGTTGGCATGGTCGCCGACAACAACGCCACCTGACGCTCCCGCGGCAACTTCGACATAATCTTTCGGATCGCCGGTAGAAATCCGAGATCCATCATTTGATCGGCTTCGTCGAGAATGACCGTTGTGGTCTGCCCCAGACGCACCGCGCCCGTCGACATATGATCCAGCAACCGCCCGGGGGTGGCGACGACGATGTCCACGCCGCGCGCCAGCGCCTTAATCTGCGGGCCGGGCTTCAACCCGCCAACCACCACGGCGACGGAGGGGCGCACATGGCGTCCATAAGTCTGGATGGATTCGGCGATCTGTTGCGCCAGTTCCCGCGTCGGGGCGACGATCAGCGCGCCACAATGTTTGGGCGTCGAGCGCGGTTGGCTGTTCGCAATCCGGTCAGCGACGCGGTTTAGGATTGGCAGTACGAAGGCCGCCGTTTTACCGGTGCCGGTCTGCGCCGTGCCCAGAACATCGCGTCCCTCCATCATCGCTGGAATGACTTTGAACTGGATAGGAGTCGGCTTGTCGTATCCTTCGGCTTGAATGGCGCGAAGGAGGGTCTCGGCAAGGCCGAGTTCATTGAATTGAATCAAGAATATACTTTCATTTTATGCCGCACGCCGAATTTTCGGCAAAAACATGCGCGGCGTCGTGTTCTTATTAATTGGGAGTTTGCTT
>JBLHZD010000373.1:0-3659 GCA_047631095.1 Alphaproteobacteria bacterium
GACGCACCGATTGTCCCAGAACGCGACGGAGTTCTTCTCCCATCGGAAACGACAGGTGAATTCCGGCCGCGCGACGTGGGCGTAGAGGTAGTCCAGCACGGGTTTACTTTCTTCTACGCTCATATTTGCGAAGTTTTTGGTGAAGGCGCCGTTTACATAAAGCAGCTTGCGACCGGTTTCCGGATGGGTGCACACAACAGGATGTTCGCTGGCGATACTGGGGCCGCCATTGGTGTCTTCGCGCAGCTTGGTGGAGCGCGTTTCATTGCGTTTGCGCGCGCTGTCCGGGTCGCTCAACAGGTCGTCGCTATGCAGCGCTGTCATATTGGACAACATGTCTTTCATGCCATCGGACAAGGCTTCATAGGCCCGGTACTGGCTGGAAAACAGGGTATCGCCCCCCGTCTCCGGCACCTCCAGCGCATAAAGAATAGAGCCCATGACCGGCTCCGGGAAAAACGTCACATCGGCGTGCCAGACGCCGCCTATATTATTCGCGTCCGAGGCCTCCTTCAGCACCGGGAGAATTTCCGGATGCCCGTCCAGCGGAAGATATTGCGGGTGGATGTTCAGCGCGCCAAAGCGGCGTCCGAAGGCCTTGTGCTGATCCGGCGTCATATGCTGGTCGCGAAAAAAGATGACCTGGTATTCGAGATAAGCGGCGTGAATGTCGCTGAAGGTCTCATCGTCCATAGGTTGACCCAAATCCACCCCGTGGATTTCTGCGCCCAATGCGCCCGCGAGGGGCTTAACCTCAATATGTTTGTATTCCATGACGCGCGCTTTCCTTCGGGTGACCCAGTTGAATTTTGCGGCTCAAATCTGGCGCCTTCGCGCGCGGCGCGCAAGCTTGCGCTTGTCCGGACATGATGTACCATCGCGATATCGAGGCACTAACGGGAGCATCATCATGCCTGGCATCGACGTCACGCCCTTGACCTTGCATATCGGCGCGGAAATCAGCGGGGTGGATTTGACCCAACCGCTGACGCCGCCTCAGGCGGCCGAAATCCGCGCCGCGTTTCTAAAATGGAAAGTCGTGTTCTTCCGCGACCAGAACCTGACCCATGCGCAGCATGTGGCGATGGCGCGCGCCTTTGGCGAACCGACCATCGGTCACGCGGTGTTTGGTCATGTGGAGGGCTATCCGGAAGTCTATTCGGTGGCGAAGTCCCGCACCGCCAATCAGTTTCAGGATCAGAAGATGGTAACCGGCTGGACCGGCTGGCATGCGGACATCACCGCCGCCGTCAATCCGCCCATGGCCTCGATCCTGCGCGGCGTCACCATGCCGCCCTTTGGCGGGGACACGTTGTGGAGCAATCTGAGCGCCGCCTATGACGGGTTGTCGGAAACGATGCAAGGTATCGTCGATGGGTTGCGCGGCGTGCATGTGTTCGGCTCAAACGTGGGCGTGCGCACCACCAGCGAATACGACAAAACGCTGCAGCGTCGCCAGTTGGTCAGCGAACATCCGCTCGTTACGGTGCATCCGGAAACGGGCGAGCGCGTGTTGTATGTCAGCCCGACTTATGTGCGCTCTATCGTCGGCATGAAGCCGCGCGAAAGTCAGCAAATTCTGGAAATGTTGTGGGAACATGCGGTGCGCCCGGAATACACGGTGCGCTTTAAATGGAATACGGGCGACATTGCATTCTGGGACAACCGCGCCACGGTGCATCTGGCGCCGACAGACATTTTCAACAGCGAGGAAGACCGGCAGCTCTATCGCATCACACTGGTCGGCGAAAAACCCGTCGGAGTCGATGGGCGCGCGTCGGTGGCGTTGGAAGGCGATCCGATCCTTTCTGCTCAGGAAGAACTGGCTGCTCAGGAAGAGCTGGCGGCGCAGTAAGAACTGGCGCGCCAGGCGGCGTGTTGATCGGCGACATCATTTCGAACAGGCGGCCTATTGAATGAATGAAAAACTGAACGAATTAAATCGCCGCCGGGAGATGGGGCGCGCGATGGGCGGGGCGGATTCCATCGCCTTCCAGCACGGTCGCGGCAAGCTGACAGTGCGCGAACGCATCGCGGCGCTGGCGGATGACGGGCAGTTCGATGAAATTGGCGTGTTGGCGGGGGCGCCGGCATGGGATGGCAACGCGCTGGAAAGCATCGTCCCGTCCAATACGGTGATCGGGTCGGCGCGCATTAAGGGGCGCCGGGTGTTTATCAATGGCGGGGATTTCACGATACGCGGCGGCGCGGCCGATGGCGGGACGGCGGGCAAGGCGCAGTTTGGCGAGCGCTATGCTTTTGAATCCCGCATGCCCTATATCCGCCTGATTGACGCGTCGGGCGGCAGCGTGCGGACCTTTGAAGATATAGGCATGACCTATACGCCGGGCGGGCGCGTGGTGAAGGGTGTGGAGTTGATGCAAATGGTCCCTGTGGTCTCCGCCGTGTTGGGATCGGTGGCGGGGCTGCCAGCGGTGAACGCGGCGCTGTGCCATTTCAACGTGATGGTAAAGGACACGACGCAGGTCTACGTCGGCGGTCCGCCCGTGGTCAAGGCGGCGTTGGGCGTGGATATTACCAAAGAAGAACTGGGCAACGAGAAAGTTCAGGTGAACACCAGCGGCGTCATTCAGAATTTGGCGAAGAGCGAAGCCGAGGCTTTTGACATGATCCGGCGCTTCCTGAGTTACATGCCGCAGAATGTGTGGGAAATGCCGCCGCGCGCCGAAATCAGTGAAAAATCCGGTGCGGATGCGGACGAACTGGCGGATTTCATCCCGGAAAATCCCCGCAAGATTTATGATGTTCACAAGATGCTGAACCTCATTCTTGACCATGACAGTTTTTTTGAAATCCAGCCTCGATATGGGCGCTCGCGCATCACCGGGTTGGCGCGCATTGACGGGTATCCGGTTGCGGTGATGGCGAACAATCCGCGCTTTCATGGGGGCACGCTGAACAGCGAGGTCATCGCCAAGGTGCGGCGCTTAATTCAGTTGGCTGATGTGTTTCACTTGCCACTGGTTTATTTCTGCGACGAGCCGGGCTTCATGGTTGGGCTGGAGGAAGAGAAGAAAGGCATTCTGCGCGAAGGGGCGGCGCTGGCGGCGGTCAACCAGATGAGCAAGATGCCGTTTTTCACCGTGATCACACGACAGGCCTTTGGCGTCGCAGGCGGTCTAAGCTATCGCCCGCACGGCCTCTATCGCCGCCTCGCCTGGCCGTCCGCAAGCTGGGGGTCGATGCATATTCAAGGCGGGGTCAGCGCCGCCTACCGCCGCGAAATCCAAGCCGCCGATGATCCGGCGGCTAAACAGGCCGAAATTGAAGCCCGCCTGGAAGAACTCGCCTCCCCCCTGCGCACCGCTCACGCCTTTAACGTGGAAGACATCATTGACCCCCGCGACACCCGCCAGCACCTGATTAATTTTGTGGAAGACGCCCAGCACGTACTGCAATCGCAACTGGGGGAAACCGCGCGGAATGTATATTTGCCGTAAGGGACGCACGGTTTAGGAATGTAATTAATTTTTAATGGTGAATGCCGTCAAAAAGCTCTATTTCATACTTCTAATACCAACGAGCCTTAATTAGAACCCATGGGCCCATTTTCTGCGTCCGATGGACATAATTTTCCAAGGCTGTTCGATGAGCTTGTTCCAGGCCTCACAACAGATTGCGACGATATCATCGTAGGA
>JBLHZD010000374.1:0-3651 GCA_047631095.1 Alphaproteobacteria bacterium
CGGCAGAAATGATGGTGTCTCCCTGTCGATAGTGATAAATTCAACCACCTCAGCGCCCCTATCCAATGCCGTGTAAACTCTGCCCAATAATAGCAGATCAGGCGCTGAAAGTCCGACAGTCTGCTAGCCTCCCGGCGTGGACGTATTGACCCAATTTTTTGGCTCTATAGAGTTATACATCTAAATTCCCGGCCAATTTCGGCCCCTTCAAAATCAAGCTGTGAGGAAATTACCATGAGCCCGTCCGCTAATCCGTCTGATGTTGTGGAAAATAATTCATGGGACATGGAAACCGATGTCGTCGTGGTCGGGTTTGGCGGCGCTGGCGTCGCGGCTGCGGTGACCGCGCATGAACTTGGCGCCGAGGCGTTGATTTTGGAAAAAGCGCCGGAAGGCGAAGAAGGCGGCAACACGCGGGTTGCGGGACAAGGTTATCTGAACACGTCCTCGGCGGAATCGGCGGCGACCTACTTACGCGCGTTGAGCGGGCCTTATGTCGCGCCGGATGCGATGGTGGCGGTCTGGGCCGATGAAATGTGCAAAAATAATGAATGGCTGACCAGCGTCGGCGGCGATCCGCAAGAACACCAACACCCGCCCGCCGGTATCGAGTTCCCCGATTTGCCGGGTTCCGATTGCGTCCATAAATTTCACGATGGCCCGAAATATGGCTATTCCCTGACCTGGAAACGCTTTGAAAGTCTGGTGAAGGAGCGATCGATCCCGGTTTGCTATGAAACGCCCGGCACATCCCTGATTCAAGATGGCACAACCGGCGAAATCCGCGGTGTGCGCGCCCTGCAAAACGGTGAGGAAATTACGGTAAAGGCGCGCAAGGGCGTTGTGTTGACCTGCGGCGGGTTCGAAAACAATCAACAGATGATCCGCGATTATCTGCCGGGCATGCCGTATTGCTACACATCAGGGTCGCCCTATAACGAAGGCGACGGCGTCTCCATGGCGTTGGCGGTGGGCGCTGACCTTTGGCATATGAATAATTTCGCCGGGCCGTCCATGGCGCTCAAGGTTCCCGAGTTTCCCACGACGTTTTCGATGCAGGCGTTGCATTACAGCAAGGAAATGTCGGGCGGCATGATCGTGGTTGGGCCGGATGGCGCCCGTTTCGCTGATGAAAAATACAAAACCCGGCACGGCAAGGTCCCCGTCAACGGGGTCTGGACGTCGCTCACGACGCCGTGCCCCATGTATATGATTTTCGACGAAACCCTGATGAACGCGGGGCCGCTTTACAATAAAGACCCCAGCCATGGCTGGACACAGGTTGTCGGAAAATACGACTGGAGCGAAGACAACAAGACCGAGCTTGCAAAAGGCTGGATACAAAAATCCGATACGGTGGCGGGGCTGGCGAAGCTTGCGGGTCTGGAGGGGGACGCGCTCGCCGGTTCAATCGAGCGCTGGAACGACCATTGCGCAGCGGGGCAAGACGGCGAATTTGGCCGAACCTTGATGTTTGAACCTTTTGGCGAGGGTCCCTATTACGCCATCGAAATGTCGCCCTCCATGTTGAACACGCAGGGCGGCCCCCGTCGCAATGAAAACGCGCAGGTTCTACGCCCGAATGGGGCGCCGGTGCCCCGGCTCTACAGCGCGGGCGAACTCGGCTCGATCTTTGGATATTTGTATCAGGGGACGGGAAATATAGGCGAATGTCTGGCGTTTGGCCGTATCGCGGCGCGCAATGCCGTCGCGGATACCCCGTGGGGATAACGATATAATCGCCGGGGGGATAGCGACATAATCAGATTTTTGGGTGCCTCTGCACAGGATTCGCGTTAAAGTTATGGCGCGAACGCGCAGATGGAGAAATTCGAGGTATCCGATATGATTTCAGGCACGGTTTATGAAGCGCCCCGGCCCGAAGGACGGCCCGGTGAAACAGTTGTCACCAGCACCTGCGGCCACAATTGCGGGGGCCGGTGCGTTGTGAACGCCCATGTCGCCGACGGCGAAATTGTGCGGATTTCCACCGATGCGCGGACCTGGAATTCTGAACATCCGCCCTTGCCCGCCTGCGCGCGCGGGGTCGGACAGATTGAACGCATTTACCATCCGGACCGGTTAAAATACCCGATGCGCCGCGTTGGGCCCAGAGGCTCGGGTCAATTTGAACGTATCTCCTGGGATGAAGCGCTGGACGAGATTGTGCGCCAATTGCTGCGGGTTCGCGAAACCTATGGCAACGCCGCCATTCTGGACGGGTCGCGCTCCGGCAACACTTCGATGCTGCACAGTCGGTCTTCCGCGAAACGTTTTTTGTATAAATTCGGCGGGTGCACGGATCTTTGGTCGAACATGTCCTGCGAGGCGGAGATATTCTCGATCCGCGCGACCTTTGGTCCGGCGATTGCCAACAAGGCGGCGGGGCGCGAGCCGACCGATTACGTCAATTCCAAATTGATCGTCATGTGGGGCTGGTCGCCCGCTGACGGCACGTTTGGCACCGGCACCATGCGGTATCTGAAAGAGGCGAAGAAACAGGGCGTGCGGATTGTGTGCGTTGATCCGCGCCGGACCCGCACAAGCCGACAATTGGCGGATGAACATATTTTTATTCGCCCGTCGACGGACGCCGCCGCGCTCATCGCGATGGCCTATGTCGCGGTCAGCGAGAATTTGCACGATCAGGCCTATTGCGACCGATACGTTCAGGGCTTCGACGAAGCGACGTTGCCGGCCGGGGCGCCGAAAGGCGCGTCTTACCGCGCCTATCTGATGGGAGAGACGGACGGGATCCCCAAAACGCCGGAATGGGCGGCGGAGATTACGGGCATTCCCGCGGACGTCCTTCGTCGTCTTGCGATGGATTTTGCAACGGCGAAGCCCGCGGCCTTGCACGGCGGGTATGGTCCCGGCAGGACGGAATTTGGCGAACAATTTCACCGCGCCGCTTATGCCTTGGCCGCGATTACCGGCAATGTCGGCGTTGTCGGTGGGAATTCCGGCGCCAGTAACGGCGCGACCGGGTCCAGTGGGGTCAAAGGGTTTCCGGCGGGCGCGAATCCGATTGACGCGCGTGTATCCTCACCCTTGTTTGCGGATTTACTGGCGCGAGGCGCCAGCGGCGGTTACCCGTCTGACATCAAACTGATTTATGCGGCGGGCGGCGATCTGTTCAACCAATGCCCCAACACCAGCAAGATCGCCAATTCGCTCGATGGCGTGGAGTTTATCGTGGGACAGGATCATTTCCTGACGCCGACGACCCGGCACGCGGATATCGTTTTGCCCGCGACGACATTCTGGGAACGCAATGACGTGCACACCCCATGGTCAGGAAGCGGCCATTACGCGATTTATATGAAGCAAGCGATTGAACCGATGCATGAATGCCGTGATGACATCGATATTTTCGGTGATCTGGCGAACCGCCTGGGCATAGAGGATTTCAACGATAAGTCCGAAACCGAATGGCTTCAGGAACTCACGAAAGACGCCGTAGACGATTTTGACGCTTTCACGACAGCAGGGGTCGCCCGCTTTCCCGCACCCCAGGACGTTGTTGCGTTCGCCGCGCAAATCCGCGACCCGGAAACCCATAAGTTTTCAACGCCATCGGGAAAGATCGAAGTGTATTCGTCCATGTTGGCGGAAACGCCGGACCCTTATGGATTAGGTGAGATTTCACCG
>JBLHZD010000375.1:0-3641 GCA_047631095.1 Alphaproteobacteria bacterium
GTCCGGGATCTGGATTATTATCAAGAAGCTCAACGTCAAAGTATTCGGGATTACCCGGAAGCGATGTCTGCGCTGTCGGGGGAGGTCACAGGCGTGGTGCGGGCCGATCGAAAGGGTGGTTTTGTGTTGTCCGTGGCGATGCCGGTGCAACGCTTTCATCAAGTGATCGGCGTGTTGATGGTATCTAAGGGCGGCGGTGAAGTCCGCCAGACGATCCGAGATGTTCGTCTGGTCGTCGTCGAATTATTCGCGATTGCTCTGGTGATTACGATTTTGCTGTCGCTTTACCTGGCGAGCGCGATCGCCCGTCCGGTGCGGCGGTTGGCGGCAGCGGCGCAGGTTCACGGCGGACGGGAGGTCCAGGAAATTCCCGATTTGACCCATCGAGGTGATGAAATCGGCGATTTGTCCGGCGCCTTACGGGACATGACGGGCGCTTTGTATTTGCGGATCAACGCCATTGAACGCTTCGCCGCCGATGTCAGTCATGAAATCAAAAATCCCTTAACGTCGTTGCGCAGCGCGGTAGAGACCGCTGCGCGGATCACCGACCCAGCGCAGCAACAACAATTGATGACGATCATCCAGGAGGACGTGCAACGGCTGGATCGGTTAATCACCGACATATCCGACTATTCCCGGCTGGACGCGGAATTAAGCCGCGAATCGATGAGCCCCATCGACCTTGGCGGGTTACTGAAAATGCTAGTCGAAATTCAAATGGCGTCCCGTGAGGAAGGAGAGGGCGCGCCTCCCCGAATGCGTGTGCATACCGCCGCCGGCGCTCAGGATCCCATGATCGCGTTGACCGTGCCGGGCTGGGAGAGCCGTTTGGTCCAGGTATTTCAAAATTTAATCGCGAATGCGGATAGCTTCGCCTTTCCTGGCACAACTATAGATATCGAAGTGGCCCGATGCGGCGGGTTCGTGGAAATCTTAGTTTTGGACACGGGGCCTGGATTGCCGGATGGCAAATTGGATGCGGTCTTTGATCGCTTTTACAGCGAACGGCCAGCCAGCGAAAAATTTGGTATGCATTCCGGGCTTGGGCTTTCGATTTCCCGGCAAATTGTCGAAGCGCATGGCGGTACGATAGGCGCGCTGAATCGGCGGGACGCCAATGGCGTGGTCATGGGCGCGCAATTTACGGTGCGATTGCCCGTATAAGCGGTTCCAAAGATTGGTGTTCAAATTGTCTGATCGAAACGCTTGGTTCCCAAGTCTTTCGATCAGACCGCCAATTTTTTGATCTGGTAGGGCAATTGATCAAAATGGATGAGAACCATCTGTTTCGGTTGCGCCACTAGCAGATAGTTTGATAATTAGGGGTCAACGTCTAGTCTAGGCGAACCCCGATGGATGAGGCCACATGTCTGATACTCGCTCCGTTGCACAGGCCACGAAGCCTGATAGGGGAATGCCGGTCCGCCATCGTACCGGCATTCTGCCCTCTCAAGCGATCCGGGCGTTGATCAATTCCGCTGAAATCGTGGCCGATTCCGAAATCCTCGACGATCAAATTCAGCCGGCCAGTCTTGATCTGCGTCTGGGGCGTACCGCGCACCGGGTCCAGGCAAGTTTTCTGCCGGGAAGCTCTGAAACAGTTTCGGACAAGCTGTCGAAGCTGGGTCTGCACCAGTTGGACTTGTCCGACGGCGCGGTGTTGGAAAAAGGATGCGTTTATGTCGTTCCACTGATGGAGCGGTTGGCGCTGGGCGCCGGCCTTTCTGGTATAGCGAATCCTAAAAGCTCTACCGGCCGGCTGGATATATTTACGCGCTTAATCACCGATCATGGCGTTGAGTTTGACCGTGTGCGCGGTGAATATTCCGGACCGCTTTATGCTGAAATTTCACCGCGAACGTTCAGTGTCATCGTGCGCACCGGATCACGTTTGAGCCAACTTCGTCTAAAACGGGGAAATTTCACATATAGCGATCGCGCGTTGCACCAATTGAACCAAAAAGTTCAACTGGTCGATTCCGAACCCAATTCGGCAATCATCAAAGAAGGCATCCCCTTCACGGTCGACCTTCAGGGGGACCCCGTGACGGGCCTGGTTGGTTTTCGCGCTCGAAAACATGCGGGTCTGATCGATATAGACCTGAAAAATCATTATGACCCGCGTGATTTTTGGGAACCGATCTTTCGACACCGTACGCCGGAATTGATCTTGAACCCGGATGATTTTTATATTCTGGCTTCGCGTGAAGCCGTGACCGTGCCACCAGATCACGCCGCTGAAATGGTCGCGTATGACACGTTAGTCGGTGAATTTAGGGTTCATTATGCTGGTTTCTTTGACCCAGGGTTCGGCGATGAGGGCACCGGTGGCGAAGGAAGCCGGGCGGTTCTTGAAGTCCGCTCCCACGACGTGCCGTTCCTTATTTCTGACAGTCAAATTCTCGGAAGACTTGTCTATGAACGTTTAACGCAAATTCCAGACCGCATTTACGGTCGCGACATCGGCTCCACCTATCAACAACAAGGCCTGAAGCTCGGCAAACAGTTCATGCCATGGATACAGTCCACGCAACCACCGTCGTCATAAATGATATTGGGGTGTTGCTTCGGGGGCGCTCCGGTAGTGGCAAATCCGATTTAGCGCTGCGGCTCATTGAGGGCGGCGCACGCCTGGTTTCTGATGACCAAACTATTTTGGAATACAGCGATGGCCGAGTAGAAGCGCGCGCGCCGGACAATCTCCGAAATAAAATTGAAGTCCGAAACCTGGGTGTCGTAACGTTGCCGGATGATTCTATGGCGCGGGTCGGCATTCTGGGTTTAATCGTTGATTTGGTTGAATCCCAGGATCAGCTCGACCGGATGCCTGTACCGGAAACCATAGAATTAGGCGGCGTCACCGTGCGTCGTTTGCGGTTGTGGCCGTTTGAAACGTCTGCTGCGGCGAAAGTCCGGCTTGCGATTCGCGTCGGACCGGACAATATAATGTCATAAGGGACCGAAGTAATTTGGAAACCAATTTGGCGCTAGCGGAGGAGTACCTATGCTTTGACGGGCGATATTAAAATTTCCAGACCCGTTGTCTTGGTGACCGGCCTGTCCGGCGCCGGGCGCACGACAGCGCTCAAAATGCTGGAAGACCTTAGCTATGAGGCGGTTGATAATCTGCCGCTTTCGTTGCTGACGGCGTTGCTAAACGCTGAAGCGTCAAATAGTGACTGGCAACCGTTGGCCATAGGTGTTGATATACGGACTCGGGATTTTGGCGTGGACGTGTTTTCAACGGAACTGGACCGGTTGACGGCGGATCACGATATTGACGTTCAGATGCTGTTTCTGGATTGCGAAGACGCCACCTTGTTGCGGCGCTATACTGAAACCCGGCGCCGTCATCCTTTGGCCCTGGATCGACCCGTTCCTGACGGAATTCGCTTGGAGCGCGCCATGTTGGCACCGCTGCGGGCCCGCGCGGATACGGTGATTGATACGTCGCAAAAAACATTGTGGACGTTGAAGGAACGAATTACCGAACAGTTCGGTTTGGATCAGGGGCCGGGATTAGGTGTGAATGTCACGTCGTTTTCGTACCGGCGCGGCGTTCCCCGAGAAGCCGATTTAGTCTTTGACGTTCGGTTTCTCACCAATCCGCATTATGAAGAGACGCTTCGTCCATTAAC
>JBLHZD010000376.1:0-3622 GCA_047631095.1 Alphaproteobacteria bacterium
GCTCCTGGACCAGGCGCAGCAGATCGCTGAAAAGGGCGGCGATAGTTTTGTCACCACGGAGGGGCTGCTTCTCGCCTTGTCGATGGCGCAGGGTACCACCGCAGAAAAAACTTTGAGCGCGGCGGGGGTTTCGCCGCAAGGGTAGAATGGCGCGATCAATGAATTGCGAAAAGGCAGAACCGCCGATAGCGCAACCGCTGAAGACAGCTATGACGCGTTGAAAAAATATTCACAGGACCTGACGCAGCTCGCGCGCGACGGCAAACTGGATCCGGTCATTGGCCGGGACGAGGAAATTCGTCGAACCATCCAGGTGCTCTCCCGCCGAACAAAAAACAACCCGGTTTTGATTGGCGAGCCGGGCGTCGGGAAAACCGCGATTGTCGAAGGGCTGGCGCAACGCATCGTCAACGGCGACGTGCCGGAGAGCCTGAAGAACCGCGCCCTGTTGTCGCTGGACCTTGGCGCAATGGTGGCGGGCGCCAAGTTTCGCGGTGAATTCGAAGAACGCCTGAAGGCGGTGCTGCAGGAAATCTCAGCGGAGGCCGGTGAAATCATCGTTTTCATAGACGAGTTGCATACGCTGGTTGGCGCGGGCGCGGCGGAAGGTTCGATGGACGCATCCAATATGCTGAAACCAGCTCTGGGGCGCGGAGAATTGCACTGCGTCGGTGCGACGACATTGGACGAATACCGCAAGCATATCGAAAAGGACGCTGCCTTGGCGCGCCGCTTTCAACCGGTTGTGGTTGCGGAGCCGACGGTGGAAGACACCATTTCGATCCTGCGTGGCCTGAAGGAGAAATATGAACTTCATCATGGCGTGCGCATCACCGACGGCGCCATCGTCGCTGCGGGAACTTTGTCGAACCGGTATATTACGGATCGGTTTTTGCCGGATAAGGCGATCGACCTTATTGATGAGGCCGCAAGCCGCTTGCGGATGGAGGTCGATTCCAAACCGGAGGAAATTGACGAACTGGATCGCCGTATCATTCAGTTGAAGATTGAACGCGAGGCTTTGAAGAAAGAGAGCGACAAAGCATCCCGTGATCGCCTTGAAAAACTGGAAACCGATCTGGCCGAACTCGAAGCAAAGTCCAATGTGCTTACCTTGCAATGGCAAGCTGAGAAACAGGAAATGCAGGGTACGCAAAATGTGAAGGAGCAGCTTGACCAGGCGCGGGTTGAGCTGGATCAGGCGCAGCGATTGGGACGGTTGGAACGTGCGGGTGAGTTAGCCTATGGCGTCATTTCCGATTTACAGCAAAAGCTGGAATCGGCTGTGACGGGGAATGAAAACCGCATGTTGAATGAGGAGGTGACCGAAGATGACGTCGCCGCCGTCGTGTCGCGTTGGACCGGTATACCGGTGGACAAAATGCTGGAGGGCGAGCGCAAAAAAAACTTCTGCAAATGGAAGATCAGTTGAAGAAACGCGTGGTTGGTCAGGAAGAAGCGATCGAGGCCATTTCCAATGCGGTGCGGCGCGCTCGCGCCGGGCTGCAGGAGGCGGGGCGACCCATCGGGTCGTTTCTGTTCCTCGGCCCGACGGGCGTCGGCAAAACCGAGCTAACCAAATCTCTCGCCGCGTTTCTGTTTGATGATGAACAGGCAATGGTTCGGATTGATATGTCTGAATACATGGAGAAGCACGCCGTCTCCCGGTTGATCGGCGCGCCGCCGGGTTATGTGGGTTACGAAGAGGGCGGTGCGTTAACGGAAGCTGTGCGCCGGCGCCCTTATCAAATCGTACTGTTTGATGAGATTGAAAAGGCGCACCCAGATGTCTTCAATGTACTGTTGCAGGTGGTGGATGATGGCCGTTTGACGGATGGCCAGGGTCGGACAGTCGATTTCTCCAATGTCGTGATTATCATGACATCCAATCTGGGTGGTGAAATTCTCGCCAACCAGCCGGAAGGCGAAGATTCCGACGACGCGAGAGGCCCGGTCATGGAGATTGTCCGCGCGGCGTTCAGACCGGAATTCCTGAACCGTATCGATGAAGTCTTGTTGTTTCACCGGTTGGCGCGGGGCCATATGAACCAGATCGTCGATATCCAGTTGGGTCGTTTGCAAAAATTGCTCGATGATCGAAAGATCATTCTGGACTTCGATGACGCGGCGAAAGCCTGGTTGGGCGATGCAGGATATGATCCCGTGTACGGCGCGCGACCGCTAAAACGGGTGATCCAGCGTGCGCTGCAAAACCCGATTTCGAGCTTTATTCTCGAAGGCCGGGTCGCTGATGGCGATACAGTTTCGGTGTCGGCGGGTGATACTGGGTTGATCGTCAATGGTAAGGTCATTGAGGCCAAAGCCGCATAATCGATAATGGTGTAATTTGTCCTGGTAAGGTCGGCTTGTGTATTTACAGGTCGGCCTTACTGTCTTTACTGTCCCTTTGAATCAAAAAAACTTCTAAAACCATGAAGGAATATCCATGCATATCGGCGCGCCGTCAGATTCAGGAAATATCGAGGTCATCGACGCGACCGATCCTGCGAATATTCGTTTGTCGATACGACCCGACACGAATTCGGACTATTTCCAGTGGTTCCATTTTCGCCTGACTGGCGCGCGCGATACCGAATGCGCGCTGGTGATCGAAAATGCGGGGGCCGCGAGCTATACCAAGGGTTGGGACGGGTACCGTGCGGTGGCGTCCTATGATCGCAAATCCTGGTTTCGCGTGCCGACGGATTATAATGGGTCGGCGTTGACCATTCGTCACCGTCCCGAACAGAATTCAGTGTATTACGCCTATTTCGCACCCTATCCGTTGGAGCGCTGTCGGGAATTTCTGGCGCAGCGCCAGATGTCCAGTCGCGCACAGCTGTCCTGCCTCGGGCGTACACTCGATGGTGAAGACCTGGACCTGTTGATCATCGGCGATGAACAACCCGATAAGCGTAAATGTTGGGTGATCGGTCGGCAGCATCCCGGCGAAACACAGGCGTCTTACTGGATGGAGGGTTTCATTGATCGCATGCTTGATGAAGCAGACCCGGTCGCCAATGCTATTTTGGATTGCGCGACGGTGTATGTGGCGCCCAATATGAACCCCGATGGCAGTCGTCGCGGCAATCTGCGCGTTAATGCGGCGGGTACCAATCTGAACCGGGAATGGGCCGCGCCAACGATGGAAAAAAGCCCGGAAGTATTTCTCGTTCGGGAACATATGGGGAAGACCGGCGTCGATTTTTGTCTCGATGTCCATGGCGACGAGGCCTTGCCCTATGTCTTTATCGCAGGATCGGACGGTATTCCGTCACTGACGGAAAAGCAGACCGCTTTACGCACGACGTTTGATACGGCGTTGATGCGCGCAAACCCGGATTATCAGGTCGAACGGGGATATCCCAAAGCGGCGCCGGGAAAAGGCAACCTGACGCTCTGCACAGGCCATGTCGCCGAGACGTTCGGATGTTTGGCGATGACGCTGGAAATGCCGTTCAAGGACAATGCAAACGCCCCTGACGCGCAGTTCGGCTGGTCGCCGGACCGATGCCGCCGACAGGGCGAAGGCTGTCTCGATGGCTTGTACGCGGTTGTAGGCGATTTGCGGTAATTGCCTACGGGCTTGAATTACGAACGGGCTTGGACGCGAGCTGGACGC
>JBLHZD010000377.1:0-3613 GCA_047631095.1 Alphaproteobacteria bacterium
TCCTTGCCCGTCAGGTTCTGGCCGTCTTGCAGGGCAGAAAGGGCGGCCTCAAAATCAAAGTCATTTCGCATGTGTCATTCCTTTTCTTCAGTTTAAAGAAATGACACGGAATTTCTAACGCTCCCTTCTGGAATGCAAAAAAATACTGGGCATGTAATCTGTTTCAAACTGCATGTGGCGTGGACATGAATAGGCGCATTCCCTAAGTTGCGATCCGAGCTTTATGCGCCCTAAACCGGCGTTTCCTTAAACTGTTCGCCAAGGATATATAGATGCGTTTGTCCGAATATTTCTTACCTACACTAAGGGAGACGCCATCAGAAGCGCAGATTGCGTCGCACCGGTTGATGCTTCGCGCTGGCATGGTGCGTCAGGCGAGCGCGGGAATATATTCATGGTTGCCGTTAGGTTTTAGAGTACTCAAGAAAATCGAGGCGATTGTACGAGAAGAACAGAATGCCGCAGGGGCGCAGGAAGTTCTTATGCCAACTATTCAATCTGCTGATTTATGGCGTCAAAGCGGACGCTATGACGACTACGGCAAGGAAATGCTGCGTATTACGGACCGGCATGAGCGGGATATGCTGTACGGTCCCACCAACGAGGAACAGATAACGGAAATTTTTAGCGGCTCGGTTCGCAGCTATAAGGACTTACCGTTAAACCTCTATCATATTCAGTGGAAATTCCGAGACGAAATTCGACCGAGATTCGGCGTTATGCGGGGGCGGGAATTTTTGATGAAGGACGCTTATTCGTTCGACGTCGATGCGGAACAGGGCAGGGTCGCCTACAATAAAATGTTCGTTTCCTACCTTCGGACGTATGCCCGCCTTGGGTTACAAGCAATCCCAATGCAGGCGGATACGGGACCGATCGGCGGTGATATGAGCCATGAATTCATCATTTTGGCTGAAACTGGCGAAAGCGAAGTCTTTTGTCATCGTGATTTTCTGGAGCGGGATGTGCTGGCGCAAGAAATTGACAAGGATGCTGGTTTGCAGCCCATCGTTGATGAATGGACGCGACTTTACGCGGCGACGGATGAACAGCACGACGCCGTCAAATTTTCCGCTGAAGTACCCGAGGACAAGCAAGTTAGCGCGCGCGGTATTGAAGTCGGTCATATCTTCTTTTTCGGGGATAAGTATTCAAAGGCGCTTGGTGCGACGGTCGCGACATCGGATGGAAATGAAGTGCCTGTGCAAATGGGGTCCTATGGGATCGGCGTTTCACGATTGGTCGGCGCGATCATCGAATCGAGTCATGATGATAAAGGCATCATCTGGCCGGAGGCTGTAGCGCCGTTTCATGTGGGTTTGATCAATTTGCGCGTAGGAGATGAAGCGTGCGACACGGCGTGTGAAGACCTTTACGCGAAGCTTGAGAACGCTGGTGTCGAAACACTATATGACGACCGGGATGAACGGGCGGGCGCTAAATTTGCGTCGATGGATTTGATCGGTTTGCCCTGGCAACTTATCGTTGGACCACGGGGCTTGAAAAATGGCGTCGTTGAATTGAAATCCCGGGTCACGGATGAACGTGAAGAATTGTCAATTGACGCTGCGTTGAACAAGCTGACCAAATAATGCGATCAAATTTCTCTCGTTCTCATGGTTTGACTATCGTCGTTCTGAAAGTGATCTGAGCTATGTTTTCCGCATTCGAAAGGTTGGTCGCGAGCCGCTATTTGAGATCCCGGCGCCAGGAAGGCTTTATATCCGTCATCGCCTGGTTTTCCCTCTTGGGTATTACGCTTGGCGTCGCCACGCTCATAATTGTGATGTCAGTGATGAACGGTTTTCGAGAGGAATTATTCTCCAGAATCCTTGGTCTCGGCGGTCATATGAGCATCATGAGCGTCGAAAAAACCTTCAGGAACTATGACCCCGTCGCCGATAAGGTGCGCGGCGTTGAAGGCGTTATTTCCGTAACGCCCTTGGTCGAGGGGCAGGTCATGGCGACGGCGAATGGCATCGCGTCCGGTGCGCTTGTGCGTGGGGTTCGCGCCAAAGATTTCGCCGCCCGACCTATTCTTGCGAACGCTATCGTGGAAGGAGACCTAAAGGCTTATGAGGCGGGGAAAGGCGTTGTATTAGGAAGCCGATTGGCGGCGCGCATGGGCGTTCGCGTCGGGGATAAAGTCACGCTGATTTCGCCGAAGGGAAATGTCAGCGCATTTGGCACCGTCCCGCGTATGAAAGCCTATCCCGTCACTGCAATTTTTCAAATTGGCATGTACGAATACGATAACGCTTATGTTTATATGCCGCTCCGTAATGCTCAGGTGTTTTTCAAAAAGAAAGACGCTGTATCCGTTCTGGAAATCATGACGGATGACGCTGACGCTATAAAGGAGATGCGGGAGCGCCTGTTTCGGGTTTTGGGACCGGAAGTTCATGTCCTGGATTGGCGGCAGGTAAATTCAAGTTTCTTCACCGCCTTGCAAGTTGAACGCAACGTCATGTTTATAATTTTGACGCTGATTATTCTCGTTGCGGCGTTTAATATTATTTCCAGCCAAATCATGTTGGTGAACGATAAGGGGCGCGGGATTGCAATTTTGCGCACGATGGGCGCAACCAGAGGCATGATCTTGCGAATATTCTTTATGACCGGCGCAAGCGTTGGCCTTATTGGAACGACCCTGGGCGGCGCTTTGGGAATATCGTTTGCGCTGAATATTGAGAGTATTCGCCGGTGGATTGAAGGGCTGACCGGCGCCGATTTGTTCGCGGCAGAAATTTACTTTTTATCTAAGCTGCCAGCGGTTATTGATCCAAATGAAGTTTTCACTGTAATCGCGATGGCTCTGGTGTTGTCATTTTTAGCGTCGATTATTCCGGCGCGGCGCGCGGCGCGGCTCGATCCTGTCGAAGTGCTCCGATATGAATGAGTGGTGGATGAAGGGAATCGATTATGACGGAACCTTCTGACGCCCTTGTCCTCGAAGGAATTTCACGTGCATATCGCTTTGGCGACAATGTTCTTAGCGTTTTACGCAGCGCCGAGCTGACAATTCAAACCGGAGAGTTGGTTGGCCTGGTTGGTCCTTCCGGGTCTGGAAAATCGACGCTGTTGCATATTGCAGGACTCCTGGAATGGCCTGATGAGGGCGACGTGTATGTTGCTGGGCATTCTTGCACAAATATGAACGATTTTGAGCGCACGTTGACGCGTCGGGATGATATTGGCTTTGTGTATCAGTTCCACCATCTGCTACCGGAGTTTTCGGCGTTAGAAAATGTAATGCTGCCTCTTCTGATTGCTGGTGAAGGCCGCAAAGCCGCGCTCGAAAGAGCGCAGCATCTGATAGAAGGCGTGGGCTTGGCGAACCGGGCGGAACATCGCCCCGCGCAGATGTCTGGCGGCGAGCAGCAACGGGTAGCGTTAGCGCGCGCGTTGTCGAACGAACCCAGCGTTCTGTTGGCGGATGAACCAACGGGAAACCTTGATACGCAAACGTCTGATGAAGTGTTTGAATTACTCATGTCGATGGTGCGCGCGACAAATTTGTCGGCGCTGGTCGCGACCCACAATCTGGACCTTGCCGCCAAAATGGACCGAATCGTTACTCTTGAAGACGGTCGACTCATTTCAAAGTAAATAT
>JBLHZD010000378.1:0-3603 GCA_047631095.1 Alphaproteobacteria bacterium
TGCGGGAACGGGATTTCGATGCCTTCTTCCCGGAACGCCTTGTCGATCGCAAAGCGTAATTCACTGCCGCCGCGGATGGTGTCGAACACGTTTTGGCAATAACACCGTAATTCAAAATCCAGCGAGTAATCGCCAAAATTTTGGAACAGGACGAAGGGCTCCGGCCATTGCGCAATTTTCGGATTGTCCCGCGCGACGCCCAGCAGAATTTCCTCGACCTTGGCGGTGTCCGAGCCATAGGCGACGCCGATGGGCAGTTCGATGCGCCCGACGCTGTCTTTTTGGGTTCGGTTGATGACGTTGCTCACCAGGAATTCGGAATTGGGGACGATGACCGAGTTGCGCTGAAAGGTTTCAATCTCCGTGGCGCGGACTTGAATGCGTTTGACGATGCCTTCCTGATCGCCGACGACGATCCAGTCGCCGACCTTGATGGGGCGTTCTATTAAAAGCGTCAGACCCGCAACAAAGTTGCTGACGATGGTCTGCAAGCCAAACCCGATGCCGACGGAGAGCGCGCCCGCGATCAGCGCGATATTCGATAAATCCAGACCAAGCGCGGATATGCCCAGCATGGCGGCGAGGGTGAATCCGACATAACCAAATCTGGCGGTCAGGGAGTGCTGTAAACCGACGTCGATTTGCGTCTCGGGGAGAATGCGCTCGCGCAGCGCCCGCTGCATTGTGCGGGACAGCAGGATCACAACGAAAAAGACGAGGATTCCGACGACAAAATCAATCAGCGAGATCGAGACGTTGCCCACCGTAAAGCCCTGGATGGCCGCCGTGAGCCAAAGGGAAAGGTCATCTTGCGGCAGGCCCCAGGACGGCGCGATGACAAAGACGCCGGCGATGAAAATTGCGAAATTGAGCAACGCCCGCGTCCTGAATTTCGCCAGTTTCCGGGTGGAATGGCGAATATCTAACTTACGGCTGACGACCGCTGCACGCAGCGCTATCGCAACTGTTTCCCGCAGCAGGCCGCGTGTCAGATAAAGGCCGCCACCGACGAGACCGGTTACAATCAAATTGCTGACCAGATAGTCGGCGAGGCTTCCATAACCCAGCACATTTGCGACGATTGACAGGCAGGCGATTGTCGCGAAGAGCCCATGCACAACCGCCCAGAACCGGCCGTGCTTTGTCGGCGTGGGTGACTCCGGTGGCGCTGTAGCCGCGCCCTCTGCCGTTTCTTCCGCTCCGCGTTTTAGGGCGGCGTCAGGGTCTGCGCGCCACAACCGGGGCTGCAGGATAAACAGGATACCGACGGCTTCAATGACCTGTGCGACAAAACCATAAAGGGAGAGGAGTTCGCTCGACAATTCGGGAACAAGAGAAATCCCGATCGCCGCGTCGGTTAGAAAACTGTCGAGGGAGACAAACGCCGCAAGTGCGGTTATCCGGTAACTGAGGGCGCTGGCGCCGCGCTTTGTCAGGACCGTCAGGCGCCAATTGGGTAAATGGGGCGCCAGTACGGCGCGGGGCAACGCCCAGGCGAGGACAAACAAGATCAGCGCCATGCACAGCGCCTCCAGAACCGTGGCGAAATTACCGGTTATCAAAGTTTCAGCGCTTTTTAGTCGAAACAGAATGACGACAAGTATCAGCGCTGGAAAGATACCGCGCGAGACGGCCTCGGCGACTGCGCCCAGCAGACGCCGGGCGTAGGTTGGTTCTTCGGTCTTTGTGTCCGGACCGAAAAACCGATTTGAGAGACTGCGGAGCACCCAGCCAAGTCCAAATGCGACGATCAGAAATATCGCCATTCGCCAGAAGACTTCCGGCGTTTGTTTTTCAACGGGCAACCCGCGCCACCATTCCAGGGGCGTCGCCGCAATTTTTTGCAACGCCTGTATGAATTCCGGCGCCCCAATTGCGATCGTTTCCGGCGCAAGTGGTAAAGGGTTCGCCTGCGCCAGACGTTTGACCAGCCGGGCGCGAGACAGCCCGGAAATAGCAACCTCAAGCGCGGCGGCCCGGGCCAGGACGACATCGGCCTGTGACACCCGCGCCCGGTAAAAGGCGAGGTCTTATTCGTAAATGGCGTGCTGCTTTGCGATTTCCGGCTTCTCCGGTGGATCGTCTTGGGTTGGCGAGGGGCCAAGAGCGGCCAGAAGGCTGCGCCGTTTGGTGACTTCGATCGCCGCCGCCGTCGCCGCGATGGAGGCTTCGCGCCGTGTTTCGCCAATGCGTTGACGGAAGTCTCTACTGCGCTCCGAAAACTGATCGGCGCCGTTTACATACGTATCCGCGCTACTGAGCGTGCGGTTCCACTGGGCCAGCGCAAAGGTGAAGGGCCGCGACGTTTTTTGCGCAAAAACATCCCCTGCGACCGTCGCCAGGAGGATCATGATCACAACAAGAGGTAGCGCGCGAAGGGTCAAAAAACTCTACCTGGGAAATCGTTGTTTCGGCGAAATTATAGATCATCCATGTTGGCGCAACGAAGAGACCACCGCAATCAAGAACCGACCGCCTTCGGTCAGCCTACCAATTTTGGAAAATTGCTGAACGTCGGGCAAAAACGGAAAGGCTTTACGCCTATATCGAGGACGAATGGTAGGCGCATGAACATTCCATCCTATCATGTCAAAGATGGCGATGTCGTGGAATTCTGCGCCAAAAGCCGCGAAATTCCGATGATCTTCGAAGCCAGTGAATCGCTTGAGCGCGCAGTGCCAGAATACATCACCGCCGACCACAACAAAATGACCGCCACCTTCCTGCGCGCCCCCGGCTTAGCCGATGTGCCGTATGCGACGAAGATGGAACCGAACCTGGTCATCGAGTTCTATTCGCGATAAGCGAAGTCAAAATACCCGCCGCGCAAACGCGGTGGTTGCGATAAAGAGGCCGCTCAACGTACAGTTGGGCGGATTTTTTGTTGGAGACTTTAAGGATGGCGAGAGTTTTGTGCTGGATATTGGCCGTATTGGCCGTATTGGCGTTTGGCGCGACAACCTCAACCTCGGTTGCTGAGGAGGGTCGCTGGGAGAACGTTGAGAACAAGACGAACTGTGCTGTTTGAATCGAAAGGTCAAAGAATGCCAAATGGGTAACCTGGACGGGTCCTTGCTTAAATGGCAAAGCGAATGGCGATGGTGTTTTGAACTTGCGCTTCACTAGTCGCGGTTCAAATAGTCCATGGAAATTTGAACATGTTTATACCGGCGCGTTGGTAAATGGATTTCGGCAAGGTCATGGACTAAATGTCATATCCGATGGCGTTTCTTATGAAGGCGATTGGAAAAACGGCAAGGAGAATGGTCGAGGGGTTTTTGTCTACGGACCTTATTTTAAATACGAAGGCGAGTGGCGGGATGGTAAGATGAGCGGCCAAGGCATTTTGTGGAACCATGCGAAAAAAATAAAGTACAAAGGTGAATTCAAAGACAACAAACCTCATGGGCAGAGTGTTATTGTTTTTGCGAACGGTGATAGATGCGAAGGCGATTGGCGTGTCGGTCGATTGCAGGGAACGGGAAGCGCTTGGGTAAAAGGTCATAAGAAACAATGCTATGAGACCTCTGCATAAGGCCTGATATGAGCAAGGTTTTTACCAGGATCAGTAAATTAGTGCGATTTTTGGCTTTCGATGGCGGT
>JBLHZD010000379.1:0-3579 GCA_047631095.1 Alphaproteobacteria bacterium
AATCGCAGTGACAGCACCCGCGAACCCATACCCAACGACAACAACGTCGTAATGTTGGTCAAATTTCTGACTGGGTGCGAGAAATTTACCGGTTTGAACCCGGTTCTCTATTTTGTCATTCCCCATGCAAGGACTTCCTTCATAAAACCAGGCATCACATCGGGAAGCGTCGTTTCCCGATTGGTATCAATTTCAACAACAGCGCTCATCCCGACGCGCAACGGCTGTCCGCTCCACGCATCGTTAATATTAAGGCGGACTGGCAGACGTTGAACAACCTTGATCCAATTTCCCGTGGCATTTTGGGGCGGCAACACGGCGAATTCCGCCCCGGTCGCCGGGCTGATACTGGCGACAACCGCTGTCCATCTCTGATCCGGATAAGCGTCGATTTCAATGGTCGCGCGTTGACCTACCTGAACATGGGTTAATTTAGTTTCTTTTAAATTCGCCTCGATCCACAAGACTTGGTTGGAAACAACGCTGAAGAGCGGTACGCTCGCTTTCACATATTCACCCGGTTGCAATTCAATTTTGCTTACCCGCCCCGGTGCCGGTGCCTGCACAACGGTACGTTTCAGGTTCAGCGACGCGCGATCCAGCGCTGCCATCGCCTGCAAATACTGTGGATATTTTTCAGCCTTTAATTTGGGGTCGCCATTTAGCTGGGTCAAAGATCGTGACAATTTTTGTTTCACAATGATAATTTTTTGCTTCGCCTGTTGGACATTCCGACGCGCCTGATCATATTTTTCTTCCGAGACATTACCGCGTTTCAAAAGCTTTTGTCGGCGATTAAGGGTCCGTTCAAAATACAGTAAATCATCCTTCGCTAATTTAAGCTCCGCTCGTTTGACCCGGTAATCACCGCGTCGCAATTCCACCTCGTTACGCACACTTTTCATCCAGGCCTTAGCCTCCACAACGGCAATGCGAAATGGCTCCGGGTCGAGTTTAAACAAGAGCTGCCCTTGTTTAACGTTATCGTGCTCCTTAACTAGGACTTCCGTGAGACTACCGGACACTTCGGCGCTGATCGTAATCTTGTCGGATTTCACATAGGCATTTTCACTTGAAACAAACCGTTGTCCAGCCACGTAAATTTGCCCACCGACAACAGCCGCGGCGACAGGAACTACGACCATCAGCAACAATCTAATCACGAACCGAATAAACCGACGTTTCGATCGCCCCACCGGGAGCGCAGCGGGTATTTCAGTATCAGTCATCCGCCGCCCCCATCTGCAATTTGGGCGTCTCCACCGTTTCAGTTTGATTTTTCATTGTATTCATTTCGATCAAATTATTCTTGATAACCAACAAAGTCTGCATCAGCTGGTTCAAATCATCGTTCGACAAGCCATGAAGGGCCTCATCATGCATGTCAGTCGCTATTTTCATAATATCGCTCAAGGTTGGACGCGCCATCGCGGTTAGATAGAGCCGCCGGACCCGACGGTCTTTACTGTCACGGCGGCGCTCCACCCAACCGGCGACTTCCAAGCGGTCAATCAAACGGCCCAGGGTCATACGCTCGACCTCCAAAATTTCGGCGAGGCCACTTTGAATAATACCTTCAGCGCGCGCCAGATGAACCAGGACGCGCCATTGCGAGCGCGTTAATCCATGGCTCTTTGCACGTTGATCAAATCGCGTCCGCAGTAAGCGCGACACGTCGTTCAACATGAATCCTAGTAGATGTTCAAACGGCTCCAAAGGCATCGGAGATTATTAGGTGTCATGGATATAATAAGCAAGGCAACAAATTTAATTTACAATTCTACGTCGCCCTTAAAAAGCCGCTGCGCGATGGTGCGCGACAGGATCTCATTGGTGCCATCGGCGACATTGGCTTGCCGCACACGGGCATAGGCTTCGTGCAGCCCAAGTTCGTTGGTGAACCCCATCGCGCCATGCGTTTGAATGGCCCGGTCAACAGCGCGAACCGCCGCTTGAACGGAATACGACTTGGTCATTGAAAGTTCCTTGACCGCCCGTTCTCCGTTGTCGAGCAGTTGCGCCACATTCAAGCCCATAAGATGCGCCGCGTGAATTTCGGTCGTAGCTTCTGCAAGCGGAAACGACACCCCTTGGTATTCTGAAATCGGATTGCCGAAAGCTTCACGTTGTTGGGCGTAATCTATCGCCATTTCCAATGCCCACCGCGCTAAACCCACGGCACGCGCCGAGTTATAAATTCGCCCCATCGAGACCCCAAACAGCCCAATTCGAAACCCTTCGTGCAATTTCCCAACAAGTTGCCAGGATTCCACTTCAACGTCCTCCAGCGCCGTAATCCCTTCACTTCCCCCGATATGTCCATGCATGCGAATGACGCTTTCAACATTCAGGCCCGGCGCTGAAGTCGGCACCAAAAACGTGCTGATCCCGCCCGCTTTTTTGGATGCGCGCTCCGGGTCAGTTATCGCGAATACGATGCAATAATCCGCAATGGGAATATGCGTCGTCCAAATTTTGCGCCCGCTGATTTTCCAGTTATCGCCATCTTTCACCGCGCGGGTCTTCAGCATCGCCGCATCAGAGCCAGCGCCCGGTTCGGACATGCCAAAACACATGCTGGTTTCACCCGCCAGCATGCCACTCAAAATTTCCGACTTGGCCCGTTCGGTGACATGGGAGAGAACCGGGCTGGGACCAAACGCCCAGTGCGACACTACAAAATCGCAGAGCCAGTTATGCGCCCCGCAAATGCGGTAAATACGTTCGACCAAATAGTAGTACGCCAACATGCCAAACCCGGCACCGCCTAAGTTTTCAGGAACCGACACATTGTAAAAACCCGCCTTTGCCGAGGCCATACGGACTTCCTTGATGTGCGCGATTACTTCATCGGCGTAGCGCCCATCCAAACAGTAAGTATTCCGGGGGTCGTTCAGTAACGCGTGGTTCGCCTCATGCCGGCCAATGACCTCCACCTTACAAAACGCTTCTATGGAGTCACCAATTTGGACAAGCACCTCTGGGATTTGGGTAGCGATGGCAGTCAATGGATCAATCCTTTGAAATTATAAAATTCCAGTTCAGCGACAAGTGTCTTCGTCTTTATCGGCTCGAACAAGCCCGCCTTGTCGACTCGGCGTCCTCATGTACAATGCAGCCAACATTTAAACGGGCGAATTAGGGCGGATCATGGACTTAACCTACACAGCAGAAGACTTGGCGTTTCGCGATGAAGTTCAGCACTTTATAAGTAAAAAATTCCCCCTGGAAATTCGTGACGCAGTTCAACGGTCGTCCTATGTCCCCAAAGACCACATGGTGAAATGGCAGAAACTTTTGCACAATCAGGGTTGGATCGCGCCGAACTGGCCTGTCGAATATGGCGGCACTGGATGGACGCCAATGCAAAAGCACATCTACGCCGAAGAGTATCAAGCGGCTGATTGCCCGAAAATTAGCTCGTTTGGCATCACCATGGTTGGCCCCGTCATTTACACCTATGGCACCGAAGCGCAGAAAAAGCAGCACCTCCCGTCAATTTTAAACAGCGACGTGTTCTGGTGTCAGGGTTATTCTGAACCCGGCTCCGGGTCCGATCTGGCGTCCCTGCAAACCAAG
>JBLHZD010000380.1:0-3578 GCA_047631095.1 Alphaproteobacteria bacterium
AAGGTGCGGGTCTTTCCAAACGAAGACTCACTCGAACGCCTCGTCAGCGCCGTCCTCGTCGAAATCGACGACAAATGGGCCGTCGCCGATAAGGCCTACATTAAATGAGAATGCCAGGATGACTGATTAGCGGAAACTCCAATTTCCAGACATCAGGTTGCACAATCCGCTTTGTGCGCGGGCCACGGCTCTAATTTCACCCGCCATCAAGCGTTTGCATAGCAGAGGGTTGCGCCAACAAGTCGAGGCGCAACTCAAGCAGGCGGAAAAATCAGGCGTCATTTCTGAAGTTTTGAATGTTATCGATAATCCCCAGACATTGTCCGATGACCAAAGGGATTATCAATACGTGGTTATGGAGTATGGGCAGACCATTCAAAAACTCCATCAACTGGAGATTGAACGTGTGAACCGAGGATTGATTTCAAAAAACCTGGGCGCTCAGGTCTCGTCCGTCATATCCGGGTTTTTGATGACGCTCGTTTCAATCGGTATCGTTATTTATTATTTTTTGATCAAGTCCTGCTATGGCGAACGAAAAACCTTCTGGCGGCGGCAAAGCGAAATCGGGATCGGCGCTTGCGTGGATTATTGCGCCGCCAATTGTGTTTGTTGCGCACGCCACACTGATCGTTTTGATCATCGGCATGGTTCCCACCTTCGTTGCGTTCCTGATCGACCGCCATCCCATGAAATACACCACGCGGACGGTCGGGTATCTGAATTTCTGCGGCGTTCTTCCATACGCCCTTGAGTTGTGGCGAGGCGCCAATGATTTTCAGGCGGCGCTGGAGCTTATTCTGGATCCGCTCGCCTGGCTCATCATGTTGAGTTGCGCCGCGGCTGGATGGATGATTGTCTATTCTGTGCCGCCGGTTGTATCGGCGTATCTGTCGTGACGTCTGAAATAAAGGAAAAGGCCTTCAAGGGATGCCAGAAGGAATTGGTTGAGCAATGGGGGTCGGCGGTCCGTCAGGAAGCGCTGGGCGGCGATCCTCTTGAAGACGGCGAAGAGGAAGATGAGGCGACGGCCTGATTATTGCCCCACGCAGGTGGGCAACTCTGACTCCCACGCAGGAGGGCCTCCCTGAGCGGGGACCGTATAATTTCGGTAATACAGTCCACGCTCAGATTGATTTGCGCGCGCGTTAGAATGCAGTGGCGAGTTTCTGGTCAATTGCCGCGTTTCGAACTGCCTTTTGCAGCTTTTCAAAAGCGCGAACTTCAATCTGACGAACCCGCTCGCGGCTGATATTGTATTCCTTGCTCAAGGCTTCCAAGGTCATTGGATCCTCAGACAACCGGCGTTCCTTCAAAATTCGCTGTTCGCGATCATTGAGGGCGCCCATCGCCGCGCCCAGAAGCTGTCGTCGTTTGGAGAGTTCTTCATTTTCTGCAACAACGATTTCCTGGTTGTCGGATTGATCGACAAGCCAGTCCTGCCATTCGCCGTCGCCATCGGCGCGTAAGGGCGCGTTGAGCGAGTGATCGGCGCCCGCCATGCGACGGTTCATCGAAATGACGTCCTTTTCGGGAACGCTCAGCGTTTCGGAAATTTTGGCGACGTTTTCCGGCGCTAAATCACCTTCTTCAAAGGCCTGCAGCTTGCCTTTCAACTTCCGTAAGTTAAAGAACAGCTTCTTTTGCGCCGCGGTCGTACCGATTTTCACCAATGACCAGGAATGCAGGATGTACTCCTGGATCGAGGCGCGAATCCACCACATCGCATAGGTCGCCAAACGGAACCCACGATCCGGATCAAACCGCTTTACCGCCTGCATAAGGCCGACATTGCCTTCTGAGATCAATTCATTCAACGGCAGGCCGTATCCGCGATAGCCCATGGCGATTTTCGCGGCGAGGCGTAAATGGCTCGTCACCATCTTATGCGCAGCCTGCACATCGTCTTGTTCGTTAAAGCGTTTCGCCAGCATGAACTCTTCCTCATGCGACAACATGGGAAACTTACGAATACTGCCCAGATATCGTTGTAAATTCCCTTCCGGGCTTATGACGAGGCTAGGAACTGTGCTCATTTCGTTACTTCCCTTCTGTTGCACCCCGTTATACCGCGCCGGGGAGACGCTGTTTCTCTTGATATAAGATTTAAGCAGTAAATTCCGAAATTCAAGGTTTCCCATAAAATAAATGTATATTTTTTTGCATCTATATTTAGCCCATTGAATTTATTAACCCTTTGATATCGTTAGGGAGTGGACTTTCAAATTGAATTTCTTTAGCCGACCTAGGGTGAATGAAGCCGATCAAATGCGCGTGAAGCGCCTGGCGTTTAAAGGTTTCCAGATAGTCCTTGGCGGCGTCGGGAAGGGATTTGGTCCGCGCATTTGATTGTCGACCATACAGGGGGTCGCCAATCAGGCCATGTCCGATATGGGTCATATGAACCCGGATCTGGTGGGTGCGACCGGTGTCCAGACGGCATTCAAGGACGCTGGCGTGCGCGCTCAGACGTTTTTTTACCTGATAGCGTGTGCGCGCATAGCGACCGTGCGGCGCGCCAAGCACCGTCATTTTAAGCCGATTACGAGGGTTGCGTCCGATATTACCCTCGACAGCGCCAACCGCTGGTAGGGGAACGCCCCAGGCGACCGCCGTGTAGGCGCGCTTGATGGTGCGCGACGAAAACTGCTCGCTAAGGGAATGATGGGCGGCGTCGTTCTTCGAGGCGATCATGACGCCGCTTGTGTCCTTATCGAGACGATGCACAATCCCGGGCCGCCGCACGCCGCCAATGCCAGACAAGGACTCGCCGCAATGCGCCAGTAATGCGTTGACCAGGGTTCCGTTGGGAGATCCCGGGGCCGGGTGAACCACCATGCCCGTTGGTTTATCAATCACAATGACATCCTCATCTTCAAACAAGATCTTTAGATCGATAGCCTCTGGCTCGATCACTGCAGGTGTACTATCAGGGATAATAATGGCGAAATTTTGACCGGGTTTGACCCTGTGCGAGGGGTTCGTTATCGTCGCGCCGTCCATGGTGACTGCGCCGGTCAGGATCAGGGATTTAACGCGGCTTCGCGACACCGCGTCGAGATATTCGGTGAGGAAACGGTCCAGTCGATGGCCGAGATCGGCATCAGCAGCGATATAGTTAAAACCGGTGTTGGTCATCGTTGATAGGGACGTATGGCCGCGACGATAAACAGGAAATTCGGGATCAAGGTCATGAGAGCTTTAAAAACCATCGTTGTTGTTATGGCGATCCTTATCGTCGCCGGGTTGGCTCTGCTGGCCTATGGCCTTGTCACCCGGTTGAGCGGTTCGACAGAGGAGCCAGCCAGCCGCCCCACGCCTGCGGATCATAGCGCATTTGGAGATGTTGAAACAGTTTTGCCGCCGAACGGTCGCGTCATGGGGATGGCGGTGGATAGCGGCCGCGCGATCATCCGGGTGGAGACGCCCGATGGCGGTCAATCGTTGATGGTCTTTGATCTCGACAATGGCGCGGCGCTCGGCGTTATTCGTATTAAGGCGGCGCCATGAGCGGTCGTAATTTTTGCAGCGACAATGTGGCGGGCGCATCGCCCGAGATTGTCGCAGCACTCACGGAG
>JBLHZD010000381.1:0-3558 GCA_047631095.1 Alphaproteobacteria bacterium
TATCCCGCCGCCGCCCTTGATCAATTCGATCTCGGAATCGGTCTTTTCCTGGAGTAGATCCCTCGCACGGAGGGCGCGCGGCAAATAATTTCAAATGGCGCAATATTCGATGCTGATGCGTTGCATTTCAACCATCCTCAATTCTGTTTCCCAGTCGGTTATACGACTTCGTCTTCACGGTTGGTGGTTTCCCCGTAACGGGCGAGCGCGGGCGGCTTCAGCCCTTCATACATTTTTTTCACATTCGCGTTCACCAGGGCGTTCTGTTGCTCAAACAAGCTGTTGCCTTCCAGATCGCTTTCAACAATGAGGGGCCCGAAATTCTCGACTTCCAGCACCCATACCGCCTGGGCGATGCCCAATTCATCCAGCCAATGCACAACCGGCACATTCTTGACCCCTCGGCCAAGCAACGCCCCGGTGCCATACCCCACGGTCGTCAAATAAACCGCGCCATTGGGAACAAAATGTTCGCGATAATCCGCCGAGGACATACCGCCCTTGCCGATTATCATCTTGCAACCGGACATTTTGAACCATTGATCCAGCCATTTGGAAAACCGGAAACTAGCCGTGGCGGTCACCGCGCCCAGATTAAAGGTTCCGTCCTCGTTGACCGAGGCGGCGGGGGAGCAATGAAAATTGACGTTGGAGATCGACGCCAGTGGCGCCGGTGGGTCGATCTTGTCCCCCAGCACCCGCTGATACAGGCCCTCACGGCCCGTATAAAGCGTCCCGTCCAGAAACACGATATCGCCAATTCGCAGCGTCGCCAGATCTTCCGGCGTTACCGGAAGTTTAAGGCGAACCTGTCTTAACCCGCCTTTAGAGCCGCTTCCGCCGTCGACCATTCAACGCTCTCCCGTCGCATATAGGGTGTAAACCATTTCGGATCAGTGCGATATTCGACCGATCCGTCTTTGTACAATCGCGCCACCGCCCGACGCGAGGACAGGCAAAACGTATGCGCGCTTATGGGCATGCCGCCCGTATGGGTGTAGCCAACTTCGATATGGCAATCCACAACCATCGAACTGCCCACATACCCCATCGGCCCCATACCGATATTATTGCCCATTTCCTTTAATTCCTGCTCCAGACGCGCCACTTCCGGGTCCGGGTTGGCGTCGCCGACAACGCGCAAACACGCCGCCTGCTTGCCCAGCGTCATCGCCGTGTCCTTGCTGCCGCCAAGGCCGATGCCGACAATCGCGGGCTGGCAGGCCAATCCACGGCGCCCGAATTCATACATGGCGTCCAGAAAAAATCGCTTTATGCCGTCGATCCCGTCGCCGGGAAACAACATCCGATAATCGGTGCCAAACAGACCGCCTTTGTGCACGGTGGTGATATCAACCCAATCCGCATCGGGCTCAAACGCGTAATCAATCTCCGGCGCGTTAATGCCAACATTGTTGTTGTTATCCTTGCGGCTCAGCGGGTGCACCCGATTGGGGCGTAATGGCACATCCTGGGTCGCGCGCGCCGTGGCGCGCCGCAGCGCCGCCTCCAGCGCGACAAATCCACCCTCGATCTGCGCCTCATTGCCCGCCTTCACGTAGTAGCGCGGCACGCCGGTGTCGGCGCACATGGCGCGGCGGTCTTCCTCCGCCGCATCATAATTCTCGAGCATCGCCTCCAGCACAAAATGGCTGAGTTCGCCTTTCTCGGAAGCCAGCATTCCGCGCAGTCCGGTTTTGTAATCCATCGGTATTTCAATGGCGGCCTTCGCCATGATTTCATAGGCCGCCGCTTCGATTGCACTGTTTTTAATCATCGCCGTTTCCCTTTTGTGGCGCTCATTAATTTGTGCGGAACCACCAACAGGTCAAGCCGCATCGTCAATCAGACTTTCACCAGGCCGTACTTTGGTGAATTCCACCGGACGGGTATCCATTTTCATGGCGCCATCCTTCATGGTCGTCACCGTATAGGACGAGGTTTCCAGATCGCCCGGTTCGGGAAAATCGTCGCGGAAATGCGCGCCGCGCGAATTCTCCCGCGTGATGGCCGCCAGCGTTATCGCCCGGCTGACCAGAATCAGACTGTCCAGATTCAACCAGTCATGCCAGGAGAGATTGAATTCCCGACCCTGCCCCGCCATACCCGACGCGCCCAGCTCCGCATCCAACCCGTCAAGGTTGACCAGCGTGCGATCCAGGCTTTCGCGATTGCGCACGATGCCCGCGTCATCCCACATAAAATCATAGAGCCGGTCGCGAATATCGTTGATGTCGCTTGGCCCTCTCGACGGCCGGTCAAACGGCGACAGAACATTCGCCATCGCGGCGTCAATGGCGTCTTGATCCGGGTCCGCAATTTCGCCTTCCTGCGTGACGAACGGCGCCATGACATCGCCCGCAACGCCACCGAACACGGTCGAATTTGCGACCCCGTTGCCGCCCAAACGGTTTGCGCCATGCACCCCGCCGGTATCTTCGCCTGCTGCGAACAGGCCGGGCAATTCAGTTTTGCAATCGGTGTCAAACACCACCCCGCCCATCATGTAATGCGCCGTTGGCACAACTTCGACCAATCCACTGACCAGATCGAAGCCCACATCGCGACAGCGCTCCACCATGCCCTTGAACTGGCGGCGCACCAGATCGGGCTCCAGATGGCGCATTGTGATGTACAACCCGCCATGCGGGCTGGTGACCCCATGGCGCATCTGCTCGAACATGCCCCGACTGACGATATCCCGGGTCGCGCGTTCGTTGCGGGGGTCGAATTTATGCATGAAGCGTTCGCCGTCGCCATCCAGCAGATGGCCGCCCGCGCCGCGTAAGCCTTCCTCGATGATCGTACCGGTGATGCGCGTATCCACCCCGGCGATCAGGCCGGTCGGATGGAATTGCACCATCTCCATATCGCGCAGGGTCAGTCCCGCGCGCAAGGCCATTGCCATACCGTCGCAGGCCTTGTCGCCGGACGGCGTATGATAGCGATACATGGTCGGCCCGCCGCCCGTCGACAGCAACACCGCCTTGGCCTTTACAAACCGGAACACGCCCGTGCGCATGTCAATCAGCAAGACGCCGGATATCCGGGAGCCATCCTTGCTGGGAATCAACGCTACGGCGCGATGTTCTTCCATGCGGTTAATACCGCGATTCCAGACCTGCTCCGCCAGCCGGCTGATAATCTCGATACCGGTCAAATCACCCTTATGCACCGTGCGGTCGAAGGTTTGCCCGGCGAAGGCCTTTTGGTGGATCGAGCCATCGGGATTGCGGTCGAAGAAACAGCCGAATTCATTTTCCAGCTCGTGAATGCGGACAATCGCGGTTTCGATCAGATCCCAGGCGAGGTCCTGATTGTTCAGCCATTTACCGCCTTCGATGGTGTCCATGAAATGGCGCGCGACGGAATCGCCGGGCGCGATGGCGACGTTATAGCCGCCCTGCACCATGCGCGTGCACCCGCTTTTTCCCAGCAGCCCCTTCACGGCGATGGTGATGTCGAGATCGGGGTTGGCTTTGTGCGCATGAAGCGCGGCAAACAACCCCGCGCCCCCGGAACCGAGAATCAGAATATCGGTTTCGCGATGTTCAATGT
>JBLHZD010000382.1:0-3558 GCA_047631095.1 Alphaproteobacteria bacterium
GATCCTGGGTTCCTAAACCGTCACAATAGGCCATTTGCACGATGTCACGCCAGACGGAATATTTATTGAAATGGAAACTTAGAAGGGAGGTCGGTTATAATGAGTGCTGAATTTTATAGGAACCCATAATGGCCCACTGCTCGACTCTCGCCGCTATCGCCCCCAGACTCTTTCGCTCCCTGTTTCGCACCTGGTTTGGCGTCGCCTTGCTTGCCGTCATAAGCTGTGAAGCCGTCGCGGACAGCGCGCCTATCACCCTGAAAGAATGGCGAACGGAACCTGGAAAATCATTGGTGTGTGGGAATTCGCATGAAGGGGTCATTGTAAAAATTGCCCGGGGCGCGAATAATTTCTACGTTAAGGGGGCTAAAGCGAACAGCCCGGAATACGACGCCTATTGGACGACGCTACAAGACGCTCTAAGCGGCAAGCTTTGTTTCGTCACAACAGCCATGACACATCAACCACACCGAGTAATTTACGAAGGATCCGCATCTTTGGCGGCAAGCGGTAAGCGTTTTAAAGTCATTAGCACAAGCATAAAAACCAGCGAAGCCGCGGACTCAGCATTCCCCGGATTTACGATGACAACGCTCATGATACAATCTGCGACCCAAGCAAACCCCCGAGCAAGACACTAAATCCGGAACCAGGTCAATCGGCGGCGTTTTTCACGCCGCCGTATTGATTGCTGACCGATTGCATCAACGACAGGAACAATTGACGCGTTTCATCGGACTCGATGTCCATGAAATTGCGCACTAATTCCAGCGTTTCGCGCTTCGTGCCAAACTCAACGTCAGGGCCTTTGCCTGCAACAGCGTCCGTAAAAAACCATTGTACCGGCGCGTCGAGTTCGCACGCAATCACCCAAAGCTTGCTGGACGAAATCCGGTTCATACCACTTTCATATTTTTGGAGCTGTTGGAAGGTCAATCCAATGCGATTGGCCAGGACTGTTTGGCTAAGGCCGCACAACACACGCCGCATCCGAACACGTTGCCCTACAAGCACATCAACCGGGTGGGCACCGTGCTCTTGCACTGTTCTGCGTTTTGCTCTCGCCATGTTATTCCACACTTGTATATTAAAAATATACTCATGCTTTTATATATTGTTTAAAGACATTCAAGGGTCATTAAAAAAGCATTTTGCCCAGGTCCAAAATAAGAGCCGGTCATAATAACTATTTCCCTGTTTAAAAGCTTACACCATGCGCAATCATCGCTTTCCCGATTAACTAAATGTTCCAATTTCTATGACGATGGATAGGCCCTGGGTATCGCTTCTAAAGCAAGCCCGTTCACAACAAGGCCGTCCAACTCCGCATCAACATGGATTACCTGTCCTGTGATGCGGGCAGTGTCCCGGCTTAACAGGAACGGCACCGCCGCCGCGACATCGTTGGGCGTCACCAAGTTTTTCATCGGCGCCAAATCCGCGGCTTGGTGCAAGCCTCCGTTGGAAACACCTTGATGCGTACCAGCCTCTTTCTGCGTATATCCCGGCGCAACACAGTTGAAACAAACGCCGGACGGCAGCAGTTGATACGCCAACGCTTTCGCAAGGGCCTCAACTTCGCCTTAGCGGCGGCGGTCATGAAAAAATAACATCGTTCGCGCCAAAAATATGCGCGACAAAAGAGCTGACTGCGACTACCCGCCCCCGTTCACTTGCCGTCAAATAAGGCAAGGCGGTACTGGTTAGCCCTAAAAATGCCCCTGAAATTGTCCTGTTAGACGCCCGATAATCCTGTAAGTCGAAGTCTCCGACACGGCGCTTATCGGCGAAACCCACATTGCTGATAATTTGATCGACTCGGCCAAACGACGCGACAGTCGCTTCGACCAGACTCTCCCCCGCGCTTTCTTCCGCCAGGTCGCGGAAATCAATCACTAAATCCGCGCCGGCAGCGCATGCATCTGTGCCCACCGCAGTCAACCCCGTTTCATTACGCCGCGTGTGCAAAACAAAGGCGGTTCCCGGTCCAGCCAGCCGGCGCGCAGCGGTAGCGCCAATACCACTAGCCGCTCCCGTGACGATGATAACCCGCTTATATTCACCTTTTTTTCGACTTTGGCGTCAATATTTTAATTTCCTTTCAGGCGGACTCCGTTACGCTGCGTCTGGATTACAATACATTTGAGGACATCATGACGGCATCCAGAAAATTTGATATCGACACAGCGGCGATTCATGCATGGTTCGAAACCATGCACAGACACGTCTCAGATGTAAATTTTACCGCCGCGACACCCTTGTTTGACAAAGACGCTGTCGGATTCGGCACCTATGAAGACGTGATCGTATCCCGTGATAATATAATCGCCCAGCAATGGCGTTCCGTCTGGTCGAAAATTGAAAAATTCGCCTTCAAGATGGATCAATTGAAATTGGACGTGTCGTCCGACCGTTGCTTCGCATACGGCGTCGTGCCGTGGGGGTCAACCGGGTTCCACCAAGACCAGACCCCCTATGACCGGCCCGGTCGCGCCACAATCGTATTCCGCCGCGCAATGCCATCCGACCCCTGGCTCGCCATCCATTCGCATTTCTCCTTAAACCAAAACGTCCCCCAACTCTCTTACGGCGACCGCCCGGAAATGGTTTAAGGTCGCCGCCATGTTGAAACTGGGGGGTGGGGAGATCAACTATCAGGAAACCGGTGACGGTCCGGCGATTTTTTACCGGGTTCCTTCTGTACACCCGCGGCATGGCGCGGCGTACAGAAGCTCCTGCCGCAGACCTATCGCTTTGTAAGGACCAGTCTTCTCGGATATGGCGGCACACAGGAAACCCCCACCCTCCACGACCCGCGGATAGAGCATTAAATTCGAATGCTGGACGCCGTGGCGCGCCGCATCGACGCACCCCTTCATCTGGTCGCGCATTCTTTGGGCGGCGCCGTTACGCTGACGACCGCGTTGGCCAACGTTGCGGATACCAAAAGCATCGCAACCTTCGAGGCCAGCCCGGTTTTTTTCCTGCGCGACCGGGGCGCGACATATGAGGAAATGCTGGCGGTCAGCGATAACTTTGAAGCCGGAGAACGCAACGCCGCAAGGCAAATTATTGATTATTGAGGCGGTGACGGATCTTTCGACGCCATGCCGGACGCAGCGCAAGACTATTGCCGTACGACGGCGGGCTCAAACGTTCTGGACTGGCGGTCGGTCAAAACCACTTATATCAATCCCGAAGACTTGGATCAGCTCAACATCCCGGCATTGGTGGTACGCGGCGGATTGGCGATCCCCGCGATGGTCGCAATCACCGATGCGTTGACCAGGAGTTTGCCGAATGTGCGCCCCGCTGTGGTTGACGGCGCCAGCCATTTCCTGATTACCACCCACGCCGATGACTGCGTCCGGATTCTATCTATTTTTCTCGCCGAGGTTACCACGTAACCACACTTATTCCGCCGCGGCTTGCCGTCCCGAAAGCTGTCGCGACACCAGATGCGCGTAAAGCCCGCGACTCGCGAGCAACGTGTCATGCGTGCCGGTTTCAGCGACCCGACCATTTTCCATGACGACAATCAAATCAGCGTTGCGGATC
>JBLHZD010000383.1:0-3517 GCA_047631095.1 Alphaproteobacteria bacterium
ACCCGGAAGTACTGCGTTTTCTGGGTTTGGAAGGAAAGATGGGCGAGCAGCTCGGCGTTGGCGCTCAATGGGCCTACAACATTGTTAAACAGGTCGGCAATTACGGCGAATCTTATGAACGCCATGTCGGAATCAATACCCCGCTGAAATTAGAGCGCGGATTGAACCAGCTCTGGAGCAAAGGCGGCATTCTTTACGCACCGCCGTTCCGGTAGAAACTGGATATTGGGATCAGCCGGCCATTGCGCCGGCTGATTTCGTTTTAGATATTTATTTTTAAATTTTCGACTGAGAACAGTATGGCTGTTAGCTCTGAATCCAAGCCAGCGTCACGAAACCTTTGGTACGATCCGAAATTCCGCGCCATTTTTTATCAAGTCCTGTTGCTGGCGGTCTTTATTGGGTTTACCGGCTATTTTGTAAATAACACTGTCACGAACCTGCAGGAACGCGGCATCGCCTCCGGGTTCGGGTTTCTAACCACTCCCTCCGGTTTTGATGTCGGTATATCGCCCTTCATAAAATATGACCCCACAGTCGCAACCCACGGCACTGTGCTGCTGGTCGGCATTCAAAATACGCTGGTCGTCTCTCTTCTCGGCTGCGTTCTCGCAACGATTATTGGTTTTCTGGTCGGCGTAATGCGCCTGTCCAGAAACTGGCTCATCGCAAAACTCGCCTATTGTTATATTGAAGCGCTCAGAAACGTCCCGCTGCTACTGCAGTTGATATTCTGGTGGCATGTTTGCATCAACATTTTGCCCCAAGTGCACGAAACCTATAATTTCGCCGACGCCATCTTATTGAACAATCGAGGGCTGTTTTTGCCGGCGCCCATTCCTGAAGCCGGGTTTGGCGCCGTCTGGATTGCGATGGCGACCGCTGTGACCTCCACCTTCTTCATGCTTCGATGGGCAAATAGGCGACAAGACGAATCCGGCCAGCACTTTCCCCGTTTCTGGACGTCCCTTGGCCTTTTGATCGGATTGCCGCTCGTCGTATTTTTAATTGTCGGCGGGCCTATGCATTTTGAATACGCCGCTAAAACACGCTTTTCCCTAAGCGGCGGACTGGTGATCCCACCAGAATTTCTGGCGCTGTTACTGGGCCTGGTCCTTTATACAGGCACCTTCATTGCTGAAATTGTCCGCTCCGGCATTCAAGCCGTCAGCCATGGCCAGACTGAGGCGGCGAGCGCCTTGGGGGTCAAGTCCAGCGTCACCATGCGCCTGATCATCATTCCCCAGGCGCTTCGAGTGATCGTCCCGCCGCTGACCAGCCAGTATTTGAATTTGACCAAGAATTCGTCGTTATCGCTCGCCATTGGCGGGTCTGAAATCGTGGCGGTTTTTATGGGCACATCGCTGAATCAAGCGGGACAAGCCATTGAGATTATTGCGATCACGATGCTGTTCTATCTAACGGTCAGCCTCGCCATTTCAATGTTTATGAACTGGTATAACAATCGCATCGCGTTGACGGAGCGTTAAATATGTCAGTGTCTTACGTCAAAACTGAAATGCACCCCGACCTGCCGCCCCCCAACACAACGGTCGGCCCGATAGACTGGCTTCGACAGAACCTGTTTTCCACATGGTATAACTCTCTGCTTACTCTGGGCGCCTTGTATCTGTTGTATATTCTGGTGCCACCTTTAGTTGACTGGGCGATTTTGAGCGCCGATTGGAAGGGCGCATCGAACAAGGATTGCACCAGCGGCGGCGCCTGTTGGACGCTTATCAATGTGCGGTTCAACCAGTTTATGTACGGCTTTTACCCGGCCGAGGAATATTGGCGGATCAATTTAGGCTTTGTCCTGTTCGCCCTCCCCGTCGCCGGTCTTCTAATCGACGCGACGCCGGGGAAAAAGTACCTGGCTGTCTTCGTCGCGTTTTTATATCCGCCCATCGCCGTTGTTCTTTTCATGGGTGGCCTTGGCTTGCCAGAAGTCGAAACGACGCAATGGGGCGGCCTTTTCCTGACCCTGGTTCTGGCCATTATCCCAATTGCGATATCCTTGCCATTGGGCACGCTGCTCGCGCTGGGGCGGCGTTCGGAAATGCCAATCGTCCGCAATATATGTGTTGGCTTCATTGAACTGCCGCGCGCTGTGCCTTTAATTACAGTCTTGTTCATGGCCTCGGTCGTACTGCCGCTGTTTTTGCCGCCAGGGACAACAATCGACAAAGTGTTGCGCGCGCTGGTGGGCATGTCGTTCTTCGCCGCCGCCTATATGGCCGAAGTCGTACGGGGTGGCCTTCAAGCCATTCCAAAAGGCCAGTATGAAGCGGCGCAGGCGATGGGGTTGAGTTATTGGCGCATGATGGCGCTGGTGATCTTGCCGCAGGCGCTGAAGATCGTCATTCCCGGCATCGTCAACACCTTCATCGGTTTGTTCAAGGACACCACGCTGGTGTTAATTGTTGGCCTGCTCGACATTTTGGCGATGATCAACGCGGCGACCTCCCACGGCAACTGGATGGGAACCTCAACCGAGGGCTATGTGTTCGCCGCCTTAATCTACTGGTGTTTCTGCTTTGGCATGTCGCGATACAGCCTGTCGCTGGAAGCCAAACTCAACACCGGACATAAACACTAGATCTGACCTTTAGTCTGAAAGGATCATTCGCATGGCGATGACCGACACCACAAACGCCGCAGGGCACGCCTCCGGGATGGCCGTCTCTGACAATGCCGCCATCCAGATAATCGGTATGCATAAGTGGTATGGCGACTTTCACGTCCTGAAGGACATTAACCTGACCGTGAATGGCGGCGAGCGCATTGTGATTTGCGGCCCTTCCGGGTCGGGAAAATCCACCCTGATCCGTTGCATCAACCGGCTGGAGGAACACCAGCAAGGTCAGATCATGGTTGAGAACATTGAATTGACCAATGACCTCAAAGGCATCGACGCCATACGCCGCGAGGTCGGTATGGTGTTTCAGCACTTCAATCTGTTCCCTCACCTGACGGTTCTGGAAAACTGCACCTTGGCGCCCATCTGGGTGCGCAATTTGCCCAAGGCGGAAGCTGAAGACATTGCGATGGCTTACCTGGAGCGCGTGAAAATTCCCGAGCAGGCGGCGAAATTTCCAGGCCAACTATCCGGCGGCCAGCAACAGCGCGTCGCTATCGCCCGATCCTTGTGCATGAGCCCAAAAATTATGTTGTTCGATGAGCCAACCTCCGCACTGGATCCCGAAATGATCGCCGAAGTGCTCGACGTTATGGTCGGCTTGGCGGAATCTGGGATGACGATGCTCTGCGTGACCCATGAAATGGGATTCGCCCGCCGTGTCGCGAACCGGGTGATATTCATGGATGAGGGCGAAATCATCGAACAAAACGAGCCCGAGGAGTTCTTTAATAATCCGCAATCGGAACGGACAAAGCTCTTCCTCAGCCAGATCCTGTCGCACTAGTGGATTGACTCCAACGTTTGGAACCCACGCTTTACGGCAGCAATTATCTCATCGGGATCAGCTTTCCAGTTGAATGGTTTTGGTTTGTCGTT
>JBLHZD010000384.1:0-3513 GCA_047631095.1 Alphaproteobacteria bacterium
CCTGGGTGGAATTTCGGTTAGGTGGATCACGAGGTCGCCATTAGCGTATGCAGCTGTAAATTCGTCGGGCGCATCGGCGTACTGTCGACTCATTCGATGTTTAAAAATTATATGTTATAATCCCAGCACGTGCTTGGCGATGATGGTGCGTTGCACTTCGCTGGACCCTGCGTAGATAGTCGCGGCGCGTTGGTTAAAGTACAGGGAGGACGCGGTGACGGCTTCATCGGGGGCAATAGTTTCAACGTTGTTGCCCGGCACATAGGCTTCCGGCTGATAGGGAGTTGCGTAATAGGCGATCGCCTTTACCGCCGCCTCCAACACGGCCTGATACACCTCCGACCCGCGCAATTTGAAGATGGACGACGCCGGACCGGGGTTTTGGCCCTGGCTCAAAGCGCCCATCACACGGCGTTCGGACATTTCCAACGCGGTGACCTGTATTTCCAGGCTCGACATTTTCCGCCGAAAGTCCGGGTCGTCAGCGAGGTTTGCGCCACCGCCCGCTGGCGCCTGGCGTGCAATTTCGGCCAATTTCTGCGCACTCGCCTTTACCTGTGGGCTGTAGGCGACGCCGCCACGCTCAAATTCCAGCAGATATTTCGCTACCGTCCAACCCTTGTTCTCCTCACCCACACGGTTCGCTTTGGGCACGCGCACGTCGTCGAAAAACACCTGATTGAAATCGTGATCGCCCGCGAAGGTCAATATTGGCTTCACCGTAATGCCCGGCGTATCCATCCGGAACAGGACAAAGCTGATGCCTTCCTGGGGCTTGCCGTCGCTTGATGTCCGCACCAGGCAAAATATGTGATCCGCCTGATGGGCACCGGTAGTCCAGATTTTCGATCCGTTGATGATATAATCATCGCCGTCGGACACCGCGCTGGTTTGCAGCGACGCCAGATCAGACCCTGCTCCGGGTTCGGAATACCCCTGACACCACAACAGATCGTCATTAAGAATGCCGGGCAGATATTCGTCCTTCTGCGCCTGACTGCCGTATTTCATGACGACCGGCCCGACCATTTTCCGGCCCATATGGTTGAGCACTGGGGTTCCGGCCAGCGCGCATTCAGACTCGAAAATATAGCGCTGCACGGGGCTCCAACCAGGGCCGCCATATTCCTGTGGCCACGCATGGCACAGCCATCCTTTTTTCGCCAACGTCTTGCCCCAGGCGCGCGACGGGGCCAGTGGTGAGCGAACACTCGGCGTCAAGCGCGCACCTTCACGGATATCATCCGTCAGGTTTTCATCTAAAAAAGCCCGCACATCGTCGCGAAATATGAGGTCATCAGGGTTCAAATTTAAATCCATCTCGGATCCTCGTGACACGTTAAAACTATAAGGCTTAGAGTACTGCCGTTGTGTAGAAAAGCAAAGTGAACAGACAGGCGCTACGCTGCCGCGTCAGACCAAGAGGCCCCCATACACCAAGGTCGCGCCAATGACAGCGCCAATAACCGTGGCGGAAACAGCATAGAACATTCGCGCGGGCGTCAGGCCCCATATGACAGCGTTCCGTATAAGACCTAGCCATTTCCCCTCCACGGGCGGGCGAAAAAATACGAACCCAGCAGCGAATGAGGGTATGGCGGCAAAGAAAAACCCAAGCCCATATGAACCCGTGATCGCGAGCATCCCGCCATAGACCGCAGGGTATGTCATCATCGCGACACTGGTAAACGCCAGTACCCCGCCAGTAACGCCGCCAACTTTGTCCGGCGGCGCAAGCCGCGCCGTTTCCGCCAGCAATACACCGTGCCAGCTTAGTCCGGATACATTGTAGAGGATCGCCACAGCCGTGATCAGACCATAACTCCACCCGAAGTCAAAATTCCCCATCAAGACCGCCGCCACGAACCCCAAAAAGCCAATCAATCCCATTACCACGCGCGGCGACACAAGTGTGCTGCCCAGCCATCCCCACGCGATCCGGGCAATGACAGCGGTGAAACTGGCGATGGCGAAAATCATACCCGCGTCGATTTCGCTATATTCCAACCCATCGACCAGATACAGGATAAAAAATCCGGCATAGACCGACTGCAGCCCGCCAAAGGCAAAGGCAGCGAAGGCCAGGTCGCGCAACCTGGGGGTAGACAACACTATCTTCATGGTATCCAACACACCGGAAAACGATGGTCGGACCGACGGGTCCCGATCAGAATCAAAAAACGCGCGAAACGGCTGTAACAGCACCACCATTGAATACACAATCAAGGCGGCCACGAAGGCTGCGCCATAGGCGTCGAGCAGAACGGACTCGCCTATGGTGGCGATGTAGAATCCTACACCCAGCAGCGCCGGTATCAATAGACCACCAATCAGACTACCCACTGGCACGCCGGTCTGCTTAACAGAAAATATGACCGGCGCCAGATGACGCGGGCAATACCGCGCCAGAATATGCGAACTGGCCGGCGTCGAGATCGCGCCCGCGCCCAACAGCACCGCCCCCACCGGATACATCCACAACTGGCCGCTTGCGATGACAAGCAAGCTGGTTCCCATCAACGTCAGGCATATCTGACTGACTCGCCAAGCGCCAAGGCGAATGATAAATCCGCCGCACCCCAAGGCGGCGACGATCGCGGTGATGTTCTGAATGAACAGATACAGCCCCAACCACGCCCGCGAAATGCCAAAGTCCTCGGCGATTCGGTCTGCGAGGATTGGCAACGCGATCTGGCAGACATAGGAGAACGCCTGTTGTAGCAACATCGCGACCGTGGCGATGGTCAAGACGGCGCGCCAATCCAGTTTCGCCAGAGACATAAGCCCTAAAACCCAAGCTGGTCGTAAATCTGGATATTCACTTCAACCAGCATACCCGGCGCGATGGCTTCCGGCGGATCGAGCAAATTTATGTAAACCGGAACACGTTGGGTCGCCTTGTTGGCCTTCACGTCTCCACTTCCCTGGGTCATTTGCGTATTGGTGACGCTACCAATGCGGGTCACCACGCCAACAAACGTGTCAAAGGGATAAGCATCGATATCGATGGTAACCTTCTGCGCCACTTTCAGGTGACGCAATTGCGATTCCTCAATATTCGCTTCAATCCAAAATGAATCTTTATCATGCAGAAGCACAAGTCTTTCACCTTCGGCGACATGCTCCCCTTCATATTTAAAAATACTATCGATAATTCCATCCATCGGACTAACAATAATTCGATACTTTAATTGCGCCTCTGCTTCCTTAATAAGTATTTTTATTTTATTTATATTTATTTCAGCGATGTTCAATTCAGAAATAATAATATCTATGCTTGATTCCGATGCTTTTATTTCATCACGTTCGCGCACAGCGACCTTCACTTTCGCAGCGGCGAAATTCACCTGACCCACCAAGCTCAATGTTTTGGCCTGCTCCTGTTCCAGGCTTTTAGACGACAGCAGCGACTTTTTATGCAGAATTTTTGACCGGTTCACATTCTTTTTGGCCAGATCGAGTCGATCCTGTATCGATTTGTGTTCGATCCGTAGCGCGCGGATTTCTTCGTTT
>JBLHZD010000385.1:0-3499 GCA_047631095.1 Alphaproteobacteria bacterium
CGGTATTGAAAGTCAGGCATGATGGAGGCCAGGTACGCCCGCGCGATGACGTCGAACAGTTTTTTCTCATCGCTGGAAAGACGAGGCCAGGCCGCCCGCAGATCACCGATGGTGTTGACGTTAGGGATGATGGCGTGATGACTGGCTCCCTCCAGTCCCTTGTCATAAAAACTGCCGCGAGCCCCTTTTCGTATTACCAAAGGTTTGGGCATCGAAATTGTACTGAACGCCTTGCCTACCTTTAGTCCCGTCACTATCTGTTCCGCGTCAGCGATCAAGCGTTCCGGTAAATAGCGAACTTCGGCGCGGGGATAGGTAATGATCTTCTTGCCCTGGCCATCATAGAGTTCCTGCGCCATGTCTAAGGTCTTGGCGGCGGGCCACCCAAAACGCGAACTGCACAATTTTTGCAGCGAGGGCAAATCATGCAGTTTCGGTGGTCCTTGTCGTCTGTCCTTGACGCGCACGCTGAGCGGACCTTCAAAGTCCTGGGCAGCATCGACAACTTCTTGTGCTTTCTCACGCCGAACAATGCGGTCTTTGGGGGCGTGGCGCATCTGTAAGGAACCGCCCGCAACGGTGGCGGTGGCGACAACCTCGAAATAGGCGGTGGGTACAAAGTCCCGGATTTCCAGCTCGCGCTTGCACGCAATTGCCAAAGTCGGCGTTTTAACCCGACCGACGCCGATCACGCGGTGCGCGCCACGGCCTAGGGTGACGGTCGCGGTGCGAGTCAGGGACAGATTGTATATCTGGTCAGCCTGACGACGCGCGACGGCGGCGGCGTATAGGCTGGCGTATTCGGAGTTTGGTTTGGCGCGACCGAAGGCGTCCCGGATGGTTTGATTGTCCTGTGCGGTGAACAGCACCCGCATGACCTCGCCACGATACTTGTAATGCTCGAGAATTTCCTGACCGATGAGTTGGCCTTCACGGTCGCAATCGGTCGCGAGCCAGACTTTCTTGGCGGTGCGCAGCGCCTCGCGAATGGCTTTAAGTTTCCTGGCCTTGTTACCGCCTTCCGCTGGGCGTGTGCCGTACAAGCCCTCAGGCTTCAGAAGAATGGGCGACCAGCGCTTCCAGGCTGGCTCAACATCCCCCGGTTCCAGCAGGTCGAACAAATGACCTTCGGCAGGAAGAATGTCGCCGTAGCGAGAGCCCACGGCGGCGCGGACGTCTTTCGCCTGACTTGTTTTTTCCGTGATGACAATCTGATCGGCCATGGCGTCTCGTCTTGAAGGTTTAATGCTATGATATTTTAGAACATATAAAGAACATGTGTAATTTTCAAGCTATCTTTCGATAGGGTGAGCTTTGCCATTGAGGGAACGCCTGGCTCAAATCCAGCGCATAGGGGTCAAAAATAGAACCGTGTTATTAACGCGTTTAATCGTGCTCTTTGTCGTGTGCTATTAGGTCTCGCCGATCTGGAGAGAAAGATTGACGACTTTTTTCTCGGTATGGGAGATTGTGATCAACCTCAAATTCCACCATGTTTTAATGGTTTGTGTTTCCGCAATAGCTGCCCCAGTATTTTTCATGAAAGAAATTAACACTCGGGCGTTGGCGCAATCAGCGACCAGCATCGTCCCAAGATCAGCTAATAATGTTACTGTGCTGTACTGGTTGATCAGTCTAGCCACGCTCATGCGCCCGGTGCGGTCGCAGCGGGCGCAGCTAATTTCCAGCAGGGTGATGTGGCGTGCGATGCCGGTCAATGTTTTGCTGGTCATCTTTTACTCAATCAGGTAGGGCCGCACGATTGCGGGATGGTCCTATAGAGTCTTAGGTTGTGCGCGCAGATTCATCTCCGAGCTTCCGGTGGTCAAGGGACGGTGACGGCGAGATAGGCGTCAGCTGCGATACTCAGAGGTCGTCGCGCAAGCCATCACGCTGGCAGCACGGGTTTGGTTTCATTTTGCTGCAATATAACACATATGCGGGACGTCTCAGTCGCCCTGCGGCTATAATGTGTTCACAAACTAATTAAGAACGACGAATGAAATTGCTGCCTGTTGTCTTGGCCCTCCCCTAGGACATTGGAGCGGCAGACTGGAACCCCGTGTCGCTGATGCGACGCGGGTTTTTCTTTGGTAACCTTCCGAGGAATGCAGACTGCTTGAACCAAAAATTTACGTGATGTCCCTGTTGCGGAAACGAGCAATGGACAGCGTGAAAGGAATGTTGCATATGCGTTAGGAGCCGGGGCTTTGTGCTGGTCTCTCGCGCCGGAAATAGGGGGTGACGAGGTTTGGGGAAATGTGATCTAATCCATTGATACTTGGTGTCGGATTTCGCCCAAAATTTTGGTGTGAATTCTTGTTTTTATTGCATTACCACTGCCCAAAACGGTTGAGGCAGATTTACGCCGAAACGCCGTCCTTTCCATCGATCAACACGAACATTATATGGCATGGCCTATCGTTGCAGTTTGACCAGGCGTGGTTCGTGCCGCGCTGAATGACGACATCACCGGCGTTCAGTTCTACGTCGTCGGCTTCCTCGTCCATCATCATAGTGATAGAGCCCGAAAGGATGACGGCATAATCAACCGTGTCGGTGCGGTGCATGAACGGATGACGGGCGTCCTCGACGACATTATGACTGGCGCCCATTTCGGCAAATGCGGCTTGTCCGTCCAGAGTTTTCATGACTTCCGGATCTTCGGGCAGAAATTCGATGATGCGAAATACGGATCCGTTTTCGGGCGGATGCAGGACAAATGGGCCATCGACGGTTTCAGTTTGGCCATTGAAGTCCGCCGGTGTGTCGTTGGTCTGCCATAGATTGGTTAGCTTTACGCCGGGACGGTTCGGGCGCTGAAGAATGCTGGTTGCGGCGCTATCGCTTACGATGATGGCCTTGCCGTTTTCGTCATGGCCCGTGACGACGCGGCGAATTTCGTTGGTCATTTGAATCTCCGGAGGTTTGCCGGTGGCCGGTTTAGTGGGGCACGTCTTTTGGGTTTGGCATTCGTGGCGGGCTTTAAGGCAATAATTAAGAAAACTAAACGAAAGGCGGACTTGTGTGGCCGGCGGGAGAAAGCGTGAATATTTCACTGCCATCGCTGGTCACGCAAATAGCGTGTTCGAATTGAGCTGACAAGGACCGGTCCTTTGTGACGGCGGTCCAGCCGTCTTGCAGAATTTTTACCTCGTAACGTCCCGCGTTGATCATGGGCTCTATCGTAAAAAACATACCTTCGCGCAACTCGATGCCGGTTCCGGGTTGGCCATAATGTAAAACGCTGGGTGGTTCATGAAATATTCGTCCAATCCCATGTCCGCAAAAATCGCGGACCACTGAAAACCGTTGGCTTTCGGCAAAGGTTTGAATGGCGTACCCAATATCCCCCAAAGTGGCACCGGGTCGTACGACCTCTATTCCACGCATCAATGCTTCATAGGTGACATCGACAAGTCGCCGCGCTTTCACGCTGACTTTGTCGCCGACAAAAAACATGCGGCTGGTGTCGCCGTGCCAACCATCCAGGATCACC
>JBLHZD010000386.1:0-3490 GCA_047631095.1 Alphaproteobacteria bacterium
AGGGGACGAGACGTTCCAGATACCCGATCCTGTAGGCCTCATCAGCGTCGATATGATCGCCGGTCAACACCAGCTCGGTCGCCTTGCCCCATCCAATCAAGCGCGGCAGCACGGAGGCTTCCATGCCCGAGGGAATGCCAAAGCGCACTTCGGGCATCCCGAATTTGGCGTGATCGGCGCCAACTCGCATATCGGCGCAGGCCGCGATTTCCATGCCGGACCCAAAACAATACCCATTGATGCGCGCGATGACAGGCGACGGGAATTGCCGCACGGCGTCACAGGCCCGATGGGTTTTTGTGGAGGATGATTCTGCCATGACGAGATCGTAATTCGCCATTTCGGCCAGGTTTGAACCGCCGACGAATGACTCGTCCCCGGCGCCGGTTAACACCACAGCGCGCAGCGTTTCATCATGTTTCAATCCGGTCATGATGTCGATAAACCGGTCCTTGCCGGATAGCCCCAGCGCGTTTCGCTTGGTGGGGTTATTAAATGTAACCCAGGCGATGCGACCATCCTCGCCACGGTCGTCAAAGGTGAGTGTGACGATATCCTCTTTCGGGCTCATAACGGGTGATCTCCCTTGCGATTAGATAAAAGCGCCTAAAACGTGGCGACCAGGACGCCAATGCCGATGGATGCGAAAAAGGTCAGCGCCAGCGCGCTCTGGCGCGGCAGGGCGCGGCGAATTCGTTTTCGGCGTTCTGTAGAACGCAGCGCCCGTGTTTGTTCAACTGTATAGTCCTCTGATAGGCGGTGACCGGAATGATATTCGCGCATGATTGTGTGCCCGACGGGTTCTTCCCAGTCGTTCTGGTCGATTTTCAGCAAACGAAGATTTTCGTATCGCCCTTGCGCCTGGAACCTTTCCAGCGCCTGCATGGCGCCGTCTGAATCCGTGCACTGTTGGAAGGCGCCGCCAGCCCTGTTGGAGGGCGCGCTGTTGGACGTCGTGCTGTGGGACATTGCCCTGTGGGACATCACCTTGTATCCAGAAAATCGTATGGGTCGCCGTCGCCATGTCACTGAGCCAAATCGATGCGATAAGAGAAACCAATAGGCCTGAGTATATCCGATTCGTGCAGGTTACGCCAGCGAGTTGGAAATTTGCGCGATTATTTGCGGCGCGGAATATCCGTCCGGTCGCGTCGTATTTCCACGCCCACGCCCGCCGCCCCGTTAATGGCGTCCAGCTTTTCCACGCGGACAGCGACAGTATCGGCGCGCGGGTCTTCCAGGCAAAGCGAGGCCACGCGATTTGCCAGCGTTTCCACCAGATTTATGTGGCCCGCATCGGCTAATTCCCGGATGCCGTCAACAATGTCTGCGTAGCAAATGACGTTCTTGTAGCGATCCGATTCAAAATCGTCGGGCTCATACACTTGCAGGTCAATATTCACCTGCACCCGTTGCGCCTTGATATGTTCGTGATCGTGAATGCCAATGCTCCATGGCACGACAAGGTCACGTATGAAAATCCGATATAGACGAACATCGTCGGATTCCCACGAATTCTTGGCGCGGGGCGGGGCCGATTGAGTCACCGTAAAATCCTCTCCCGAAGGCGGGGTTGCTGGCGCGTGGGGCCACATGAAGAGGCAAGACAAGTATCATCGACTGTGCGATATAGCCACGTCAAACCTTTAAGCGGAAAGATTTTACTGATGCGTCCCCCCATGCGCTTGTCGCGCCGTTTCGACTGGACCGCCCGGACTTTTGTCATGGGTATCTTGAATGTCACCCCCGATTCATTTTCCGGCGACGGGCTTCAGGCGAGTGGTGACGCGGATATTGTTGCGCGCGCGGTGGCGCAGGCGCGGGGCTTCGTGGAGTCAGGCGTGGATATTCTGGACGTCGGCGCGGAAAGTACACGACCTGGCGCCGAAATTCTAGGCGCGGCGGCGGAAACCGCGCGCCTCCTGCCTGTGATAACGGGGGTGCGGGCGCAATTTCCCGATATTCCCATTTCGGTGGATACCTATCGGGCGAGCGTTGCGGCGGCGGCGCTGGATGCCGGTGCGGATATGATAAACGATGTCTGGGGGTTTCGCGCTGACCCGGAAATGGCGGGGCTGGCGGCGACGCGCGGCGCGCCGGTGATCCTGATGCACAACCGGAGCACGCCCGGCGATGCGGAAATCGATACGCGTTTGGGCGGCGTCTATCGCGGCGCGCAGTATGATGATTTTCTGGCGGAGATTGTCGCGGAACTCCGCGCACTAGCCGATGATGCGATCGCTGCGGGCGTGGACCGGGAACAGATCATTTTGGATCCGGGGTTGGGGTTTGGGAAATCCGTCGCGCAAAACTTGACGCTGATGAATAATCTCGATGCCATTGTCGCGCTGGGATACCCGGTGTTGATGGGGCCGAGCCGAAAATCCTTTATTGGCCGCGTGCTGGACCTGCCGGTGGATCAGCGGCTGGAAGGGACGGCGGCGGCGGTGACGCTTTGTATTACGCGCGGCGCCAATATTGTGCGTGTGCACGATGTTACCGCTATGACCCGCGTGGCCGCCATGACGGACGCGATGTTGCGCGCGGCGCCAACGCAGCGACATTTGAAATGAGCGTCGATGTCATTGTGGCGCTGGGCGGTAATATTGGCGACCGGATGGAAAATCTGGAAAAGGCGCTCCAATTGCTCGCGTCGCATATGTTCGAAATGGAGCGCTCGCCAATTTATGAATCCGCGCCGAAATATTTGGTCGAGCAACCGATGTTTCTCAACATGGTGGTGCGCGGCGAGGTTTCAGTGGCGGCGGCGGATTTACTGCGTGTCATGAAGGGCATTGAGCGTGATTTGGGCCGGACGGCGGGGGTGCGCAATGGTCCGCGCCCGATTGATCTGGATATCATTTACTATGGTGACGCCGTAATCGAGACGCCGTCGCTCACCGTGCCGCACCCCCGGCTCTATGAACGGGGCTTTGTCTTGCAGCCGTTGGCGGATATTGACCCGGACCGTCGCGACCCGGTATCGGGCGCGCGTGTTATCGATATGCTGGCGGCGCTGCCCGACGATGGCGGGCTCGCGCGTCTTTAAAATCTGGTGCGTTTCTAAAACTGATCTTCTGAAAATTCGAGGATCGCGCGATGGCCGTGCAGGATTGACGGCAAAAGCGATTTCGCCTGGCTCAATATATTCTCGGCATAAAACTGGGCGGTTTGGCGTTTGGCATTGAGGAAACCTGTGTCGGCGTTGGCCCCCGTTAACGCCTGTTGTGCGGCCAGCGCGCCGCGCGCCAAGATGGCGCCGCCCGCCGTTATTCCGAACAGTTTTAGATACGGCGTCGCGCCCGCCAGCGCTTTTTCAACGCCCGTCGCAGAGTCATCAATCAAGCCCTGGGTTGCGGCCTCCAACACGTCCAGCGCGGCCGATAAATGCTGGTGGAGTGCCGATGAAACAGCGTCGTTCTGTTCGCTGAGCGCAGAAAGGATTCCCCGAATTTCCGCCGCGTAATTCGCGATTCCCGCGCCGCCGTCC
>JBLHZD010000387.1:0-3469 GCA_047631095.1 Alphaproteobacteria bacterium
GAAGATTCTGCGGCGGCCTTATTGCGCGCGATTGAATTAAAACCGGATTATGCGGATGCGCATAATAACCTGGGAATTGTTTATGCGGAACGGGGAGACTTGCCGAAGGCGGGAGAATCCTACCGGGACGCCCTTCGACACCGTGTTAAATTTCCCGAGGCTCAGAACAATCTGGGGAATTTATTGTATCGAATGGGACGCCTGGATGACGCTGTGTTGGCGTTTGAAGCGGCGACGACGCTTCGGCCCGGTTATGCGGAAGCACACGCCAGTCAGGGCGACGCCTTCAATAATAAAGGCGAGCATGACAAGGCGCTGGAGGCTTATCGAAAGGCGGTGGCGGCGGCGCCCGATTCCGTTAACGCCTGGTATAAATTGGGCAACGCGCTGTACCAAAAAAACGAATTCGAACAATCCATGCTGGCGTATCGAAAATGCGTGGATATAAATCCGAACCAGCCACGCTCCCTGACTAACCTTGGCGCGGCGCTGGAAAAACTGGGTCGGATCGATGAAGCGGCGATGATTTTGCGCCACGCGATTGTTTTGGCGCCGGACAATCCAACCAGCCTGAAAAACCTGGGCCATGTCGTCCTGAAACTGGGCCATGTGGGGGAGGGGCTTCATCTGCTGCGCCGCGCGGTGGAATTGGCCCCTGAAGACGCCGATGCGCATTATACCTATGGTAATGCCTTGGTGCGGATGGAGCGCCTTCAGGAAGCGCTGGATTGCTACACAAAGGTGCGGGAATTAACCCCGGATGCGGCGCGCGCTTATTTTGCGCCCGCCGCGGTCTTGTTAATGAGCGGTCGCTTTAAGCAAGGGTGGGACGCTTACGAATCCCGGTTCGGGATGTCGACGTATAAAACCAATGTTGCGAATGTCACGGAGCGGCTATGGGACGGCGGCCCTTTGAACGGACGCCGATTGTTGGTCCATGTGGAGCAGGGGTTTGGCGATACGCTTCAGTTTATCCGTTATTTACCGTTGCTGCGCCAACGGGAGCCCGGTGAAACCATAAAGCTCATTTGTGAACCGGAGTTGATACCCGTGTTGCGTCAGGTCGAGGGTTACGACGAAATATTTTCCCTGCGGAGCGATTTCAGCGTCGACTATGACGTTCAAATTCCTATGTTGAGCCTGCCGAAACGGTTTGGCACGATGTTGGAGACTATTCCAAACGAAACGCCTTATGTCGCGCCGCCAAAAGACGCCAAGGCGCGCCTGAAGCGAGCGAAGGGGACCAAACTGGCGGTCGGGATCGTGTGGGCGGGACGCCCGACCCATAGCGACGACCGTTTCCGGTCCTGTCCGATTGACTGGTTCTCCAATCTGTTCACTGTGCCCGGCGTTGAGTTTTTCAGCCTGCAATGGGGCCCCCGCGCGGGTGAAATTTCGCCTTATCTGGATCGAAAAAACGTCACCAGTCTATCGGAATCGCTAACGGATTTTGGCGAGACGGCGGCTTTTATCGACCAGCTTGATCTGGTGATCGCCATCGACACCGCCGTCGCCCATCTTGCGGGCGCGTTGGGAAAACCGGTCTGGACCTTGCTGGCGTTTGGCGGTGAGTGGCGGTGGCTGTTTCGACGCGAAGATACGCCGTGGTACCCGAAAATGCGCCTCTTTCGGCAACGTATTCTGGGAGATTGGCGTCCCGTATTTCTGCGATTAAAAAGTGAACTGACTAAATTGGCCGCGCGGAACGGCGCGTCGTCCGCAGTGACGGGCGATTCCGTCGACAGTGCGGTGGGACAACATGATTCCGCCACAGAACCTGAACCTTCTCGAGAACCGACACTGGAACAGACACCGGGCGATACGGCCGCTGCAAAAAAGACGAAAGCGGCGGTTCAAAAACGCGAGCCGGCGTCCTCAAGTGGCGCGAAGACGGGTGGCGCGAAGGCGGGCGCAACGAAGACGAAACGAACGAGGCGGAAAAAACGCCGCGCATCGCCCGCAAAGCCGAAGCCTGACGCTTAGGCGGTTATTTCGTTTCCGCCACGTAGACGCCATCCCAGTCCGGGTCCCTTGGGTTTTCGCGGAAGTCTGCGATGCGCTCGCGGAAGATCTCATGGAAGTTGTCCAAATCGCCGTTTGCAGCGACGCCGACTTCCGTCATGAGGGCTTCAGCTTTATCCCAGTCCTGATCGCGGTAGGCTGCGAGGAATTCCCGGTGTTTCTCTCTGAGGGCCGTGAATTCCGGGGACTGGCGACGCTCCGGGCCGCCAAGAAGGCAGTGAATATCCACGGCGTCCTTTTTACCCTTCACCTTGATGAGATCAAGTTCGAGCGTTGCGAATTCATCGCGCACATTGGCGGCGGTGTCCGGACCCAAAACGATGTCGACGCCGTAGCCTTTTGATTGACCTTCGAGGCGGGCGGCCAAGTTGACCGGATCGCCGAGTACGGAATAATCGAAGCGCTGTTCCGACCCCATATTTCCGACCACGCATTCACCGGTGTTGATGCCAATGCCGACGTTAATTTTCTTGAATTCCGTTCCAGCTTCCTTGGATTCGCCCTCGCGCACTTCATTCAAAACTTCAAGCGCCGCCATCATTGCCAGCGCCGATTCACAGGAATGGCGCATTTGAAACTCATCGGGCATGGGGGCGTTCCAGAACGCCATGATGCAATCGCCCATATATTTATCGATGGTGCCTTGCCGCGCGAGGATCGCTTCGGTCAAGGGGGTCAACAATCGGTTGATGAGAATGGTCAGGCCTTGCGGGTTTGACTTGAACTCTTCGGAGATGCTGGTGAACCCACGGACATCACAGAACAGGAAGGTCATTTCCTTGGTTTCGCCGCCTAGGGTCAATTGATCCGGGTTTTGGGCCAGCTGCTCGACCAACGCCGGAGACAGATATTGTCCAAAGGCGTTGCGAACCTGTTTCTTCTCCGCCGCCTCGCGGGTGTAATTGGCGAAGGTCAGAACGGAATACAGGCCCATGGTGACGATGCCGGGATAGGATATGTCGAAGAGCATTAAATGCACCTTGTACATATACCAGCTACCGCCGAGTAAGGCGGCGCCGGCGAAGACGATGCCGGTCAACGTCAGGACGGGGCCAAGGCGCGGGATCAGGAAAATCATCAACAGGCCGGCGCCGAGGATCAGCGCCAATTCGATACTGTTGGCGATATTGGTGTAGCGTAAATAGAACTCCTCGTCCGTCAGCGCGTCCATTCGCGGTTTGGCGCGGGCGAAGATCTCTTGGGGTTTAAGTTTCAGGCCCTCGGCTTTCGCCTCGGCGACGGTTTCGTCGATAATTTTCTGTTGCGCGGCGGCCTTGCGATTTGCGGAGGCGAGGACGGTTTCCAGAATGTTGGCGTGAACTTCCACCCCGGGCAACCGTCCGGCGATGGGGGTGGCCCGAATATCCTGTAGCCCGACAGCAGACGTGCCGACGAGGAAAATACGGCCCGCCAGTTTTTCCGGCGGCACTTTCCCTCTTATGATGTC
>JBLHZD010000388.1:0-3442 GCA_047631095.1 Alphaproteobacteria bacterium
TCGTTTTTCGTTGAACGCGTTCAAGCCCTCCTGCGCATCATCCGTCGAGATAATGTTGCAAATCGCCTCCACTGTGTTTTCGATGCTGCGGCGGTAGTCCGTGTCATTGGCGCGATGATAAGCGTCGCGCGCCAACTGCATTACCACCGACGATTTCTCAGCATACCCTCGCGCAATGCGCCGCGCTTCCTCCAATACCTTATCGCGAGGGACGGCCTTATTGATTAAGCCCAACCGTTCCGCTTCAACAAAAGAAATCGGATCACCGGAAAACAGTAAATCAAACGCCTTGTGACGCCCAATCTGCCGGGGCAAGTGGACAAAATGCATCGCCGGTATGACGCCGACATTGATTTCCGGATAGGACATGTCCGCATCATCGGCGGCGATCAACACATCACAAGACACCGCCAAGGTAACGCCCGCCGCTCGTGCGGGCCCGGCAATCGCCGCAATGGTGGGCTTGCCCATGCGGTATTGGGCGTCATGCATACCCATATACAGCTTCTCCAAAAACCGGCGCAAATCCAATCCCGAGCGGCCTTGGATCATGGCGAGGTCCATACCCGCGCTGAACGCCTTTTCACAACTGCTGGTCAGAATAATAGCTCGCACGCCAGGATCTTTCTTCGCCGCCGCATAGGCTTCGAGCAATTCATCGATCAGTTGATGGTTAATGGCGTTGACGGGTTCACGCTTCATCGTAATTTCCGCGACACGGTCGTTAATCCTGTAATCGATAAGGTCTAGATTTGGTTGCATGGCGAAACTCACTCTCTTTGACGTCAATAAATAGGCCGGACTTGTGGCGTTCAATCGCGTCTGTCAATCTATCGACGCTCAACATGTTTTCAATACCCTAACCCTCATCAGGACCACCCGTCATGAGTTTCAACAAGGTGCTTGTCGCAAACAGGGGCGAGATCGCCGTACGGATCGTCCGCGCCGCCAATTCGTTAGGCCTTGGCGCAACAGCGATCTATTCCAAGGACGATTCCGCATCATTGCACATAAAGGTCGCTGATGATTCCATCGCGTTACCGGGACAAGGCGTCGCCGCCTATCTGGACGCCAGCGCGATCATTACCGCCGCGCAATCATCCCAATGTGACGCGGTCCATCCCGGCTACGGGTTCGTTGCTGAAAATGCCGAATTCGCCCGCGCCTGTAAGGCCGCCGGTCTCACCTTCATTGGACCAGAACCGGAAACCTTGGATTTGTTTGGCGATAAGAGCGCGGCGCGAACGCTGGCGGCAAAGCTGGGCGTCACGTTGTTACCGGGACTCAACGAAGCTGTGAGTCTCGCCGACGCGCGATCCTTCCTGAGCAGTCTTGGCGACAATGGCGCGGTCATGATCAAGGCTTTGGCGGGCGGCGGCGGACGGGGTATGCGCCCAGTCCTCAACGAGTCAGAATTGGACGAAGCCTTTAAAATTTGCCAGAGTGAAGCGAAGTCCGCATTTGGTGACGACCGTGTGTATGTGGAAAAATTGTTGACTCACGCGCGTCACATCGAGGTTCAAATTGCAGGGGACGGAACGGGTGCAGTCTGTCATTTCGGCGACCGTGATTGTAGCCTCCAACGCCGCCGTCAGAAAATTGTGGAAATCGCGCCCGCGCCGAATCTCAGTGACGATTTGCGGCGGCGCTTGAGTGAAGATGCATTGAAACTTGCGCAAGCGGCCAAGTACAAAAACATCGGGACCGTGGAATTCCTGGTTCAGGATGACGACTTTTACTTCATCGAAGCCAACGCCCGGCTGCAAGTCGAACACACGGTCACCGAAGCGGTAACAGGCGAGGACCTGGTCAATCTTCAATTTGCGTTGGCGTCGGGTGACACCCTGGCGAGTTTAGGGTTAACCGACGGGGCCATCGTGCCCCGGGGCCATGCGATCCAGGTTCGTGTCAATATGGAATCGATCACCAGTGACGGCAACATCCGCCCCTCCGGTGGCACATTAGGCACCTTCGATATTCCCGCCGGGCCCGGCATACGAGTCGACACTTTCGGGTATGCAGGATATCGGACCAATGCCAACTACGATTCGTTATTGGCCAAGGTAATCGCCCATGGCCGCAACTTCGATGAGGCCATGCGGAAAACTCAATCCGCACTGGCGGCGTTCAAAATTGACGGCGTCACGACCAATATCGACTTTCTTGGAAACATCCTGGATCACGCCAGCTTCAAGAACGGCGATACCCACACCACATTTGTCGACGCCAATCTATCAATTCTGGCGACGCCGTCGGCGCGGGCAAAGCGTTATTTCGAAGCAGATGTGACCGCGGAAGCATCATCAACCGCAAAAAGGCTGGATGCGTCCGACCCTCTTGCGATTCTTGATCATGGTAAATTCAACAGTGACGCTTCTGCTACAGCCCCACAAGCCGAAATTCCCGATGGAACCGCCCGCGTCGCCGCGCCCATGTTGGGGACCATCGTCAGCGTCGCCGTCAGTGAAGGCGATACAATACACGAAGGCCAGACGGTGGTTATCCTCGAAGCCATGAAAATGCAGCATGTCGTATCCGCCACAGCAGACGGTTATGTCCGCAACGTCTTGGCCGGCGAAGGCGATACCGTTGTAGAAGGCCAGGCACTCCTCCACATCGAAGAAGCCGAGATCGGCGACGCAGGCGAAAAGGAAACCGTCGCCATCGATCTGGACGAAATTCGCCCAGATTTGGCGGAGGTGATCGCGCGACAATCCATGACGCTTGACGCGCAACGCCCCGCCGCCCTTGAACGGCGCCGCAGAACCAATCAACGAACCGCGCGTCAAAACATTGAAGATTTGTGCGACGATGGATCATTCGCCGAATACGGATCGCTGGTGCTGCCCGCCCGCCGATCCAAACATTCCATCGAAGAGCTGGTTGAACGATATCCCGCCGACGGGCTGATCACCGGATTAGGCCGCATCAACGGCGACCGGTTTTCAGACGAAGACGCGCGTTGCATCGTCATGTCATACGACTATACCGTCTTGGCCGGGACACAGGGCAAGAAGAACCACCAGAAAAAAGACCGCATGTTTGAATTGGCGGAAAAATGGCGTTTGCCGATTGTTTATTTTACCGAAGGCGGCGGCGGGCGCCCCGGCGATACGGACATCCCCTTTGCCGCCAACCTTCAAACGCCTGCGTTTAATTTGTTTGCAAGATTGAGCGGCTTAGCTCCATTGGTCGGCATCACGTCCGGGCGTTGTTTCGCAGGCAATGCAGTCCTGCTGGGATGTTGCGATGTGGTTATAGCGACCGCCAATTCAACCATCGGCATGGGTGGCCCAGCAATGATTGAAGGCGGCGGACTGGGTGTTTTCACACCAGAGGAAGTTGGGCCCATGTCGGTGCAAACCCGCAACGGCGTCGTCGACATCGCGGTTGAAGATGAAATCGAAGCCGTCGCCGTCGCCAAGAAATATCTCTCCTATTT
>JBLHZD010000389.1:0-3399 GCA_047631095.1 Alphaproteobacteria bacterium
CAGTCGATAAATCTGTTCCTGCCGGCCGACATCCACAAACGCGATCTGCATCAATTGCATTACCAAGCGTGGAAGCAAGGTATGAAGAGCTTGTATTACTGCCGGTCGAAATCGATCCAACGTTCCGAATCAATCGCCACCCCCGGGCCAGACGATAAGATCGCCGCCCTGCCCTTGCTGGGAAAAGTCAACAGTGGCGAACAGCCCACCATGTTGAGCAACACGAACGATTACGAAGAATGCCTGTCGTGCCAATAGACCGAACGGCCCCTAGTGGATTGATCGAAGCGCTTCATGGCAAAGCATTTCGTGAATCAAACCACCAACCCATTGATCTGGTGGGCTAGCTGATCGAAACGGATGCGCGCCATCTGTTTCGGTTGCACCACTAGGAGACTAATCCATGTCGCTTCTTGACGCCCGCACCATATACAAACCCTTTCAATACCCGTGGGCGTATGACGCCTGGCTGACGCAACAACGCATCCATTGGCTGCCGGAAGAAGTGCCGTTGGGCGACGACATTAAGGATTGGCACAATAAATTAAACGCCGGCGAACAGAATCTACTGACGCAAATATTTCGGTTTTTTACGCAAGCCGATGTTGAAGTAAATAATTGCTACATGAAGCACTATTCACAGGTCTTTAAACCGACCGAAATACAAATGATGTTGGCGGCGTTCTCCAATATTGAAACCATTCATATCTCGGCCTACAGTTACCTGCTCGACACCTTGGGCATGCCCGAAACCGAATACCAGATGTTCCTTCAATACAAGGCAATGAAGGACAAGTACGACTATATGCAGGAATGGGGGACAGCCACGAAAACCGATGTCGCCAAAACCCTCGCCGTCTTCGGCGCATTTACTGAAGGACTACAGCTCTTCGCATCGTTTGCTATCTTGTTGAATTTTCAACGATTCAACAAGATGAAGGGCATGGGCCAAATTGTCACTTGGTCGGTCCGTGACGAGTCGCTTCATACGAACTCCATCATCAAACTGTTCCGGACATTCGTTTCAGAAAACCCGGAAATCTGGAACGACGAATTGGAAAAGGATCTCTATACCGCCTGTTCCACCATCGTCGATCACGAAGACGCTTTTATCGACCTGGCGTTTGAAATGGGCGGCGTCGAAGGCTTGGAAGGTCACGAAGTGAAGCAATACATTCGCTATATCGCTGACCGACGCATCACACAGCTTGGTTTGCAACCGGTTTATAAGGTCGGCAAAAACCCCCTGCCTTGGCTGGAAGAAATGTTAAATGGCGTAGAACACACCAACTTTTTTGAAAATCGAGCCACGGAATACTCCCGCGCGGCGACGCAAGGCAGTTGGGAAGAAGCGTTCGCCTAAAACGAGTTAGGACGTAAGGCAATTTTTGTACATAAATATCGAAAATCGTGCGGTAGATAGATATGCCGAAACAAGCTGTTAGGCGTTAACGTCAGGCAGAATTCAATCGCTCCCAATGGGTCTGCGCAGTAGAAGTAACCCTACATCGTCGTGTCAAACCAGGGTGCCGCGCCGTGGTTCTGCCAAAGGTTTGAGAAGAACTTCCAACGATGTAGAAACTCTTTACGCATTTGAAATAAAAGTGGGATTGAGGCCAACTCGTTGGTCGACGAGCTTCAAAGCCTGGCGGTTCTCCGCCACATCGCTGCACCCAAGCCAAGGTTGATTGAAAACGCCGTTCCATAATGGACATTCGCCACTGTTCAATTTATCAACGATGTCCTAGTACCCAGATCGTGAAATTGATATCATTGAATTTTGCATGAATCAGCACACAGATTAAATGAATTACACTAGTCGACATTTGCCTCAAACTGGATAATCCATTATGCAAAATTTGCCTGAACTTCTCCCTGAAATCGTCTCAGTTGCGCAAGACGCTGGCGCCGAAATCATGAAAATCTATGCGACTGATTTTGACGTTAATTGGAAATCGGATAGTTCCCCAGTAACGGCGGCAGATGAAGGCGCGGAGGCCATAATTTTACCTAAACTTCGCGAACTGACGCCTCATTACACCATCGTTGCTGAAGAAGCCGTCGCCAAAGACGGCATTCCGGATATTGGTTCGGCACCGTTCTGGTTGGTTGATCCTCTCGATGGTACTCGTGAATTCTTGAACCGCAATGGCGAATTCACCGTCAACATTGCGCTGGTCATCGACAAGGAACCAAAACTTGGCGTCATTTATGTTCCCGCCCAGGACACCACCTATACCGGCCTGGTAGGTGTGGGAGCGACCCGACAAATTGGCGACGCTGCACCGGAACCCATTTCAATTCGAACGCCGCCAGAAGAAGGCGTCACCGTCCTGGCAAGCCGTCGCCACGGCGACCCGGAAGTCCTGGCCACTTTTCTAAACGACCGTCCCATCGCGGAAATACGCAACGCAGGCAGTTCGCTCAAGCTATGCCTTGTCGCCGCGGGCGAAGGCGATATTTACCCCCGCTTCGGCAATACGATGGAATGGGACATCGCCGCCGGACACGCCATTTTATCGGCAGCGGGCGGGCGCATTACGACCGAAGACGGGGAACCAATGCTGTATGGGAAAAAAACAATGCTCAACCCGCATTTCATCGCTTGGGGTGGACTGGAATAACTAACTCTTACGCTTGTGCGGCTTCCCAACCGATGAGCGCCAGTTTTCTAGCCCGCCCCCATCGATATCCGCCAATGGCCCCAGATTTTCGAATTACCCGGTGGCACGGGATCAAATAGGAAATTAAATTCGACCCGTTCGCCCGCCCGACCGCACGTGCCGCACCTTCAGGGTACCCAATACGCCGCGCGATATCCTGATACGTGGTCAACATGCCTGGCGGCACTGCCAACAAGGCGCGCCAGACCTTTAATTGAAATTTGCTGCCGTGCAGGAGCACCCTTAACGGGCTCCCACCCTTAATAGGACGTCTCGTAGACCCCCCAAATATTCGGGTGATATACCCAGCGGTCGCCGCCGCATCCAGTTCAAATATAGCAGATTTCCACCCAGAACTAAGATGTTTAAGCGCATCTTCGCGATCATTGTCAATCACAAACGCCAATCCACAAATGCCTTGGTCCGCCACCAGCAAGAGACATTCACCAAACGGGCTGGGATGAAAACCGTAATTGATCACCACTCCCGCACCTTTCAATTTGTACTCTTCCGGTGCCACCGCATCAGCCGTAACGAACGAATCATGCAATCGACCCGGGCCTGAGCAGCCGGCCTCATAAGTCGCGTCAAGAACGCTGGCGTAGTCCGCCAAGGACCGTTTCAGCTGTTCCAGTGACAGGGTTTGGATAAACTTCTTTGGACTGACGCCCACCCATTGCGAGAACAACCACTGGAAATGATAGGCGCTTAATCCAGCAGCTTCAGCGATATCCTC
>JBLHZD010000390.1:0-3389 GCA_047631095.1 Alphaproteobacteria bacterium
GACCTGATGGATAAAATCGCCGCCGCCAATGATGACGGCCTGCGCTTTTATGGGCAGGTCCTCACGCGCCCCACAGGCATCATGTTGGGATTTGAAATTTCGCAAAACCCGTTCATTAATCGGCCTAGTTGGGACAAGATAGCCAACCTTCCCTTCAATGAGAAACTAGCCGTGCTGTGCCAGCACGATTTCCGTGCGCAGTTGCTTTCCGAAACCAACTTGGATGAACGATTGGCGTACCGGGTGTCCTGCTGGGAACGGATATTTCCCTTGGGCGACCCGCCGGATTACGAACCCTCACCGAAAAAAAGTATCGCCGCACGGGCCGCATACGCCAGAAAAGACCCCGCAGAATTCGCCTATGATTTGCTGATGGAAAACGGCGGCAAGACCATTCTCTATCGCCCCTTGAGCAACTACACCTATGGCAATCTGGACACCGTGAAGGATATGTTTTCGCACCCCAATTCGCTGATCGGACTAGGTGATGGCGGCGCCCATGTCAGCATTCTTTCCGACGCCAGCGCATTCACCTATATGTTGACCCACTGGACCCGCGACCGGGCACGCGGCGACAAGATGCCGCTGCCCTGGGCGATCAAACGATTGACGCGAGACAACGCCGCCGCCATTGGATTGAATGACCGAGGGCTACTGCGGCCTGGCTATAAAGCCGACATCAACGTGATTGATTATAACCGCTTACAACTGCATGCGCCGCAAGTCGCTTATGATTTGCCAGGTGGTGGGCGGCGCTTGATCCAGAAGGCAGACGGTTATGACGCGACGATCGTGTCTGGCGTTCCCGTTCAAATTGGCGGCGTCGAAACCGGTGATTTGCCTGGCCGCTTGGTGCGCGGCACTCAACACACGGAGTAAACCATGGCCCCTCCCGATGCAGATCTTGACGCAGGGCTCATCCTTGGCGTCATCGCTGACGACTTCACCGGCGCCACCGATATCGGTAGCATGTTGGTGCGCGGTGGCATGCGTGTGTTGCAAACCGTTGGAACTCCGTCATCAGAAATGATGGCGACAATTGATGCCGACGCGGTCATTGTAGCGTTGAAAAGCCGGTCGATCGCCGCTGACGAGGCGATCCAACAGTCATTGGAATCATGCCGTGTCTTGCAGGAACATGGCGCGCAATACATTTACTTCAAATATTGCTCCACGTTTGATTCCACCCCAGACGGCAATATTGGTCCCGTCGCCGAAGCCTTGGCAAATCATCTGGGCGCTGCCTTCATTCCTTATGTCCCGTCCCTACCGGAAAACGGGCGCTCAGTCTTTCATGGGCATATGTTTATTTTTGACAAATTACTAAATGAAAGCCCCATGCGAAACCACCCGTTGAATCCGATGACCGACGCTAATCTTGTGCGGTGGCTGGACCAGCAAACCAAAGACGGCGTAAATTTTTTACCCTTGGCGGTCATTGAAAAAGGTGCCGCCGCCGTGACAGCGCATTGCGCGGCGCTGGCCAATGGCGGGCAGCGTCATATCATAGCCGACACGGTGCGCGACGCCAATTTCGCCGTCATGGCCGAAGCCTTTCTAGAATGTCCCTTGATTACTGGTGGTTCCGGGCTCGCCACGGCGTTGGCGCGCCTTCATGGCGGCACCACCCGACCGAACGACGCACGCATTCAAACCGCCACTAAAGGACGCAAGCTGATCCTGGCAGGCAGCGCGTCGGCCATGACGCTGCTTCAGATTGACGATTTTATCGCCAAGGGAGGCCCCACCAAGCGCCTTGACCCCCGCGAAATAGTCAAAGATACAGGCTTGGTGGAGGCGACGATTGACTGGGCAGACGCCCAATCCGCAGACCGCCCGATTTTGATCTACGGTTCTGGCACACCAGAACAGGTGCGCGCAGCGCAGGCAGAGTTAGGTCGGGAAAACGCTGGTAAAATACTAGAGCAGGCACTAAGTGACATCGCGTTTGCGCTGCATGATGGCACCAGCCAACCAACGCGCCAATTAATCGTCGCGGGCGGGGAAACGTCGGGCGCAGTGGTCGCGGCGCTGGGCGTCAAGGCGTTGCGCATTGGCCCCGAAATCGACCCTGGCGTTCCCTGGACCGAAGCGCAGGACGAACACGGCGACAGTCTTGGACACCTTGCGTTAAAGTCTGGAAATTTTGGCGCCGCTAATTTTTTCACCCGCGCCTTTGATCTTCTGGAGTAACCCGTGAGTGCAGAATCCAAATTACGCGAGCTTATCACCCTCGTTGGTAAATCGATTTACGACCGCGGCCTGACGCATGGCTCAACGGGCAATATTTCCGTTCGGCTAGACGATGGCTGGTTGATGACGCCGACCAGTTCCAGTCTTGGATGGTTAGATCCCGCGACATTATCGAAACTGGACAAGCTAGGCGCTCTGGTGTCCGGCGACCCACCGACCAAGGAATCTTTTTTGCACCGCGCGGTATATGACGAACGATCAGGTGCCAGCGCCATCGTCCACCTTCACTCCACCCATTCGGTCGCAGTCTCGTGCCTGCCGGACACCAATTCAGAAAGCGCCTTGCCCCCTTTGACCCCATATTCGTTGATGCAGTGCGGGCGCATACCAATGCTGCCCTATTTCAAACCCGGTGACAAAGCGCTAGCCGAAGCTGTGCGCGTTGCCGTGCGGGGCCTAGTGGGCAAACACACAGCCTTGCTGTTGGCCAATCACGGACCGATCGTCGCCGGAGCCACCTTGCAAGCCGCGTTGTATGCGACCGAGGAACTAGAAGCCACAGCAAAACTGCATTTATTGACCCGAAGTCACAATCCACGGATGTTGACAGCCGATCAGATCGCCGAGCTTTCCTAACCGCAATCCCGAGGACCCAACATGGCGCGATTCGCCGCAAACCTTTCCATGATGTTCAACGAAGTCGACTTTCCTGACCGCTTCGCGCGCGCCGCAAAGGCCGGTTTCGAGGCGGTCGAATTCCTGTTTCCCTATGACTACCCACCCGAAGACGTGGCGGGTTGGCTAAACGATAACGGATTGACCATGGCACTGTTCAATATGCCGCCCGGCGATTGGAATGCCGGCGAACGCGGCATGGCGGCGATAGCAGGCCGAGAAGACGAATTTCGCGCCGGGGTCGACACCGCACTCGCCTACGCGAAGGCCACGGGCGTGCCCCATTTACACGCCATGGCCGGGCTGACGAAGGCCAATGGCGCGCTAGATATTTACAAAGCCAACCTATCGGCGGCGGCCGACCGCCTCGCCCCGGAAGGCCTCGACGTCCTGATCGAACCCATCAATACGCGCGACATCCCTGGCTACTTCCTGAACCATACTGACGCGGCACTCGAAATCATCGTCGATATCGGCAAACCTAACCTTAAACTTCAATTCGATATCTATCACCGCCAGAT
>JBLHZD010000391.1:0-3383 GCA_047631095.1 Alphaproteobacteria bacterium
GGTCGGGCTGGGATTGAACAAGATGCACCGGACGCGCGTGTTGGAAGATACGCCGTCTGTCCGCGGTATGATCGATAAGGTCAGCCATTTGGTCCGTGTGGAAGAGGCCGACTAACGGTTCTGATTATTGGTTTGTGATGGATCCAGCCGAAAGGTTGGCATTGGCATGCAAAATCAGAAAACCAGCGGTTAAGGAAATAGACAAATGAAATTGAATGAACTTTCCGACAATCCCGGCGCGACGAAAAATCGTAAACGGGTGGGGCGTGGACCGGGTTCCGGTAAGGGCAAAACCGCTGGGCGCGGCATGAAGGGGCAGAAGTCCCGGAGTGGCGTTTCGATCAAGGGTTTTGAAGGCGGACAAATGCCGTTGTATAGGCGTCTGCCAAAACGTGGTTTTACCAACATCTTTCGTCGGAATTACGTCGAACTTGGCACCGGGCGGTTACAGGAAGCCATTGACGCCAAAAAAATTGACGCCAGTGGACAGATCACCGGAGAAGCGTTGGTCGAGGCCGGTGTTCTTCGTCGCCTGAGAGATGGCGTCCGTCTCCTTGTAAAAGGGGAACTGACCACCAAAGTAGATATTGTTGTCGCCGGCGCGAGCAAAGGCGCTATTGCAGCCGTTGAAAACGCCGGTGGCGCCATCAACGTCCTGAAGCCCGCCAAGGCAGACGCGGACGACGGCGCCGCTAAAGACGACGCGGCTTAATAAGTCACGCTCACAGGATTGTAAGTAATGGCATCCGCGGCTGAACAACTCGCTTCCAACTTTAATTTCGGCGCTTTTTCCAAAGCGACGGAGCTGAAGCAGCGTATCTGGTTTACTCTCGGCGCCCTTATTATCTATCGACTGGGAACCTACATCCCGCTGCCAGGCATAGATCCGGTAGTTTTGCGCGAAATATTCAGCCAGCAACAAGGCGGCATTCTCGGAATGTTCGACATGTTTGCGGGCGGCGCTTTGGGGCGCATGACGATTTTCGCGCTTAACATAATGCCCTATATTTCCGCATCGATCATCATGCAGTTGATGACCGCTGTGTCGCCGAAGCTCGAGGCCTTGAAAAAGGAAGGCGAGTCCGGACGGAAAAAGATCAACCAGTATACGCGTTACGGCACTGTGTTGTTAGCGACAGTGCAGGGTTACGGTATTTCGGTAGGCTTGGAGGGCATGAGTGGGTCCATCGGCGCCGCCGTTATCGACCCAGGCGCATTTTTCCGCGCAACAACCGTGATTACATTGGTCGGGGGAACGATTTTCCTGATGTGGCTGGGTGAACAAATCACCCAACGCGGCGTCGGCAATGGCATCTCCCTGATAATCTTCGCCGGTATTGTCGCAAATCTGCCATCCGCGTTGGCCGGGACGCTTGAATTGGGGCGCACCGGGGCGTTGTCGACAATCTTTATTATCTTTCTGCTTTTGATGTCCGTTACTGTGATCGCGTTTATTGTGTTCTTTGAGCGCGCGCAACGTCGGTTGGTTGTTCAGTATCCGAAACGCCAAATGGGCAACAAAATGTTTGGCGGTGAATCGTCGCATTTGCCCTTGAAGCTTAATACGGCTGGGGTTATTCCGCCTATTTTCGCCAGTTCCATCCTGTTGATGCCGCTGACCATCGCTGGTTTCGGCGGGGGGCAGGGGCCTGAATGGTTGACCACAGCGACCGCGCTGTTGGGCCATGGGCAACCGCTTTATATGGTTATGTATATTGCGATGATCGTGTTCTTCGCGTTCTTTTATACCGCGATCGTCTTTAACCCCGAAGAAACAGCAGATAATCTTAAAAAATACGGCGGCTTCATTCCCGGTATTCGTCCCGGTAAAAATACAGCGGATTATTTGGACCACGTATTGACCCGCCTGACGGTGTTGGGTGCGGCTTATTTATCGGTTGTTTGTATCTTACCTGAGATCCTGATTACGCAATACGCCGTGCCGTTCTATTTTGGGGGGACCAGCCTGCTTATTGTTGTGTCGGTGACGATGGATACAGTGGCGCAAATACATTCTCATTTGCTCGCCCATCAATATGAAGGTCTGATCAAAAAATCCAAGTTACGAGGACGGCGCGGATGATCGCCATCTTGATTGGCCCGCCAGGATCGGGAAAAGGGACTCAGGCGCAAAGCCTCAGAGATAGCCTCGGCGCATTGCACCTGTCGACAGGCGAGATGTTGCGGAGCGAAATTTCGGCCGGTAGCGATATTGGCGCAAAGGCGAAGTCGTTCATGACAGCAGGCCAGTTGGTTCCCGATGAAGTCGTTGTAGAAGTCGTTGCGTCTCAGATTAACAAGAGCAATGCGGACGCTGTTGTGCTGTTGGACGGGTTTCCGAGAAATACCAATCAGGCCGAAACGCTGGACGCTATGTTGGCGCAGCGGGATCAAAAAGTGAATAAGGTCGTCGAAATTCAGATTGACGATTCAATTTTGATGGATCGATTAACCGGTCGGTTCGCCTGCGCCAAATGTGGCGAAGGTTATCATAAATTGTTCAAGCGCCCGGCGCAGGACGATGTATGTGATAAATGCGGATCCAGCGAATTTGACGTACGACCGGATGACCAGGTAGATACAATCCGGGACCGGTTGAAGGTGCACCACGATCAAACAGCGCCCTTGCTGCCTTATTACGCAAAGCAAGGATTATTGGTGCAGATTGATGGTGACAGAAATATGGACGTTGTAACAAAAGAATTGGAGATAATCCTTAGCGACGGACAGTGATTGACAGTGTTTCGGATTTACGTATAATCGCGCGCCCGATGGAGTGTGGTTATTTTGTAGGTGCGGGGCAAGTCGTGGCTGTGCGGAAAAGCCGTTAAGGCCTCTCATAACTTGAAGGAGTACGTGGCGTGGCGCGCATTGCAGGCGTGAACATTCCGACGCAGAAACGGGTCATTATCTCTTTGACCTATATTCACGGCATTGGACGCACCAAAGCCAAAGATATCTGCACGGCGTGTAATATTCCGTATGAACGGCGGGTCCAGGACCTGACCGATCAGGAAATTTTGACCATTCGCGAGGCGATTGATCAGGATTATACGGTTGAAGGCGATCTTCGTCGTGAAAAAGCGATGAACATTAAGCGCCTGATGGATTTGGGCTGTTATCGTGGACTGCGTCACCGTAAGGGACTGCCGGTTCGTGGGCAGCGGACGCACACAAACGCCCGGACACGCAAAGGACCGGCGCGGGCGGTTGCAGGCAAGAAAAAAGTAACGAAGTAGTTGGAGAACGCAGGTAATGGCTAAGGCTACCACACGCGTACGTCGTCGCGAGCGTAAGAACATTACGTCGGGTATTGCGCACGTAAACGCGACGTTTAATAACACCATGATTACGATTACCGATGTGCAAGGTAATGCGGTCGC
>JBLHZD010000392.1:0-3380 GCA_047631095.1 Alphaproteobacteria bacterium
TCCCTTCCATGTGAGCAAGCAGGCCATTTTCTATACAGAATTACACCCCTGACGGAACTTTCGCCTACTGGTGCTCGTCCTCGAAGTCTTCGCAGGCGATGTCGAACAGGGCCAGGGCCTCGACCAGATAGTCTGAGAGCAGGGGCATGCCGAGCAGGTATTCGTGGGTGTGGCCGGTGCGTCTTTCGCGGGCCAGTTCCACCAGCGCCTCCCATTCCTCGCGGGAAGCGTCGCCGCGTCCCAACCACGCCAGCGCGATCAGTTCGCATTGATGGTCGTCCGGCAATTCATTGATGAACGTTACGAGTTCATCATAGGCCGGGTCCGGCGCGGGGTCTTCGCCGGCGCCTTTCAGGTCCAAAATTTCCACGTCAGTGGGATCCTTTGGGGGTTCCCACGTGTCATCGTCGTTTGATGTCGCGGGAACGCCGCCTTGCAACTGGCGATCCCGGAAAATGACATGGCAGACGGTTTCAGGTTTGATATTCAACATGGCGTCACTATCGCCATTTGGTGTTCGACGTACATTGATATGGGTCAAGCCCGTTTGGCTTTTTTACATAAATTCTTACGCGCTCGTTGGACTCCTGTTCCTGATTGCCCATACCATGACCGTGACAGCGCCTCTACGGCGCATCGCAAACCGGGAGAGCAGGCATGAGTGAGAACACGGCGAATATCCCCGTTACCCTTGAACAATACGCGGCCATGGACCGGGGAGAGAAACGAGGGGTTTGGCTGGAAATTTCCGACATTACTGGGGCGGAATTCGACGCTCATATGGCGCGGGAGGCGGCGCGTGAGGAAAAGGTGCCAAAAGTTGGCGAATTGGCGCCTGATTTTGTCGCCGATGTGCTGGGGGCGAATGAATTGGGCGCCGGACAACACAGAACGGGCGAGCAGGTGCGTCTCTCGGAATTGCAGGGCCGCCCGGTTGGGCTTGTCTTCGGCTCTTACACCTGACCGCCTTTTCGAAGTAAGGCCGTGCGCCTTAACGAATTGTACGCCCGCTACAAAGACCAGGTTGCGTTCCACATTGTCTATATTCGCGAGGCCCATCCGGGCGACGGATGGCAGGTGCCGGAGAATCTTGTCGAAAACATTATTATTGATGAACCGACGACGGATCAGGCGCGCACCGAAGCGGCGGCGTCCTGCCAGTTGAACCTGGATTTACACATGCCGATGCTCATCGATGGCGTCGACAACGATATCGACCGGAAATATGTCGGTTTGCCGATGCGTCTTTTCCTGGTCGATGCCTCTGGCAAGATCGCCTATGCGGGTGATAAAGGACCCAGAGGCTGGGATGATTCGGGTTTTGAAGCCGCGATTGAAAAGCTGCTGGAATAACGTTGCATATAGAATGAGCGGTAAAATCTGGTCGTATGAGCGACAAAACCCCGCGCCATTAATTCAATTTTAGGACTGTGCCTATATTTTTTTATTTTTAGCTGAAACCGGGGCCAAGGCTCGAATGAATTTGTTTGTTTGGCGGCGTATTAACGGATCGATTGATCAGGTGGAACACCTATGAAGCCGAAACAGGCCATCGAGATGATAAAGAGCCATGCACTTTGGCTCGCCAACAAAAGTGGTGGCAAGCGGGCGGATTTGTCGATGCAAAGCCTGCGCGTCGCCCAACTCCCGCGCGTAATATTGACCCGGGCGAAGTTGACCGGCGCCGATTTTACACGCGCGAATTTGCAAGGGGCTGACTTAGGCGAAGCTGACCTGTTCGGCGTCAATTTTTTGGCCGCCAACCTGGTCGGCGCAAATCTGACGGACGCCGACCTGCGGGGGTCCCAGCTGCGTAAAACAGATTTGACGCGCGCCAATATGGAAGGCGCAGATCTCCGCGAAGGAACGCTGATCAAGATGTCCGGCGATTCCAGCAGCGATATCGTCAATAGCGACCTTAGTATGTGCATGCTGGACGACGCGAATTTGAGCGGCGCCAATCTGCGGAATTCGAACATGAACCGGTGCAGCGCCGTGGGCGCCGCGTTTCAGGACGCGATGTTGGAAGGCGTCCGGATGCAGGATTCAAATCTCACCGGCGCCGATCTCAGCGGGGCGAGCCTGTGCGGCACCGATTTTTCGGGCTCGGATATGGGGGGATGCGATCTATCTGGCGCCAATCTGAAAGGCGCGGTGATGAGCAATGTGAATCTCACCGACGCCAATCTGGAAAAGGCGTTTGTCGACGGCGTCTCTTTCGAGACGGCGACCCTGGGCGACACCGCAATTCCCGAACCCGACGCCATAAAGACCAACGGCTACCGCGACATGATCGCGGGTCATGCGATGTGGACCGAAACACAAGGAAAGCGGGGAGCGCCCGCCGTCATAAAGGACGCTGATTTACGCCGTCTCAACTTGTCTGGCATGAATCTCAGCGGCGTTAGCCTTAAAGGCGTCAATTTGAGCGGCGTCTCCCTGGCTGGCGCGCAAATGTCACTGGCGGATTTATCCGGGGCGGATTTGAACGGGAGTGATTTCACCGGATCCGATCTGCGCGGTGCGAATTTGGCGGGCGCGACGTTGATGCATGCGACGTTGAAGGACGCCGCGTTGTCGCCCATGGCGTTTCGCACAAATACGGCGACGGCGACAGACCGTCAGATGCCCGCGAACCTAACAGGATGCGATTTGCGGTTTGCAGACCTCTCCGGCGCTGATTTTTCCAGCGCAATCCTGAATAAGGCTTATTTGCGGTCCGTAACCCGGAAAGGGGCTGTCTTTGTCGGCGCGGCGCTGGAAAATGTGCTGGTGGCGAAATGAGCGTGGCGCCGTATTGTGCGGCGCGGTGATTTAGGGCTGTCTTCGCGCTGGCCCTGTGCGGTCTCTGTGCTGTCTTCGCGCCAACTCTGCGCCGACTCTGCGCCGGTCCTGTGCGAAGTCGATTTTGTTTGCATTTTGTTCCCAGCTATGTGTATAAGGCCGCGTATTCACCGCAAATGGATTAAATTTGAAGCATCGGCGGTGTTCGTTGACGATGAGCGTCAACAGGGCGAATTGCCAACTTCTCTGCCGCGCCAAGGCCTCGCAAATTTGCGTATGAGCCGAGCGGACGGTCCAAGCAAACTCCCAATTAATAAGAACACGACGCCGCGCATGTTTTTGCCGAAAATTCGGCGTGCGGCTTAAAATGAAAGTATATTCTTGATTCAATTCAATGAACTCGGCCTTGCCGAGACCCTCCTTCGCGCCATTCAAGCCGAAGGATACGACAAGCCGACTCCTATCCAGTCCAAAGTCATTCCAGCGATGATGGAGGGACGCGATGTTCTGGGCACGGCGCAGACCGGCACCGGTAAAACGGCGGCCTTCGTACTGCCAATCCTAAACCGCGTCGCTGACCGGATTGCGAACAGCCA
>JBLHZD010000393.1:0-3377 GCA_047631095.1 Alphaproteobacteria bacterium
GTTGTATTCAATAATGGCGGTATCTATCGGGGAACCGACGTAAACCCCACCGGCGGTCCAGACGTCGCGACAACCGTCTTCGTAAAAAATGCCCGCTACGACAAGATGATGGAAGCGTTTGGCGGCAAGGGTATCCTTGTCAACGACCCTGCGGATTTGAAAGCCGCGTTGGACGAAGCTATGGCCTTTGACGGCCCGGCGCTGGTCAACGTGATCCTGGATCCGAAAGCGGGACGTAAGCCGCAAGAACACGCCTGGCACACGTAAGGGCGAAACCGATGACGCCGCCCGAGGGGATTCGTCCCGTCGGGCGGCGTTTTCTATTCTGGAACCAGTTTATTAAGGATATTTGCAATGGATATGGGCCGAACCGGCGTTTGGTTTCCCACCAATGGACTAAGCAAACCGCAAGTGGCGGAATTGGCGATTGGCGTGGAGCGATTAAATTACGACGTGTTGTGGTATCCGGAATCCCTGTCCTATGAATCACTTTCACTAGCCGGTTTCATGCTTGGCCAAACCAGTAAACTGGTCCTGGGAAGCGGCATCGCCAATATCTACGCCCGCGACGCGCTCACTGCGATGGCAGGGCACAACACGCTCAATTGCCTCTATGATGATCGCTTCGTTTTGGGATTGGGCGTCTCCCATATCCCCCTCGTCGAAGCGCAACGCGGGCATAATTATGGCAAACCTGTTTCGACCATGCGCGCCTATCTGGACGCGATGGACAACGCCAAGATCGCCGTGACGCCGCTGTCGCGCAATGTCGTACTGGCCGCTCTTGGCCCCAATATGCTCGCCCTGTCCCGCGACGCGACCCAAGGCGCCCTGCCCTATTGCGTCACCCCGGATCACACCGCTATGGCCAAGGAAATTCTGGGCGACGACAAATGGCTTTGCGTTGAACAAAAAATCTGCATGACGACTGATGCGGCGCAGGCCAAAGCGGTCGCCGGCGACAGCATGTCCCGATACCTGGCCTTGCAAAATTACCGCAACAACTGGCTGCGCCTCGGATTCAGCGAAGATGAATTAACGGGACACGGCAGCGACCGGTTTCTTGACGCGATGGTCGTCTCCGGTGACGCCGACGCTATCAAGACCCGGCTGAAAGCCCATTATGACGCTGGCGCAACCCATGTCTGTATCCAGCCCATCAATCCCGATGGCTCCGCGACGCCGGACTGGAACGCTCTGGAGGCTTTGGCCCCCGACGCATAAGGGATAGCGCGCAATACATGCCAGGCGCTTTCCAAGACCGTCCTGTTTCTTATTTATAGGGGCGGAATAAATTTTTCCAGTGAGGTTTGATGCCAACAACGTCAGATACCAGCGAGATTAAAACGACATCCTTCTCGATTGAGCCGCTGTCCGATCTCATGGGAGCGGCGGTGACCGGATTGGATCTCGCCAAACCGTTGGATGGGGCGACGCGCGCCGTGGTGCTGGACGCTTTCCTGAAGCATCAACTGCTGGTTTTCCGCGATCAACGCCTCACCAAGGACGAACAGGTCGCATTTTCCCAACAATTCGGCGAACTGGAACGGCACACATTGCGCAATCGCGGCGACAGCGATCATCCCATGGTTCATATCGTCTCCAATCTCAACCAAAAGGGCGCGCCGAGTGGAGTCGTTAAATCAACGCAATGGCATACGGACAAATCCTTCAGACCTGCGCCGTCGATGGCGACCATTCTGCACGCGGTCACGTTGCCGCCTAATGGCGGCGACACCTGTTTCGCGAATATGTACGCCGCCTATGATACATTGAAGGACGACGAAAAATCCGATCTCGAAGGCCTCAAGGTGATCCATAGCTGGGAATTGTCTCGAGAAAATATTGACCGGGAGATGAGCCAGGCCGAAAAAGATGACGCACCGCCCATGAGCCATCCGCTTGCGCGCGAGCACCCGGACACCGGTCGTATCGCGCTCTTTATCGGCACGCACGCGTCCCACATCGAAGGCGCACCAATGGATATAGGGCGCGAGCGAATTGAAGCGCTGGAGGCGCATTCGACCCAGCAAGAATTTGTGTACCGGCATCAATGGCGATCCGGCGACCTTCTCATGTGGGATAATCGATGCCTGTTACACCGCGCAGATCCCAATTTTGACGCCTCGACGCACCCTCGCCTACTCCATCGCACCTGTCTCCGAGGCGCGCCGACAACCTAAAACGATTGGAAAAGCGACCCTATAATGAATGATTCGGATCGATTATTCCAGAAACGTGTCCAAAAGATACGCGAGGATTACGCCGCCCGGCTGCCGGCGCAACTCGACGAAATCGAATCACTGGCGAATGCACTCAATGTGGCGCGCGACAAAGAAGACAGCCTAAACATTCTAAAGGCCATTCACGCAAACGCGCACAAACTTTCTGGTTCGGGTGCGACTTTCGGTTTCGATGAAGTAAGCGATTTCGCCTCTATTCTGGAGCAGCTTACACAGGTGGCGCTGACGCGTGACAAAGATGTCTCCGCAGAGATTCAAAGTCAGGTCACACAATTTCTCGTTGAGCTCCGTGAAGCGGCCGGTGTCTCCCCCTCATTCGAAGAGGACGCCACGGCCACTGAAAAACATAAGATCAACAAATTTGACCGCCTTGTCCTGATCGAACCTGATCCCACTCAGGCGAAACGCATTGAATCCGAATTATCGAATTTTGGCTTTCAACTGGAACGACTTGAATCGCCGCGTAAACTTACGGAAATACTGGAAAACGGGGGTGTTTCCGCAATAATCTGGGACAATGATTTCTTTGGCGAAGAACATCTTTTTTCACAGGAAAAAAAATCAAGCGACGCGCCATCGAAACCAAAAACACCGCTGATTTTTCTCTCTGAAAACGCCAGCACGAAGGCGCGTCTGGAAGCCGTACGCGCCGGTTGCGACGCCTATGTTCTGAAACCGTTCAACACCGCTGAAATCGTTGATATCCTTGACGACCTCACGGAAAAACGGGAAGCCCATCCTTATCGCATCCTCATTGTCGACGATGATCCCGATGTCGCGAGCTTCAACAAGATCATCCTTGAACAAGCGGGCATGATTGTCGACATCTCCTCCGATCCTTTGGTTTTGGTTGAAAAAATATTAGATTTTACGCCCGAACTTATCCTCCTCGATTTGTATATGGAGGGCTGCAGCGGCCTGGAGATTGCCCGCGTTATTCGGCAAAACAACGCCTTCACGGGGATACCCATCGTGTTCTTTTCATCTGAAACTGAACAGGAAAGCCAGCTGGACGCCTTGCGGCAAGGCGCAGACGACTTTCTGACGAAAGCGACCGGGCATCGCAAACTCGTTGAGTCCGTCGCAATCCGGGCCCGGCGGTTTCGCGCGCTGAACCTTCTCATGGTTCAGGAT
>JBLHZD010000394.1:0-3373 GCA_047631095.1 Alphaproteobacteria bacterium
GGGTGTGTGGCCAACGACGCCGTCATATCCAGGGGCGCAATATCATTGATCCGCGCAATTTCGGTGGGTCCGGAAAGCGAATCCCTAAACCGTTGAGCCGAAGAGTGATCACCGTGGATGCGGAACGTGCTTAATTCTGGGATGACGCCGATCATCACCAATCCCTGAAAATCTTCCCGGAACTTATCGGGCCGCGCGGCGTGATAGGCGAGTATGCTGCCGCCCAAATTCCGGCCAAACGCGAAAATTCGCGCATCCGGTGCCAGCGCCCGAATATCGGCGGCGACGACGTGAATCCGCGTCGACACTGCTTGGTAATACGCCTCGCAATCATCGATGGGATGCCCCTGCGGCGGGTCATAATTCACCACATACGCGGGCACCCCCCGCTCAGCGGCAGCGGCAATATCCGCCTTAAACGCCAACGCATCCGCCCCCGGCACAAGCACCACATGAATTGCCTCAAACCCGCCCATCGCCCGACACCCCCCTAAAGTCACCGACGCTTCACAGCTTAAGGGGAGAACGCAAAATGGCAATAACCATCGCCAGCCTGATCCCATCCTTTGCGGCGGAAGCACGCGGCGTTGATCTACGAAATCCCATCAGCGCAAGCGACCAAGGCGTTCTTCAAGCCGCGTTTGACGAACATGGTGTATTGGTGTTGCCGGGTCAGGGCATCGATGACGCCCAGAAGATCGCCTATTCCAAAGGCTTCGGCGACTTGGAAACCAGCATCCGTTATAACACGGACGACGGATCGGGCGGCCCAGAGCTTTCCTATATCGGTAATGTCGACACCAAGAGGAAATTCACCCCTCCGGGGATAAACGGTCCCAGCCCGGTACGGAACGCTGGCATTCGGACAGTTCCTTAAACCCGTACCAACCTACGCCTCCATCCTGTCCGCGCGCATCATCCCGCCCACGGGTGGGGGAACAATATTCGCTGATCTCCGCTGTGCCTGGAACACCCTGTCCGCAGGTATGCAGCAACGCACCGGTGGCCTCGTCGTAGAACACGACATCATCAAGTCACGCCAAAAAGGCAGTGATAAGAATGTCGATGAAGGCGAACAAAAACGCCTGGCGCCGGCACATCAAGCCTTGGTTCGACCTCACCCAAAGAATAGCCGCAAGGCGTTGTATATTGGTACGCACGCCGCCCAAACCGTCGGATGGTCCGCGACGAAAAGTAACGCCTTCCTGCAGGAACTATCCGACCACGCAACGCAATCCAAATTCGTCTGCCGCCACGCTTGGCGCGCGCATGATCTCGTCATGTGGGCTAATACACGAGCCGTACATCGCCGCCGCCCTGGGATTTCTCTACGCAGCCCCGCGTATTGATCCGCACCACCGTAGCGGGCGATGGCCCCACGGTTTAAGCGACCCTAACAATCGACGGTCCAAATTTCTTTGAAAAATATGTTGCAGTCGGACGGAATCGAACTGACGATCTCTTGAATGATTCTCTCCCACTTTAATGCTAGGTTTCTATCTCGTACACGCTGTCAGTTTTTCAAACATGAGAGGGTTTTCCCGCCTAGTGTCATATCTATGCTTACCGGTCAGGCCCCTTAGGCATCTAACGTGGGGTCAAAGGCCGCGCGTCAGCCGCCGCCTGGTGGTCCATTACCCGCAGAATAGTTGCGTTCATCATATACACGCTCATTGCCGCGGTTATCTCCATGAGACCTCTTTCACCGTAGCGAGCCCGCACGGCGGCAAACGTTTCGTCGCTGACCTGTGGCGATTCCAGAAGCTCCCGTCCGAAGCCGATGATGAGCGCCTCGTCTGCAGTGAGATCATCTAACGGCGCGTAGGTGTCGATGGCATGAAACGCCTCTTCCCGTGCGCCCGCTTTCAGACCAAGCTTGACGTGTGCGCTCCAAATATGGGCACCGTCAGCCGCGCGCGCCGCCGTGCAGATCGCCAGTTCCGTTTCCGCATCCGTCAACGACGTGTGATAGCGCAAATGTTCAACCAAATCTGACAACAGCCCACCAGCCTGCCCGGCATAGGTCAGATAACTGCTCGGCGGAGGCATACTCTTGCGGGTCTGCTGGATGTGGCGCACGGCGGCACGGGTCTCTTCCTCGAACGGTTCGGCATCAGATGGAATTGGTAATCGCGGCATCACGTCGGTCCTTCATATTTGTACATCATTAGAGTGTTGAAAAATTTTGATACGAGTCTATCTCCATGCCACCATGTGACTTCGGCGATCCCGCTCTTGAGGCTTTCAATGAACCCAAGAACTTAGCTTTTTTCTTTTGTTGGTACATTAAAGGAACCCAATGTGGCGGCAAGATATCCGCCGACGCGCGTCCAGTCTTCTTCGGCGATGCGCAGCCCTTTTGAACGGATGTCATGTTTCGCCCCGTATACAACAAGGAGCCGCCCGACGTAGCGCATAGAGAATCGACGAGAAGCTATTTTCTCGGACGGCACCGTCTTCCCCCCGATTACCCCGAAACCGTCGCAGTTTATCGTCGACAACAACGCGAGAAAAAATTGTCCATAACCGCCAAGTCTTTCATATAGTTTCTTATCCGATTTCGTATCCCCCCTCCTTAAATTACACAAATATCACAATGATCAATTACATCGGGATTAATCAAGCAAGAAGCCTACAAACCTTCCATCTATATTATTTAAGTGCATCGGAAATTCCGTTCCTTCACCAACATTTAAATTATCAATGAAAATTGACCAAAATGGCCCCAATTTTATGCAACTAAAACTATCTGAAAATTTGATCGGTATCGCCCTGATGATGGGGGCGACCGTGGTTATGATTTTCCAGCATTCAATGGTGAAGATGTTGGCGGTTGAATTGCCAATGCTGGAAATCGTCTTCTTTCGAACCCTGACCGCGCTATTATTCTTCATGCCGTGGATGATGCGGTCCGGCTTGACGATCTTTCGCACCGACCATTTAGGCCTTCATGTCATCCGGGCGCTATTTCAAACGATGTCCGCCTTCGGCTTCTTTCTCGGGTTGGCCATTGTGCCATTGGCGACGGTCACCGCGTTGCATTTTACAACACCAATCTTCGCTGTCCTGATTGGCATTGTCGTCCTGGGAGAAAGGGTCAGCATCAGACGGTGGTCGGCAATTTTGGCAGGCTTCGTCGGCACACTGATGATCCTTCAGCCCAATACGGCGACGTTTGGCCATGGCGAATTTTATGTCCTTGGCTCCGCGCTCGCCTGGGCTGCGGCGATTATTGTCATCAAAATTATGAGCCGCACGGATTCAAGCATAACGATTACAGCTTATATGTATCTTTTAATGACCCCTATCACGCTCATCGTCGCGTTGTTCGATTGGGCCTGGCCCACACCAATACAATATATCTGGCTTGTCA
>JBLHZD010000395.1:0-3369 GCA_047631095.1 Alphaproteobacteria bacterium
CATAGGAACCTCGGTTTTCTGATGTCCACATTAGCCTTGCCCTCCATTCGGCGGTAAGACCCTTGAATCACATCCGACTCATATGATTCAAGAACTTTTCGGACGGACACTTATCTCCGAGTGGCAAGGGTCAGGCGTGATCACATGCGCAATTTATGGCTAACGGGGCCTCACACGGTAAAATTAACAAACCCGTTTACGTTCAACGCAACGCTGTATGCAACTGTCCAATCAGGGAGCGAACATCTGCAACATCCTCCAGCCGACGGACCGTTGAGATAAATTTTTCCAACGCATCATCTGGGAATGTTCGCTCGGACATGGCGGCGCAGCGCCAGAATTTTGCCGCGACTTCATTGAAATTCATCGGCCTTTTCGGATGCCCCGTCACCAATTGCGCGCACCCCGTATGAATAGCGCCATTCTTCATGTGTATTTCAACATCATCGGGCGGGTATCCTTCAGTTTTTTGCAGGGCGTCCTTATCAGGCGTCGCCGAGATGTCCGTTCGGGCGAAAAGCCTAAGGATCTCCGGGCCCTGAAGCGCGTCGTCGGAGAAGATATCCGCAAAAACCGAGCCTTTGACCAAGGCCATCGCAATGGTGAACGCCATACTGAATTGCGCTTCATTGGTGCTCGTCGGCGCGGGCTTCACCACGCGCGCGCTATCGTTAACAACCATCTGCATTTTGTATTGGCAGGTCCGCACGACAATGCGCGCGATCTCGTTCGCCTGGATCATATGTTGTTCTTTTAGCTCCAGCGCCGTCTGAATTGCGTGATGAGTGCCCTTGCATGACGCATACGGTTTGATGCTGACATTTGCGCTTTCAAAATGCTCACCCAGCGCCGAAAGCAATGCCTCCTCATGATATTCGCCCCTAAAATAGAGCGGATAGAGCCCAGCGCTTCCCAGAAGAGGCGCATGAACGCCCTGGTGCCCATGGCGCGCCAGTTCGGCCGCCAGCACACCAGCCCGCGTGGCCACGCCTGCATTGAGCCACACATCCCATGTTCCATCACTGGTGGACAAAATATTACCGGCGCAATGCGCATAGGCGGCCCCCATCGCATTCGCCATTTTTCCGGAGTTGAACTTCCAAAGTTTGCCGACTGCAGCCGCAACGCCAAAGGGGCCCAACGTCGGACCTTCCCACCCAATGCTGCCGGAGCCGCCCGCCGCCATGCGTAGGCGGGGAATGAGATCGCCGCCCGCTGCGATTGCGGATATAAGGTCGCGCCCACTTACGGGATTTGGCAAACCCTCAAGCACCGCCAAAGCGCCCGGAACAATCATGACATTCACATGCCCGCCATGCCCCATACTGGCGCGCGGCGACGATTCATGAACGTCATCGAGTTCACGACACCGTCCCATAATCGCATTCGCAAAGGCAGCTTCCAGCATCGGAATGCGGTTTCCAGTGACCCATAACGTACTCGTCGCCTTCCCGCCCTGATCAACCGCCATCCGCGACACCATCTTCCCCATGGGCGCAGAACTTCCCGCGAGGCCCGCGCCAAACGTATCCAGCACCGCCTTTTTCGCCGCATTGATCGTCGCCTCATCCAGATGTTCAAACCTCGATGCGCAGAGATGATCGACGATGGGCGTAATTGGATCAGTTTTACAGGCAAAGCGGTCTCCTTTTGACAGACATATTAAATTCGATACGGCGCGACTCAAGCGCTCTTGTGGTGAGGGTTTCTCTTTTTCAGATGAATTAATATCGATGTCCCGGCGCCGCTATCGGCGATACCTTGGCGTCAGGCCATCCTGCTTCCAGAAAAGGAAATATTATGGGAAAGCGAATAGACCCTACTGAAATTCCATTTGTCGCGGGGACACTTTACCCCTCTCCCTTTGATCTGCCGTGTCGAGCGCGAGAGCGAAAGAAACTTGGCGACCCTGCGGGTCTGACCCAGTTTGGCGTAAATTTATTGCGGTTGCCCCCGGATGCCTGGTCCGGTCAGCGGCACTGGCACACCTTAACTGACGAATTTATCTATGTTCTGGAGGGGAGGTTGTTCTGGAGGGAGATGACGGGGAAGAGATTTTGCGCGCGGGCGACGCCGCCGGGTTCAAGGAGGGCGACACTGAGGGCCATTGCCTCAAAAACCAATCCCAAAATGACGCCCTGATCCTCGAGATCGGCTCCCGGTTCAGCGACGATGTCGGGCATTATTCAGATATCGATATGGTCGCCAACGTAAATGGAAAACCTGCGCTCTACACCCATCGGGATGGCGCGCCCTACACGGGTATCAAACGCCGGGGCCCTGACGACGATTAAGGCGCCGCCGGGACTGCCCCGCCCATGAGAAGTTTCTCTGAATTAAGCGGCTTGTTCGACGGTCTGTCCGGTTCCGGCGATCGTCGTCCGGCGCATATCGCGCGCTTCAGTCGTATCGTTAAATCGTCGAGCGCGGTGCATGGTCTGGCCATTATCCCAGATCACGAGGTCATATTGACGCCATTTATGGGCGTAAACGAATTCCGGCTGCGTCGCTAATTCGGTCAAGTCGCGAACCAGAAGCCGCGCTTCCGGCACCGGCAAACCCAAAACTTTGCCTATGTGCGCTGACAAGTACAGAGACTTGCGGCCCGTCTCCGGGTGGCGGCGGACCAAACGCTGCCGCACGGGTTTGAAGCTTTGCGCCTCCATGTCAGATAGTCCCGTAAAGCCCAGAAAACCACGGGAATACAGCAAGGAGTGTTCACAGATATAGCCGTCAATTTCCTCCTTTGTCTCATCGTCAAGCGCATCATAGGCGGCGCCCATATCGGCGAATTGGGTGTCGCCCCCTTTTTCAGGCACCTGACGTCCGGAAAGAAGGGAGTATTTGGCGGGAACAGCGCGAAACGAACTGTCCGAATGCCAAAGCAAATTGCCCAGATTAAACATCCGTTGGCGATCATCGCGCGCCAGTATTTTTTGGCCCGCGCCCAGGTTCGAAACATCCGCCATTTCCGGCCCCAGACGCCTTTCCTTAACCTTGGTGATGTTGCTTTTGAAACCGGGGATTTCCAGATCGCCAAAATTTCGGCTAAACGCGACTTGCTGCTCGTCGGTAATATTCTGATCGTGAAACACAAGTACGCCGTACTTCTGAATGCCAGCGTCAAGAGCCGCCGCATCCGCCGCGCCTAAGGGATTGCGTAAATCCACGCCGTCGACTTCGCCAACAAAATGCGGATGAATTTGACGAATTGAAACGCTCACGATGCTAATCCCTTCTCCTGCGGGTTTGTTTTGCGGTCAAACCACTATTCCCATCAACCGCCACCTGTGCGGATATCGTATATCGGCGCTAACGGGGAGGCAAACTCCCGAACACAAACCATTAATGCGTCGTATAACCACCGTC
>JBLHZD010000396.1:0-3353 GCA_047631095.1 Alphaproteobacteria bacterium
GCCGTCTCGCCAAAGATTTTGAAAACCACAACAGAACCGCCCGAGCCTTCCTTCTCTTGGCGTCAATTCGTCTGATGATGAGAAAGATTTGTTTAAACGCATGAACTTTCCGGACGGACTCTTAGGCGTAATAGGGTGAATTCGTGCTGCGGCTGGCGTCTTCGCTGGCCGTTGCGTCGAAGACCCTTGTGTAAAACGCCGCATTCATTTTCGCGGCGGTTTTGGGGAAGTCGTTGATGGCGAACGCCTGGGCGTTCTCAAGCGTGTCGAAAGCGTCCACGCCGCCTAGCGTGTTGGTGTGCAGCCCGCTCAACCATAATTTTGAAATCAGGCCGGGCTGCTGTTTCAAAACCGGGTTGCGGTCTTTCCAGGGGGCTTTTTCAAACGGCACATTTACCTGCACTTCGGTGTAGACGAACGCGCCGGGCGCTTGGGTTGGCGCTAAGCCAAAGTGCGGGGAGTCCATGTCGAGACTGGCGTCCTTCACCAGGGTTGCGTCAAACAGGCGCGTGTTGTGGGCGACGCCGAATTTTTTGGCTTCACTGGGAAAATAGCCGGTGACGAATTCCTGCGCGTTTTTGATGTTATCGAAGGAATACAGGCCGCCGATTGAATTGTTACCGACGCCCGAGAACCAGGTTTTGCTGAGGAAGCCCGGCGCCAGCTTTACAGTGGCGCTGACATCGCGCCACGGCGCTTTGGCGAAGGGAACAGAGATTTGAAGTTCGGTATAGACAAACGCTTTTTGTGACATGGTGTTTCCTTTTTGAAGCAAGCGGGTTGTTGTTTGGGCGCGAGATGGCGCGACCCCGAGCAGAGCGGCGACCCCAGCGCCAGCCGCAAGGCCCAAGACGGTGCGGCGGCTATGCGGCTTGCGTGTCTTCGCGCTGTTTATGGGGTCGGTTTTATTCATTTTGCACTCCATATCGTGTTGCGTCGTGTGGCGTTAAAATAACTTGCAAAAAGCAAGTTACTGGGTATTCAGGTAATTGACTTGTGTTATGCAAGTGAAAAATTTATTATTTAAAAATGAGAAATGAAAACAAGAAGCGGCAGTCCGGCTGCCCTATCGCTTTCGGCCTCGATACGTTCGGGGACCGGTGGAGTTTGCTCGTCATTCGCGAAATTATGTTGAAGGGCAACAAGACCTACGGCGAATTCCTGGAGGCCGATGAAGGTATTTCGACGAATATTCTGGCGGATCGCTTAAAGCACCTGGAATCCGAGGGCGTTATCGAGAAGGCGCGGGATCCGGACAACCAGCGGAGTTTTATCTATACGCTGACTGAAAAAGGCCGCGACCTGGCGCCGGTTATGTTGGAAATTATAAGTTGGGCTGGCAAATACGACCAAAGGCCGTACGCGCTTCGTGACGCCGTTCGGAAAGTCGAAGAAGATCGCGAAGGCTTTGCAGCGGAAATTAGGTCGAAAAAGTAAGCCGAGATAGGAGCGGCGTGCGCGGCTATGCGGTCTTAGGCGTCACACCAATGGGTGCGCTTGCCGCCGTGATAAGAACGAGCCAGGCCTTTCGCTTGGAGAATTTCTGATGCGTCCCGGCCATCGGGGGCGACAATGCGGGCGATAACGCGGCCTGCGTATTTGCAGTAGCGTACGTCTCGCAGCGCCACGGGACCATCGCCAAGCATGAACATAAGGGCGTCGCGGGCGGACGCGGCCAGTTGTTTTTCCCGCGCGCATCGCCCGCGCATTTCCGGGGCGTCGATACCGGCCAGACGGACGTCAATTTCCACGGTCGAACCAAGCCAGATCGTTGCGCGGACTCGCACCGTGTCGCCGTCAATGACCCGAAGCACCTGGGCCGTAACGGGGCCAGACAGAGTGGCGCTCCGGCGCTCTGCAGCGAGCGCGCCCGGCGGCGACGCCAGGGCGAGGCTTACGACAAAAATCCAAAAGGTGAAATTGGCGACCGAAAAGCGTCGCATGGCGTGTTCCATGATCGAACTCACAAACCGACGGGGATTTAACTTAATACTAAAGATATACGCCCTTCGTTAATATTTGTTAAATGTCAGTCTGTAAATTGCATCAGTTAAAGGAATTTGTAAATAAAAAGGATATTTATTCCTAATAAATTCAAAAATGACCTAAAATGTGAACCCGTAGAGGGCTAAAAATCAACACATCGTCCGGATTTTTCCCAATCGCCGAATCGGGTTGGCTCCAATCCCTTTGGGCCGCCAATTTCGGGCGCTTCTTCGCCCGCTTCAAGAGCCTTGGCGCGCTGGGCGTCGCCAGCGGCTTCCGCTTTCATTTCGGCGTTACGCTTGGAATCTACCGTTTCTGTCGGGTTTACGGGCAGCGCTGAGGGCTCAACGGGTTTCCGACCGGATCTTGCTTTCGCCTGCAGCTTTTCAAACAGATTGTTCATCGCCCGCTCCTTGTCCAAATCATCGGCATTAACATTAGTAAAAATGCGGTTTGTTCCACAGTATATCAAGCTCATCGTGAATTACGAACCGCGCATGATCAGCTACAGGATCGCGCGTTCAGACGGCGCATTGTCCTAAAATGCGTCAGGGGACGACCCAGCGACCCAAAAAACGATCACCCGCCGCCTGAAACACAGCGCGCCGGTGCGTGGGCGTGCAAAGCTCCAGCCAGTCCAGCGACAGCGCCTTGCAACGGATAACGGCGAAATGTTCCCGTCCTGCGTCGCCATTCGTATCGTCAGGCGAATCTTCATCCCCTGCACTTTCATCTCTTGGGCGTTCATCTCCTGCGCTTTCATCCCAGGCAAAAGGGGCGTCGATCGTTGCGCCGGGCCCGCGTTTGGCGCGATAGATATGACGGCTGGACGGGCCGCTGGCGGCCCAGGCGTCGTCGGCGATTGCGTCGTCGGCGTGAATGACGGCGTGCGCGACGACACGCAATTGCACGCGCGCGGCGGCGTCATGAAACACCAGGGTGACACGCGGTACAGCGTCAATTTCGGCTGCTTTCATGGATCGCTGGTCGGTGTGAAAGGTCAATTCACGATACAGGGGGTCAACATCGCGCAACACGACAACGCGGGCGGCGGGAATGGCGGCGCCAGCCTGGGCGATTCCGTGTGTCGCGACGACTGGATAGCGAAACGGCGAAGCCGGATCGCGTGCGCCTTGTTGCAGGCGACGCCAGCAATCACGAACCACGTCGTCCAGCGTTCGTTCATTCGCCACGGTTTCTCCTGCGCTCAAATGGGTGTGTGTAGATGCGTTATAGGCCATAGGTGGACTGGCCACCATTTGAACCGGACACGCTGACATAGGAAAGGAGGCTCAAGGATATCCTTGAGCATATGCCTATGTCTTATTTTGAAGAGCATGTTGACATCATCACCGATGGTGGCCGCC
>JBLHZD010000397.1:0-3353 GCA_047631095.1 Alphaproteobacteria bacterium
AATCGTCGTACGCAAAGAGGCGGAAATCACCGCCAGGCAAAACGAACGGCGATTGCGCGCTGTCTTTGCATCGGTCGCGGACGGCATCATCACGATCAACCAGCAAGGTACTGTTCAATTGATCAATACGGGCGCCGAAACCTTGTTTGGGTATCACACCGGCGACGTCGTCGGCCAAAACATCAAGATGCTGATGCCCCAGGAATACGCCCACACCCATGACAAGGACGTCGCCAGCTACAAGCGAACCGGAGAGTCCTCTGTGGTTGGCGCAAGACGCGACCTGATGGGGTTACGAAAAAACGGCACCACCTTTCCCATCGATCTGATTATCAGCGAGATGCATATCGCGGGGGAGCGTATGTTCACTGGCGTGGTGCGCGATAAAACCGCTGAGACGGAAGTCGAACGGAAACGACAACACGCGCAAGCCGCCCTGCGCCGCCATCGAGACGCCGCCGTAAAGGTCGCTCGGGAACTAAAACGCTCCAACGCGGAGCTTGAGCAGTTTGCGTCCGTCGCCGCCCATGACTTGCAGGAACCATTGCGCAAGGTCCAGGCGTTCGGTGACCGGTTAGGGAGTCGTTACGCCAATGATCTCGACGAAAAGGGACTGGATTATATTGCCCGTATGCAAGATGCGGCCGCGCGCATGCAGGTTTTGATCAGCGACCTTTTGTAATTTTTCCGCGTATCGAGCAAAGCCGCCCCCTTTGTGAGCGTTGATTTAAATGCCCTGATACGGTGCGTATTGTCAGATTTGGAAGTCGTGATCGAGGATTGCAGCGCTAAAATCGATGTCGAAACCTTGCCTGAAATTGAAGGCGATCCCCGACAACTCCGCCAGTTTTTTCAAAATACAATTGGCAATTCACTTAAATATCGACGGGACGGCGTCGCGCCGGAAATTAAAATATCAGGGCAAATCGTAGATCCGGGTCCCGCTCAATCAGAGACCGGGTTCGAAAATTCCCAGCCCCCGACCTGTAACATAACCATTGCGGATAATGGCATTGGGTTCGACGACGCATATGCGGAGAAAATTTTCGGAATTTTTCAGCGCCTGCATGGCCGAACCCAATATAACGGCACGGGTATCGGATTAGCGATTTGCCGAAAAATCGCTGAACGCCACGGCGGAACCATATCCGCCACCGGCGTCCCCGGACAAGGTTCAACCTTTTACCTATCGCTCCCCACGACCCACGCCACCGTGAATACGGACACCGGAAAAACTGAAGCTGGAGACTCCTTTTTATGAAACCAGATAACCGACGCATTAACATCCTCATTGCCGACGATGACCCCGATGACCGGTTGCTCATTGAAGAATGTTTGCGAGAGGCGCGCGTCTCCAACGACATCACTTTTGTGGAAGATGGCGTAGAGCTGATGGACTATCTTCTCAAGCGTGGCAAATACGAGGGTCGGTCCGACGATTTCATGCCGGGACTAATTTTGCTGGATCTCAATATGCCCCGGAAAGATGGCCGGGAGGCGCTCAAGGAAATCCGAATGGATCCCGAATTGCGGCGCATTCCCGTCATTGCGCTGACGACATCGAAAGAAGAGGAAGATATTTCCCGCACCTATGATCTTGGCGTCAGCTCCTACATCACCAAGCCCGTATCTTTTGATGAATTCGTAAAAACATTGAGCACCGTGACCGAATATTGGTTGCGGATTGTTCATATCCCCAGATCATAGGCGGGAACAGACCATGATGAGTACGCCCCAGGTCATGATTGTGGAAGACGATGAGGATGATTTTATCCTGGCGCGAGAGCTGTTGCAGGAAGTGTACGGCGCCAATATCGAAGTCGATTGGTCGCCGGTCTGGGAAGACGGGTTAGAGTCTTTGATTGCGGCCAAACATGACGTCTATCTCGTTGATTATCGATTGGGCGCCCGCGACGGGCTGGAAATGGTGCAGGAAGCCAATGCGCAAGGATGTATTGCGCCGATCATCCTGCTGTCCGGCCAGGACGACCCCGAAATTGACCTTCGCGCCATGGCCGTCGGCGCACAGGATTATCTGGTCAAGGATCGCATCACTGCGGACCAGCTTGCCCGCGCCATTCGCTACGGCATTAGTCAAAAACGCGTGGAGAAACGACTCATCGATCTGGCGCAGTATGATTCGCTGACCGGCCTCGCCAACCGGTCGCTGTTTCAGGATCGCCTCAATAACGCAATTTCCCAGGCCCGGCGCGATCAGCGCAGCGTCGCCATTATGTTATTGGATCTCGACCGTTTTAAGGATATCAACGATACGTTCGGGCACCCGGCTGGCGATGCGCTTTTAAAATCAGTCGCCGCCCGTTTGCGCAGCTGCGTGCGCGAAACCGATACCGTCGCGCGTATAAGCGGCGACGAATTCGCCATCATCGCGACCAACCTGGAAACAGAAAATGGCGCAACGCGGGTCGCAGATAAAATCGTCGCCGCCTTCGAGGCGCCTTTCGAGTTAAACGGGCGCGACATCTATGTTTCGGTCAGTATCAGCATCAGCTTTCTGGGCGCGGATGTCACGGATCCAGAACCTTTGTTAAAGAACGCCGACGTCGCGCTCTACCAAGCGAAACTGGAATCCGGCAACGCGTTTCGCTATTTTGACGATGCGATGAACGCCCGGGAACAGGCCTTCAAATCAATGGAGCATGAAATTCGCCTCGCGCTTCAGCGCGACGAATTCACACTGCACTACCAACCGAAACTGAACCTTGAAACCGGCGAAGTCGTCGGCGTTGAGGCGCTGCTGCGCTGGCGCCACCGGGATCGCGGCATGGTGCCGCCAAGCGATATTATCCCCATCGCCGAAGCCTCCGGCCTCATTCAGCCCATTGGCGCCTGGGTGTTGCGCCAATCCTGCGCCCAGATCAAAAAATGGCAAGCGCTCGGCTTGCCCGCCATCCCGATCGCCGTCAATACATCCGCGCTGCAATTTAAACGCTCCGGTCTGCTCGACATCGTATCGGAAGCGATTTCGGAAGCGGGTATTTCACCTGCATTGCTGGAACTGGAAATCACCGAAAGCGTGGCGATGGATCGCACCGGCGCTGCGGCGGAAGTCATCAATCAGCTCTGCGACCTTGGCGTTCGAATCACGATCGACGATTTCGGCACCGATTTCGCAACCTTCCGTCTGCTCACCGATGTCCCGGTCAACGGCATCAAGATCGATCGGTCCTTCGTCAACATGATGATCCATGACCCCAAAAACGCCACCATCGTAAAGGCGATCATCCTGATGGGGCGCGATTTGAATTTATCCGTGGTCGCGGAAGGCGTGGAGACGGAGGCGGAGCACAGATTTCTGCGCAGCCACGGATGCGAGCAGGTGCAGGGCTGGT
>JBLHZD010000398.1:0-3351 GCA_047631095.1 Alphaproteobacteria bacterium
ACACCGGCGTCAAACAGTGCGCCGATCATCTTTGCCGAGGAGGTGGCGGGGCCGAGCGTCGCGACAATTTTCGTACGGTGAAGCCGTCTCATGTCGTGGTCTTCCAGTTGTTTTCCGCCAATGAGGTAGCCCGAAATTGAGACAATGGATGAGCGTTATTTAACTTTCTGGACCAACTGCCCAGCAATTTCAATATACTATTCCCGTAGGGCCTAATTCAAAGTAGTTTCAACTGTAATTTCCGCCGCGTATATTCGAATTTCAAACCTTCGTAGAACGGTTGGTTCTGTTCGCGTGCATAGAGATAAATCTCGCGACAATTTTCAGACCTTGCCGCGTTTATGGTGTCGTTGGCCAAGGATACGCCGAGTCTTCGTCCGCGCGCCCGGGAGTCCACGGTCAATTCTTCAATTTAAGCGGAATCTACCGGATACCGTAGCTCTAGGACGAAGATAATTATAATAAATATTAGGGATTCGACGTTTTTTTCGGCAAACAAGACGGTGCTGCGATCACTGCACAACAGTTGCGCCAGGGACTACCGATAGGCGTTAGTCGAGGCCAGGTGATCCTCCAGAAGGCCGCTGAGCAGGTGCCGGGTGTCTTCATGGCCGGTTTTAACGACGCTTAGAATTTGCATTATTATGTCTGGTTAATTCATAATTCGTTGTAAGTGGCACAACGCAGGACTCGCAATTTCAACGCCATTGGCCTAAAGCAGTGATAGATTATTTGCTGAGGGAAAACGATGCCTGAAATTGACGACCAAACGCGCACTGAATTGGAAGCCGCCGCGTTTCGAACGCTGGTGGCCCATTTGCGCGAACGTACCGATGTGCAGAATATCGATTTAATGAACCTGTCTGGGTTTTGTCGAAACTGCCTGTCAAAATGGTACGTGGCGGCGGCCGAGGAAAAGGGTGTGGAAGTTGGCTACGAAGATGCCCGCGAGATTGTCTATGGCATGCCATACGGCGAGTGGAAGGACAAACACCAGTCCGTGGCCTCACCAGACAAATTAGCGAAGTTGGCGGTCAGCCATCCGGATGGTCACTAAGCCGGTGCCCTAAGAGGGTGGGATCCGTCGCCGTGTTCTATGCCGTTTAGAAATATGCCGTGTGGGCTGGAACCGCGCCCTAGGCGGTGTGTTGTCTGGGACGATGCGTTTGGTCGGGAGCGGAATTAGCTGCGGTGTTGCCGCTGGCGACGCTGTTGAATGGCCCCATGGTATATTGGTTTCCCCGGGAATGCTGGTTAGCCGCCCGTCACAGATCAGGAAATCCTCGCCTCCTTCATCGAAGCATTGGATTTCGCCTATATCGACTGGGAACGACGACCCTCTCGAAAGCTGCCGGCGCAATGGCGGAAAATTGCGCCGGGGGGTTAACGAAGACGCGATATTCCTCTTTGTTAGGAATGATGTTATCGAGGTTATCTATGGTGAGGATGGCCCTGTAATCTTTATGTATAAGATGAAATATATATTATATATGATTGTATTGAAGAGTATTAATGATCCTATAAATTAAGAAATATCTTTCGAGTGTATAGCCGAAATGGGTCTTTGAACGGATGCGCATTCCTGCTAAAAGCGTCGCTGTTGATCTCTTTAAAATGGCGAACATGCGGGGAGTACAGGTTTCATGGCGGATGTCGGTGGCGTTACGGGCGAACAATTGCGGTCGTTGATCGAACGAATCGAACGGCTGGAAGAAGAAAAAGCGGCGTTGGCGGAAGACATCAAAGAGGTGTACGCCGAAGCCAAGGGTAATGGATTCGACGTTAAAGTCATGCGCCAGATTATCAGGTTGCGGAAAATGGACAGCAATGATCGCTCGGAACTTGAAGCCATTTTGGATACTTACAAAGCTGCGTTGGGCATGATGTAGGTTAGAGAGCTCATGTCGATGAGCTCGCCGGCGTTCAATCGTGCCTATTTCATCAAATTCATCAGGCGCGAATACACCATCATATCGACGGTGAGGATTGCAGTTAATCGACGTTCAACACGGTTTGAGGGCACGCTTGATAATTTCTAAACGAGTATTAAGTAACTGTATCTCTTCTACTCTGCCGCATCCAGACGCCGCGTTGGGTCGTGAAAGGCGTTCAAGAGATCGGCTTCGTACGCCTTGGCGTCTTTGATATGACGTTCCTTCACATGGCCATAGCCGCGAATTTGTTCGGGAATGCTTGCGATATCTACGGCGATTTCGTAATTTTCAGCCGAAAGCGACTCCAGCAAACCTCCAACAGTTCTTTCGTAATCGGTGATTAATTGGCGTTCTCTGCGTCGTTCCGCGCTACGCCCGAAGGGGTCGAAGGCGGTGCCGCGGAGGCCTTTTAATTTCGCCAATACGCCAAACGCCCGCATGACCCAGGGGCCATACGACTTTTTCTCCAGATTGCCGGTGTCCAGATTGCGATCGGCGAGGACCGGTGGCGCCAAATGGAAGTTCAGCTTGAAGTCCCCCTCGAAAGCCTGGTTCACTTTATCCATAAACCCGGTGTCAGTATAAAGCCGCGCGACTTCGTATTCATCTTTATAGGTCAATAGTTTAAAGTAATAACGTGCGACCGCGCGGGTCAAGTCTTCCCCTTCCGGCAAGGCGCGAGACTCATTTTTTTGCACCGCGACGACAAAATCCTTGTATCGCCTTGCATAGGCTTCGTTTTGGTACTCGGTCAGGAAGCTGATGCGTCGTGCGACGATGTCTTCCAATTTGGTGGCGATATCGATGATCGGCGACGTTGTTTCCGGCGTGGCACGTTTTTCGACGGCGGCGAGGTCGTGCGCTGCGCGTCGGCCCCACAGGAAGGCGCGTTTGTTGGCGTCGACCGCAACGGCGTTCAATTCTACGGCCTGATGAATTGAGTCGAGCGTCAACGGAATCGTTCCCTTTTGCCAGGCAAACCCAAGCATGAACATGTTGGTGGCGATGGAATCGCCCAACAGGGTTGTCGCCAAGCGAGTTGCTTCGACGAAATTGACGTGATCCTTGCCAGCAGTCGCCGCAATGGTCATTTCAAGCTTATCGGTGGGGAATTCCATATCCGGGTTGCGCGTAAAATCTCCGACGATGGTTTCATGGGTGTTGACGATCACGTGGGTCTCGCCCGGCGCAATACTGGACAGGGCGTCGCGTCCCGCCGCGACGACCATGTCGCACCCGATAATCACGTTCGCACCCCCAGACGCCAATCGGACGGCGTGAATATCGTCTGGCGACGGTGCGATGCGCAGATGGCTGATGACCGAGCCGCCTTTCTGCGCTAATCCGGTCATGTCCAGAATGCTGCAGCCTTTGCCTTCGATATGTGCGGCCATGCCGATCAATGCGCCGACGGTCA
>JBLHZD010000399.1:0-3347 GCA_047631095.1 Alphaproteobacteria bacterium
GCCCCCAGTGCATTGGCCAATCGTGCATACAGTTTCAAACTCGGGTCGAAAATCCCTGTTCGTTGGCGTTCACACCCGAGAGATCGACGGCGTCGCCACCGCCGAAGCCCGAATGCTGCTTCTTGACCTGCTGGAGCACGCGACCCAGCGCCAATTCGTTTATCGCCACGAATGGACGAAAAACGACGTCGTCATGTGGGACAACCAATGCACCCTGCATCGCGGTCGCGCTTATGACTTTACCAAGCTGCGTAAATTACGTCGCTGCACGACAGAGCTTGTGGCGCACGCCGCAGAATAAGGATTCGCCGCACTCGAAATCAGGCGCTCGAAATCAGGCGCTCAACCGCCGTCTTCTTCCGCCTTCCGCGCCGCGCGGCCCTTTTCTGAACGCGGCCCCATCGGTTCCGGCTGGTAGGGGCCGTCGCGCATTTACAGATACGCCCGGACGCCTTCGGTCCGCTACACCTCAAACAGTTTTCGCGATATTCGTTGTGCGATGAATGCGCCAGCGCGGCGAGCGCGCCCTCCACCAGCAGCGCCGATGTGACGCCGGACGCTTGTAGTCCCTGCATGGCGATGGCCTTGTTGAGCCGGACCGCCGGTTCCGGCGTCAGCACGATGCGCGCAGCCAGCGCGCGGACATGGGTCATCAGCTCGTCATGGGGCACGACTTCGTTCACCATGTTAATGCGCAGCGCTTCCTCGGCGTCGAAATGATCCCCGGTCAGGGTCCAGCGGATCGCCGCCTTCCAGCCGCACAGCGCGGTGAACAGATAACTCGAATTGGAAATATGGCGCACCTCGGGCTGGGCGAACACCGCCTTGTCCGAGGCGATGGTGATATCCGCCGCGAGTTGGTACCAGAAGCCGCCGCCCATCGCCCAACCGTTTACGGCGGCGATGATGGGCTTGCCCAGCTTCCACATATGCGTCCATTTTTCCACATGCTTGCTGTCGCTGCGCTGGAACGATTCCAGATAATCGGCGATTGATTGCCCGGTCGGGTCGCCTTTTTTGCGGCCGGTATCGCTGGGCCCCTGATCATATCCCGAACAAAAGGCGGCGCCCGTCCCCGTCATGATAATGACCCGAACATCGGGATCGGGATCGGCATCGGCGTCGTCAAAGGCCCGATGCAAATCGGCTTCCATGCCGGGCGTCAACGCATTCATCGCCTGGGGACGATTCAAGGTGATCGTCGCAACACCGTCTTCAATTGTATAGAGAATGCCCTCGTAACTCATCGTCCACCCCTTTTGTTATATTTGATCGCCGCCCGGTCGCTACATTTTGGACATGACGTTGCGCGAAAATTCTTCGATCTGTCGATACATTTTATCGAGCGGCAGACTGAAAAAGACCGCGTTCGAGCCTTGTTTTTCAAGCGTGCGAAGCTGCTCGACGATCTCTTCCGGCTGCCCTGCAATACAAAAATTCTGAATCATTTCCGGCGTGATGAAACGCGCTTCATCGGCGTCAAGATAGCTGTAATGGCTGGCGTGTAATTTCTGGTGCCGCGTCGCTGCATCGCGACTTTCGTGAAAGGCCATGTATTCGTCCCAGATCGGCAGGACAAACGCCGGCGGCTGTCAACCTGTCTCCTTCACAAAGTCCACCAGATAGTGAACATTGGCCATAATAGCGGGGCCGCATTCCTCGATCACGCGCTCCGACTGCAACGTCTCGCCTGGCTCCAGCATCAACAAATTCGCCAGCGCGTAGGTCTGGAATCCGTCCATGGACCGGCCCGCTTTATCCGCGCCCTTTTTCGCATTGGCCAGCGCATCGGGGACGGCGCCACCGCGCGGAATGCCCGTGATCAAACCGTCGCCAAACTCGCCCGCCAGCGCCTGCGACCGTTCACCGAAGCCGCCAACCATCATCGGAATTTTGTGTTCGATATCGATGTAGTCGAGTTCGACATTCTGAAAGCGGACCGGATGGGTCACGCCGTTCAGCGTATAATCCACTTCTTCACCATGCAGCAGCCCGCGCACGATTCGAAGGTATTCAGCGTATTCCTTGATGCGCATCGGCGCTTGCCCCATCGTGCGCATCGCCGTGTTGCCGGTGCCCGTGCCAAAAAACACGCGGCCTGGCGCCAATCCGTTGATCGTGGCGATCCCGTTCGCCGCCACTGGCGCCAGCCGAAGCCCGGGGATCGCCAGCCCGGAGCCCAGCTGTATGGTCTTCGTCTTCAGCGCCGCCACCGCCATGGTCGCCCAAAGGTTAGAGCGGATCAGATGGGAATCGGTAAACCAGGCGCAATCGAAGCCAAGGTTTTCGGCCTGGACGATATAGTCGATCTCATTGATGTAACCGCAACTGACGCCAAATTTCATAACCGCCCCATTCCTTATGAGTCACCCTGAAAATCATACTACCGTCCTCACCGCTTGCTGCAACGCGTGGAAGATGGCCGAACAAAGTGATCGTCATCACATCCCCAAAAACTTGCCGCCCACATAATAATGCGGTGATCTACCACCGTGGGATGATCGCTAACGTTTACGAATTATTGGAAATTTTGAATGAAGATTTTTAGACCCTTATTGAGCGCATTGTACCTAGTGGATAGGCCGGAACAAAAGAGTCCGAAAAGGGATTGGACTTGTCCCGAAATAGGTGCGCGGGTACACGGGATTTCCAATTATGTGGCCTAACGCTGGGCATCGGCGGTGGCGCAGGCCTCCATCCGCTGCATGCTGGTGTTATCGTAGCACAGTCCAGCGGACGTGTTGTCTAGAAATGGCCGCTTCGATCAAAAGCGAGCCTCAAACACTCGTCGTTCTGACTTCCGCTATGCGCTCCATGAGCGGACTTACATGCACGGATACATACCTCGAACCCGTCCTGACATTATATTGTAGAAATTGAAGAGGGGCCTTTCTCTATCGCTGGAGGCCACCCCAATGCCCCCTGGGCAGCCCTTGCCAGGAGAGGAAGCCGAACGTTTTTATATTAGGATGGCCTGGCTGGTGCTGGGCACGGGCGGACATTGACAGGAACAAAGGCCTATTAAACATCACGTATAGTGGGGTATTGGTGGGGTATACAAAACAAAGGCTCAGCTATTTCTAGCTAAGCCCATGATTTAAATGGTGGGCGCGACAGGGATTGAACCTGTGACCCCTACGATGTCAACGTAGTGCTCTCCCGCTGAATGCTCCGCATAATCACATGAAATCAGTATGTTAGAGGACTAATTATACACCCCAATGGTTCCGAATCAAAGCTAATTCAGCTTCCGTTGTGACAGGAGTGTGGCACGATTAGCCAACGAAAATCTGGGAAGCATAAGGGTTACCAAGGCCTCCAGCGTTCTATCCGCCGTTGCAGTCAGC
>JBLHZD010000400.1:0-3321 GCA_047631095.1 Alphaproteobacteria bacterium
TTGGTTACAATTTCTTCCGGTTTGTGCTGTTTGTTCGCCATCTTTGATCCTCCCTTTCCTAACTATACGGGTGGACCATTTCTTTGGGGGAGGACCACACCGCCTCGTCATAGCGGCCGAGCATCCCGAACGCCGCTCCTAGCCCGCCACAGGCCTCAGCAGTATCGGGAAGATGCGCCAATATCAAATTGTAGATGCCAATGGCTTCTGTATTTTTCCCGCCGCGCCGCAATACGCGGCCGCAAAGCAGCATCGCCGCCATGTTAGCGGGATCTTCATCCAGAACCGCTCTGGCGGCCTTCAGCGCATCGTCCAGCCGGCCCGCCTGAAGATGGGCCGTCGCAACGCCAAGACTGTCCGACGTCGAAACGCGCGCCCTAGATTATTTTTCGAAATGCGTTGGTGATCGGATATCGTCGATCTTTCCCGAACGCGCGGCTCGACAGTTTAACGCCGGGCGGCGCCTGGCGGCGTTTGTATTCCGCAAGATCAAGCATCTGCCAAATTCGCTGCACCACTTCGGGCGCATGGCCGCGTTCGGTAATCTCGACGAGCCCCATTTCATGCTCAATCAGACAACTCAGGATGTCATCAAGTTGCTCATAGGGCGGCAACGAATCCTCATCTTTCTGATCGGGACGCAGTTCCGCCGAGGGCGGCTTTGTAATAATCCGGTCCGGCATGACCAGACCATCCGGGCCTGCCAGCCCCGCCGGCATGTTCTCATTGCGCCAGCGGCTCAACGCAAAAACGTCCAGCTTGTAAACGTCTTTCAGCACGGAAAACCCGCCACACATATCGCCGTATAATGTCGCATACCCGACTGACATTTCTGATTTGTTTCCGGTCGTCAAAACCATAACGCCCAGCTTGTTCGAAATGCCCATCAGCAACAGACCACGACTACGCGCCTGAATATTTTCTTCCGTGATGTCCGCCGCCCGGTCGCCGAATATAGGCGCCAGCATTTGGTCGAACGCGGCTATCGCGGGGCCAATACCAACAGTATCCAACCGAACGCCCAGCATTTTCGCAGCGGCGGCGGCGTCTTCGAGACTGTCCTCACTGGTGTAGGGCGATGGCATCATCACGCAATGCACCTTGTCCGGCCCCAGCGCATCGACAGCGACCGCCGCCGTCAACGCCGAATCAATTCCGCCCGACATGCCTAAAACTACGCCGGGGAATCCGTTTTTGTTTACATAGTCCCGCAGCCCAAGGGACATGGCCCGGTAGGTCGCTTCCAATCCTTCCGGATGCTCGGTCCGGCTGGCCTGCGCCACCGACCATCCGGTCGCGGTGCGGTTCCATTCGGTTATCTGAATATCTTCCTGAAACATGGGCTGTTGCGCCGCAAGGGACCGATCGCCGTTCAGAACGAAAGAACCGCCGTCAAAGACCAGCTCATCCTGACCGCCAACCTGATTCACATAAGCCAGCGGGAGGCCTGATTCCGTCACCCGCGCCACGGCGTGCTGCAGGCGCTGTCCATGTTTGTCAGTCTCAAAGGGAGAGCCATTGAGCACGAGAAAAAACTCGGCGCCGCTTTCCTGTAGACACTCGCAGACATCCGGCGACCAGATATCCTCGCAAACCGGAACGCCAATGCGGACGTCGCGAAAATTAATAGGCCCCGGCATCGGTCCCGCCGAGAACACGCGCTTTTCATCAAAGACGCCATAATTAGGCAAGTCGCGCTTATAGCGCGCCGCCACGATTTCACCGCCATCCAGCAGCAAGGCGGCGTTCATCAATGCGCCGTTTTCCCGCCAAGGCGTTCCAATCAATAGGGCGGGCCCACCGTCACTTGTTTCGGACGCAAGCGCCTTGACCGCCGCTTCGATCTTGTCCTGGAAAAACGGCTTCAGAACCAAGTCTTCCGGCGGATAGCCACTCAAGACAAGCTCGGAGAACACGATCAAATCCGCATCCTTCGCGGTGTCTCGCGCCGCGCGTATTCGACCCGCATTGCCATCAATATCCCCGACAATGGGGTTCAGTTGCGCCAGTGCAATTTTCAAGCGATCGGTCATGCCGCCCTTTTCCTTTCAATCAACGCCCGTGCGCATTGCTATTGCGCGTTGGGTTCCTGTCTCTAGCAAAAAATACGGTAACGGAGTATTCTCATGGAAGTATTTCCAGCGTTCTTACGTAGCACCACCCAACCTGTTTAGGTAGCACCACCCAACCTGTTTAGGTAGCACCACCCAACTCGTTTAGCTAGCACCACAATGGGAACTGAGAATCAAGGAGTTAAGTTACTTCATTGACTGAGGAAATCCATCCAGAGCAAGACACTCGCGGCGGCGCGGACAAAATTGGCGATTTAGTCCGCGATTCCAACGAAAAATTGTTGGCGCATTTGATTGGCCTGACAGCCGACAAAGGCGAAAGCCTCTCGATAGAAGAATTACAGGCGGCGAGCAAAGCCTTCAATGATTTTCAGAGCGACTTCCTAAAACAATCCATAGATGAAACCTGGCGGAGTTGCGTACAAATCATCGAAGCGATGCGGTGGCGCAACAATCGAAAATTCCATCTGGATCGTTTGCTTGTGCAATCGTTCTCCGATCTATTCCCCGACCGTGACATCCCATCGAAACAGGAAATCCATCTTTCCCGGCGCATCATTCTGGGATTTCTAGCTGGAATTCAACAAATGCTCGGAGACGACCTACACACGCAATTGGATAAACGCGCCGAAGCTCTTGTTAAAAGCGTCACAAACCCGCTAACGGGCATCGTTCCCTGGGATAATGTGAATGAAAATGAGACGGGTGCGCTGATCGTTCAGAATGTCCTGGTATTCGCCGCCCGATTTTTTTCAGATATGGCGAAACGGCGCAACTGGATGATTGACGTCGTCGATTCACACATGCCGCCGACCCATGACGAGCAGGAGAAATCCTGGAACTTTGGCGACCAGGAATTCCACATCCTTATGGACGCGATATACAGCCCGCTCCGCACACAGGTTTCGAATGAAGAGGGCCGTGAAATATTTCGTCAAATATACAGCAGGGCCGATCTTGATACCGTGCAAACCCTGATCGCGGGACTGGAACAAGACTACCGCGACCTAACGTCCTCCGGCGCCCTATAATCTTTGGCGCGGGCGGAGCGTCAGGCCGTCAGTAGTAAAAGCATCACCGCTTGCGGTTTGGCTTAATGACATGTTCCTGAAAAGCAGGACGCGCGGCAAGGCGGTTGTACCAGGCCTCGACATTGGGATGCGACGGTCGTGAATCCGGCCAGTTCATCCAACGATATGTCAAAGAGCCCGCCGGGAACTCCGCCATTGTGAGCTTATCGCCACAAAGA
>JBLHZD010000401.1:0-3305 GCA_047631095.1 Alphaproteobacteria bacterium
TAGCCGAGATGATCGCTCAGCTCAGCGTTCAACGCCCGTTCCAAAAGCGCCTTCTTCAATTGCTTGAAAAGACCCCCGTCGCCGAGCAGATCCTCAGGATGTTTATAATCGGATAAAAGTTCGTCGATAATCTCTTGCTTGATAACCATGTTTTGAAACTCCCTCATTGGAGGTTATAACATGGCCGCTTACACAGTTAATCGGACAGGCTCACTGGCTGACATCCGTGACGACCTCCCGGATTTGAAATCAATCCTGTCTATCGACGGCGTTGGCGTTGGGGCGGAAGGTTTCCACGCCGCCTTGGACCGCGCAAACGACTCGTTCCTCCCCGTCGCCACCAAGGCGGATGACCCCGCCATACTGGTTTTTACATCCGGCACGACAGGCCCTCCCAAAGGCGCGCTTCATGCGCACCGCACCCTGCTCGGGCATTTGCCGGGCGTCGAATTCCCACACGACTTCTTTCCCAAACCGGATGATTTGTTCTGGACGCCCGCTGATTGGGCCTGGGTCGGTGGGCTGATCGACGTTCTGCTTCCCGCCCTCCATCACGGCGTTCCAGTCTTGGCCCACCGCGCGCGAAAATTCGACCCGGAAGACGCTTTTCGGCTGATTGCGGATTTCAAGGTTCGCAACGCCTTCATCCCGCCAACAGCGTTAAAACTTATGCGCCAGGTCCCTGACCCGGCCGCCAAGTGGCGTTACGCTATGCGTACAATCGGCAGCGGCGGCGAAACTTTGGGAACGGAATTACTCGATTGGGGCCGAGCGACGTTCGATTTAACCATCAATGAATTTTACGGACAGACGGAATGCAATCTGGTGGTTGGAAATTGCGCCTCGGTTATGGATATCCGACCGGGTTCGATGGGCCGCGCCATCCCAGGACACACCGTCGCCATCACTGATGAAAACGGCGCGCCCTTGCCGGACGGCGAAACGGACGCCATTGCGATTAAAACGCCCGACCCGGTCGCGTTCCTTCGATACTGGAATAACGAGAACGCGACCCAGGCAAAATTTATCGGCGACTGGCTCGTCACCGGAGATTTGGGAAAACGCGATGAGGACGGTTATTACTGGTATGTCAGCCGAGACGACGATGTCATCACCAGCGCAGGGTATCGCATTGGACCGGGCAAAATAGAAGATTGTCTGTCCAAGCATCCTGCAATCGCCATGGCCGCCGTTATCGGTATCCCAGACCCATTACGAACGGAGGCGATCAAGGCCTATGTCGTCTTAGCGGACGGCGCCGCGCCTGTTGACGACACGCAATCAAACGCACTGATCGCCGACATTCAGAACTTCGTGCGTACCCGGTTAGCCGCGCATGAATACCCGCGCCATGTGGAATTCATCGACGCCCTTCCCATGACCACCACCGGCAAAGTCATGCGCCGCACCTTAAGAACGTTGAGCAGTGATTAAACGGGCCCTCACCCACCCCAGACCGGGCCCAGCGGGTTGAGCCGAACGCCGGCGCGCAATCGCGTCCATGGCAAATTCGCCGGATCGGCGATCATCGGACCCGGCGCGGCGCAGATCAGAATCTCTTCGGCGATTGGCGCAAAGTCAGCGCGAAAATGAACCGAGCTCTTATTCACCAGAATTTTTTCCGTCGTCGGTTCTATGCCGACGAATCTGAACAAGGCTTGATCCGCCATTTGCACCTTGGTGCACGCAACCACGACCCGTACGCCACCAATTCGTATACAAGCCGAGGGGCCAAGGTTGAACTCAGCGCCTTTATAAAATGGTCCCGTGGCGTCAAAACGCCCGTGATGCAAACTCTCTACGGTGAAAACACCGTCGAAGGGTTCATCCCCGTCCACGCCGGAATGCCCGCCAAAACTCAAATTCACTTCCGCCCCGACACCCGCCCGGTGGGCGGTTTCCGCCGCCGTCGGGTCGATCATCAGCCCCATTGAGGCCTGTTCCGCCCGGTTTTCCACCAGGGCGTGCAGCATACCTGCCGTATTGGAATCGCCACCGGCGCCAGGGTTATCCTGGGTGTCCGCAAGGATGACCGGTCGCGTCGCATTTTCTGCAATTCGCATGGCCTCAAGCACCCCAGCGTCAGGGTCGTAAATCTGGCCTGCAAAAGCACTTTCCAGACCGCTCACGTCATCTACCAGTCGCTTGCATGTCTCCTCAGCGGCGGCATCAGTCCAGCCATACGCAAAAACGGAGGGTCCACAATGATAAATATCCGCTGCAGGAAATCCCGGCGTGAAGGAGGCATGCAATACATCACCGCCCTCTAGCCCCGCCATTCGCTCATACAGGCCCTGCGCCGGTTGCATCATCGTGCATTGCCAACTTAGAGGAATCAAAAAAGGGATTTGCTGAAATGCTTTGGCGGGCTTCCGGTTGCGCCTGAATATTTCGTCGAGAAGCCGCGCCGTCCGCGCCCCCGTATCGGCCATATCCACATGGGGATAAGTGCGATAAGCGACCAGAATATCCGCATTCTCCACCATTTCCGGCGTCGTATTGGAATGCAGATCAAGACTGGCGACCAACGGCTTTTCCGGTCCGATGAGATCGCGCACCCGACGCAGCAGTTCACCTTCGCCGTCTTGCAGGTGCTCGCATACCATGGCGCCATGAAGACAAAGATAAACGGCGTCAAATGGCGGCGCACTACGCAGGCCATCTAGAATAAGCCCCGCGATGTGTTCGAAGGCGTCCTCGGTGACGACATCGGACGGGGACGCCGCGCCCCAGGTCAACGCATAAGCATGGTGATCCAAAGCCTCTATTTGCTCAACAAAACCTGCAATAGGCAGGTTTTTACCCTGTACCCGCGGAAACAAATCCGGGCCCGTGGTCAAAGGCGGCCGGCTGCCCCCAATCTTGAACGCCTGCAAACCCGCCTTGGTGGGCGCAAATGTATTCGTTTCATGCTGAATGCCACCGACGGCGATTACGGCCATGATTTCTCTCCTGGTTACACAACGAGAAGGCGAGCATGACCCGCCCTTTATTCCAAAGGCTGCACGCCGACGATAACGTAGCCCGTGCGCTCGCTATATCGCCTTTGTATGCGGCGTTGCGCATCCTGCTCATCGGTGGCCGCCACCTCAATCCAGTGAATATCGGCCCATTCGTCGTCCAGATGTTTGTGCTTTACGCCATCTTCAAGCGCGGCGCGAACGTCCTTATTGTACAACCCAACTTCAAATTTCTTTCGCATTGGCTCACTTTTGGCTACAGGTTTCCTAGTGGATAGGCCGGAACAAAGGAGTCCGAAGCGGGATTCCTTGTAAGGTTATTATGTGCAAATCTGGAGTATGCGC
>JBLHZD010000402.1:0-3283 GCA_047631095.1 Alphaproteobacteria bacterium
GAAAAAATATTTGCGGAGCGAGTCCGCGCACCAGGGGAGAGAACGGAAATGGCGAAACGACGAGTCCTGATCACCGGCGCATCCGGCGAAATTACACGCCAGCTCCTGCCCTCATTCCGGGAGCGATACGACCTTGTGTTGCTCGATACGCGCCCGAGCGACCATGCGAACGATATTATTGACGTCGATGTTAGTGATATGGACGTTGAAAAATATCGCGAACATTTTCGCGGCGTCGACGCCATCGTGCACAATGTCCGCGCAACCAAACCTGGGGTTAAAACCAGCGCGCCGGGCCAATGGCTGGAATCCCGACCGGGATCAGAACCGGTGGAAGGTTATTTCGTTGAGCGCAAGAGCGTCGATATGGCGTTTAACGTGATGCGCCTGGCGATGGAGGAGAATGTTCGCCGTGTCGTCGTCACCTCGTCGAACCATGCGGCGGACTGGTATGAAACCAAGCTGCATAATGGCCAACTTGATACGATTGGCCCGGAAACCTATCCGCTATCTGACAATTTCTACGGTTGGGCCAAGGCGACCTATGAACATCTTGGCTTTATGTTTGCGACCGGGCGGCTGGGCCGGGTGGTGGAGAATGTGCAGGTCAGGGTTGGCGCGCCCCGCCCGATCCGCGCGGCTGATTTCAACGGCGATCAGGTCAGCTATAAACGCGATCTGGGCGGCTATATCAGCGAACGCGACATGCAGCAGCTCTACGCCAAATCGATTGAGGCCGAGGATATCCGCAATGAAGACGGTATCCCGTTTCAGGTGTTCTACGGGGTCTCCAACAACACGCGCGGGTTCTGGAGCATCGCCAACGCGCGTAAGGTGATCGGCTACGCACCCGACGACGATTCCGAAGTCGAATTCGCCGACGAAATCCGCCAACACATCACGACGAACGGGAGAACCCTGTAGATCGAACCGACGCAGCCAACCGAACGCCGTCAATCAGGGCGAAGGCGCAAAACAAAAAGAGCACAGGATAGACGGGCGACAGGTAAATCGTGTTGATGGCGGGGAAGGCGCTGATATCCACATAGGATAGCAATGTAATACGCGTCGCGATGGTGATGAACAGGATGGCGTTGATGACGACAAGTGGCGCCAGACGGCGCCGCCAGAGTGTTTCCAGTATCGACAGCGCAAAAACGACGATGGCGAGGAGCGACATGTAGGGGAGGATAGCGGCGTATGCGGTGGTGACGCCGCGCAGGATTGAAAGGGCGCGCGCCGTACGGTCTGTCCCGGGTCGAAAGGATTTGGGGCTCAACACTTTGGTTAACCGAATAGTGACCCCGTTTTGTTGAATTCGTTCCGTCAGTTTCAGCAAATTGACGCGCGCCAGCTCGCCTTGCGCGCCGATGACAACCAGGTTGCAGGTTGGGTTTAGGCAAGACGTGCGTAAATCAAAGCGGACGCGCGATCTGTTGGCGCCGGAGATTGTGATGTTTTGTTCGTCAATTTCGGTGCGTCGCCAGCTATCCACCTCACCGTCCATAAAAATTGCGGTAATCGTGGCGCCGGCGGTCGTGACGTCGCCCCGAAATATTAGGGCGCGGTCTCGCGGAAAGGGCGTTACGCCAATGAGTTCGGACACGATGCCTATATCGACGCGGGGCCCTGTGCTGCGACCAGCGGCGACTTTAATGCTGTCCAGAGTCGTCAATAACCGAACCGCATCCCAAATTCGCGCTGCGGTGTCGGCCAGGTAGTGTGTTCGAAATGATGGCACCATGGAGCGGTAATGTGCGCTGCATTCGAGGCGCCCGTCGTCGCACGCTGCATTCAATTCCAACGCCATGCGCGCTTAAAAGGCTCGCGCCTTGGTCGCCGATTGATGATGCCCCGCGAAAGCGGCCGCCTGCCGCAAGGCGTAGACAAACCAGCCGCCGCCTATTTCGCCAAAACAAGGATCAGGTTTACTGTTTTGGCAACTGGTTTTCGCCCACCCGTCGCCCCGAGCGCCATCGAGATATGGTTTCAACTCGCGAAAAATTGGGCTTACCGCATAAGCTCGGGCGCGGGCTTCGCGTGGCGCAACAATACGACGTCGCCATTCGCCATGTTTGATGCGCGACAACGCGCCATAGGCGTCGAGGAATTCCGCTTGTCGAAACTCAACAACGTCACGAACGCCATATTTGGCGTCATTGAGCGACGCCACAATTTGCGTCGGCGCCATAGCGGCGATTACCGCAACAACAAGGTAACTGACCTCCAATTTGATCAATGCCCGCCATGAGGATCCTTTTAGCAGGCGGGTGGTCAGGAGAAATATCCCAGAGGCGGCCAGAACCGGTAAGATCCAGACGCCTTCTTCGCGTGTGATCCATAAACAGCCAAGCGTCAGCCCAAGTCCCAATGCGACCGCCAAGCGGTAGGGCCACGAATGGTCGCGCAACCGAAACCACCAAAAAACCAATGCGAGGATCACCAGCGTCAACGGTGTATAGAGACCGGCGCGCACCAGGCGAAGTTCGGCGTCGCCGTATTGCGCCGGGTTGAAGACAAAGAGCGCAAACGCCGCCGCCATGAGCCATTTCGAGTGGATATGAGGGGCGACTGCGCCCAACAACAAGAGTCCCGCCATCAAATACAAAATCGCCTTAGCGAGCAGAAGCGGCGCGCCGAGCAGCGAATTGAAGGCGAGCCAGATCGAGTAGAAAGGCCCTCGCAATAGGGTCAGACTGTCGTAGCCGCCCAGCCAGTCGCCGCGCAATATATTAAGCGCGAGCTTGGCGTAAAGCGCATCGTCATGGGCCGCGTCCGCATGGATTGCGATCTGCAAGGTCGCCATAAGCCACAGGTAAAAGAGCGCAATGGCGATGACGATGAAGGACGGTAGGGTACGAAGGCGCATCTTGGCCACGATCAGAAAGTTGAAGACTTCCATATCTACAGGATTGCACAATACGGCGCCAAATTTTTTAAAACGGCGGGATCATCGGAACATGAAGACGTGTATCTTTCGCCGAGGTTTCATGAACCAACAGCGGCCTTTTTAGAATTGAGTCGTCCTCCACGACTTTCGGAGCCTATATTTCCAGCGCAACCGATCTTTGTTGCGGGGAAGGGCGTGGGGACTCTCGAATGCGGACTGTCAGTTTTGTGCTTGTTGTCTTGTTTTTGCTAGGCGGATTGCCGGTGGTGGTCTGGCTGGATATGCGTCATTTGTCTGAGAGTCCGTCCGGAAAGTTCATGCGTTTAAACAAATCTTTCTCATCATCAGACGAATTGACGCCAAGAGAAGGAAGGCTCGGGCGGTTCTGTTGTG
>JBLHZD010000403.1:0-3278 GCA_047631095.1 Alphaproteobacteria bacterium
GACGCTGCGTCAGAGAATGGGTTGCCGCACGAAACCAGTTCGCTATCCTCTACCCTGAACGGTTCAACAAATGATCCGTTCCAACCGCGTGGACTGAGTACCATACACAGAGTTTCGGATACTCCCATGCATCGCTATAGCGGCTGCGGCAATTGAATTCGTCGCTTATGACCTGTTTGACGCCCCTTAACCGGCCTGGTCAGGCTTCCCCTTCAAAGGACCGGCCAGACCGGTGTTGTGAAATGTATTGTTCGTGAACAACGGGCCATTGTGACACTGGGTGCAGTTGCCCGAACCAATAAAGAGGCGCAGGCCATATTCTTCCTCTGACGACAACAAGGTTTTCGCCGCCTTATCGCGTCCGGCCAATTTGGCCTCTACATAACGGTCAAAACGCGACGGTCCGGGTAATATCAAACGCTCATAGGCGGCGATCGCCTTGCCGATGTTTGCAAACACTGTTGAAACCGCGATGCGGTCGTCCGGCGCCATACGCTTCCATGCCGCGTGTGTGGACGCCGCGCGAACAGGGCCTGCATATAGCGGGAACCGACCGTTATCAGTTAAGTCGGGCAGGGGGCCGAACAGCGCTTCATATTGAGACTTGTAGCGCGCGTCGCTTGCAATTAAATGCGCGTATTGGGTTCGGTCACCGCCGTGTTCTACCGCGCTTTCCAGAGGGCCAAGCGCCTGCGCCCATTGGCTGTCTTTACGACCGTCCCAGAATAGCCAAGGGCTGTATGCCGTCCCCACAATCGTCATCGCGTTTCGCGCGACCGTACCAACGCCCCGGGAGAGTTTCCGTCCGTCTGTGAAGGCGATTCCCGGTAGATGACATGACGCGCAAGCGACCTGGCCGTCGCTGCTTAGGCGTGTATCAAAGAAAAGTTGATGGCCAAGCTGGGCTGCTTTTGGATTGTCGGCAACGCCGTTACTTTTATCGGCGGGCAAGGCGGGTAGGGCGCCTATCCACAACCCGCGCAGGCTAGTAATCTCATTTGGCGTCCACTGGATCCGCTCGGTTTTAGCGTTGCTTGAGTTTGGCGAGGCGAACAGCGTAAACGCGGCGACCGCGACGGCGAACCAGACTGCGCGCCAGGGTTTAAAAATCACCAACTTTGTTTAATGCGGCAATACAAGATTGAAAATGACGGTGTCGTTTTGCCGCCCGTCGCTGATTTGAAATTTCATCTCCCACCAACCTGGCATATTAAATTGTACGCCCTCAATAAGGTATTCGCCGCGCCCGAGGTTTTTGGTGACGCGCGGCGCGGTTGGAAATCCGTGCCCATGGGTCGGCATGCCGCCAAAGATAATGATTTTGGCGTCGTCGACGCTGTGATCGTCCGGGTATGAAACCTTAAGGACCCATGCTTGCATAACATTAATTGATATCGGCGTTTCGCGGGCGGTAAGCGATGTTTTGAATACCTTATTGTTCGTGAACTTTGACGATGACTTATCCAGGTTTTTGGGAATTTCATCACGCCCCATTTTACCCCTCTCAGGGGTGTTTGATTTGGCGCCGTGATGCAGCGCGCCCATTTTGGAGATTTTAGGCGTGATTCCCTGAGTTTCGTCGTGCGATCCGTCATGCGCGAACGCCCCGCCCCCCGCGATAAGCGAGAACATTCCTGCAGATACGATCGCAACCCAAAATTGCCCTGTCATTTCATCCTCTTTTGTTCTTGAACTTAAGTATGCGTTTGAGTCGTCTGCGTGCAATAGTCGATCGCTGTATGTGACAAAACGCGCACCACATTGTGATCGCCTTTATGGTTTCCGGGTATCGCGGGGCCCGGAAGGGACGGGCCTATTGAGCCGTAGGCGAATGAAAGGAATATTTACGTGAAACCCGCATTGTCGTCGCAGGGGAGTGTGTCCGAACTGCGGATGCATGGGCAATTAATCTTGGGTCGAGCGCTTGTTACGACATCATTCACGGTGGGGGCTGCGATTACCTATGGTCTGGCCCCGGAACTACTGACGTTGTTACGGTTCGCCTTAGCGACGCTTCTCTTTGCGCCTTATATTGTCTGGCGTCATGGGTTAGCCATGCCCTCTCTTCGCGCTTTCATCGGATATAGCTGCATCAGCGCGACCGTCGTTACGTTCTTTTGGTGCATGTTTGTGGCCTTGCGATTGACCTCCGCCTTGAACGCTGCGGCGCTGTATACGCTACTTCCGGGCGTCGCGGCCTTTTACGCGGTGATTCTCGTTAAGGAACGGATTGGCGGCCCCCGAATAGGGGCCCTGGCGCTCGGGGCCGTTGGCGCCCTTTGGGTCATATTCAAAGGCGATTGGCGCTTGTTTCTGGCATTGCAATTCAACCAGGGCGACGTGATCTTTCTCGCTGGACTGTTCGTCATGGGGTTTTACACGCCGCTGGTGCGACGATTTAATCGAAACGAACCCGCCGCCGTAATGGCGTTTTGGGTGCTGGCAACCGGAACATTGTGGCTGGCGCTGTTGAACAATTGGGCGGTGTTTGAATTTAATTGGATGACGGTTGATTCAAAAACCTTGCTCGGCGTGGCGTATTTGTCGGTCTTTACGACAATTATCAGTTTTTTCATCATGCAGCACGCGACGCTGCATATCGGGCCAACGCGGGTGATGAGTTATGGCTATCTTACGCCGGCATTGGTGGTTGGGTTTGAATTTTTAGCGGGAAACGGCTTGCCCGAAATGAGCGTTCTTCCCGGCATAGCGCTGACGATTGCGGCGATGGTTGTGTTGCAGGGTAAGTTTTTTGAAAAGAATCAAAAAATTTAATGAATCCCGCTGCCTCTGCATGACGACGCTAAACAGCACGGCGCCAATGACGTCGGCCAACCCATCACACCCCGCCTTTGATGTTGAACAATCGGGCGCTTTACCTCGACGATTCGCCGAAACAATAGCGAATTGGGCGTAGAGCGCAAACGATCCGAATAGGTACAGGGACGCCATATCCCCATTGGCGATTAGGTGCACAATCGCCCACATCAAAACAACGATAATCATCGGGTGCTTCAGTTTCAGGCGTAAGTGGCCCATTAATTCGGCGGAGACCTGTAAAATGAAGACAACGGGCATAACCGATAACACTAAATGGTTCGCCCAAATTGGCGAGGCCCAGAGAGAAGTGGCTCGGGAATTTTGAACAACTGAGATAAGTGGATATTCGACCTGCAGCTGGCATAATTCGCCATCAACAGGAGTACCATTATGACCCGACGTCCACGCCGCAATCACACATCGGTTTTCAAGTCTAAAGTCGCGCTCGCCGCGGTTCG
>JBLHZD010000404.1:0-3271 GCA_047631095.1 Alphaproteobacteria bacterium
GTATAATGGTTTGATCGAAGCGCTTGGGGTCAGAATGTTTGAAGTGCTTTATCACCAGTGGTGCAGCCAAAATGGGTATTTCCTATCCCTTTTTGATCAGTTGCCGCCAAATTATTAGGTTGGTGGCCTGATCAAAAATGATTGTATTTCAAGTGCTTAGGTCAGACTACGAGGAGAAACTAAATGGACATGCAGCCGACGCTACGCCAACATAAATTTATCGACAAGGCGAGGGAACTCGCGATGGACTGCTTTGAACCACGCGCAGCCGAATTTGATCGTAAAGCCCAGTTTCCCTTCGAGGATTACGACGATTTGCGGGATGCAGGGTTTTTGGGTCTGTGCATCCCCGAAGAATTTGGCGGGCTCGGCGCCGACCTTGAAACTTACTGCCTGGTCTCGGAGCAGATCGCCCAGGGAAACGCGTCGACGGCGCTGACCTTTAATATGCATTGCTTGACTATGTTGATGATGGGCGAGATGGCGGATGTACAGGACATGAGCGACGAAAAACGCGCCCGACATGTGGAATTGCGCGCGTTTAATTTCCGCGAAGTTGTTGAGAAGGGCGTTTTTTACGGACAACCGCACAGCGAGCCTGTGGAAGAAGGCGAAACCGATCAAATCTTCACCGTCGGGGGCCGACGGTTCGGCACGACGGCGGACAAGGTCGAGGGTGGGTATCGGCTCAACGGGCGAAAATTTTTTGTATCACTGTCCGACGCCGCCGATTATTTCGCGACGCCAGCCATCCTGAATGTCGATGGCGCTTTCGTCGAACGGACGCTTTATTTAAAAGTCCCGCGTGACGCGGAAGGCGTGACCTTTTCTGGTGATTGGGACCCCATCGGCATGCGTGCGACTGTCAGCCGATCCATGGTGTTGAAAGATGTTTTTGTTCCTGATAGCGGTGAAATATTGCCACCGGGTATTTTCGGCGCGCTTTATTTGACCTCGGCGCATGGGCCGCTGTTGTTTTCGGCAACCTTCTTGGGCGTCATGCAAGCCGCCTATGCCTACACATTGGATTATCTGACGGGGGGCGCGCCGGGCGCGCCGGCGAAAGATATTATTGGGCCCGTAATGGGCAATTCCATCGCCGATATGTTGTTTAAGGTCGAAGCGACGCGGGCGCTTTATCTGAGGTCTGTGTCCGAAGCCAAATTGAAACCCACCCATGAAATTCGTCAACGCGCGCGCGCTGCCCATGTCATGGTGCAACGCGGAGTGGTGGATGTGGCGCAGGAAGCCATCCGGGTCTGCGGCGGCCGCGCCTTGCTCAAACAATTTCCGTTGGAGAGATATTTAAGGGACGCGCAAGCCGCCTCCGTCATGCGACCTTGGACAAGGGAAATCGCGACGGAATCCGCCTGGGAAAGCGCCTTAAGCCACGCTCGAAAAAGGAATGAGACTGTGTAGTGACGTTATTCCGTCCCTTTAGACACCTTTTGTGACGCGAAAATTGACCCATAGCCTTCTTTGTCCCAGTTCGGCGGCACCAGGCAGGGACGAGGATCCATGTGGACGTATTTGGCGGTGCTACCGCGCACGATCTCACCCGTTTTTGTGGTAGGGGAAGGCGCCGGCATCCACGTGAAGGCGTCAGCGGAACTATAGACATACAGCAGGAGTGGACGGGTTTTAGCGGAGAAATTGGGTTGAGATCCGTGAATTGTCCGGCAATTCACGGCCACCAGGGAACCTGCGGGGCCGGTCAATTCGACGGATTGGTCCAAATCAACCTTCGCCATATCATCGTCGGAAATATAGCCGCTCCACGCGCCGTTTGCATCGTAATGGGAAAACAGTTCGCTATCATGACTGCCTCGGATGCAGGCCAGTGGGCCGTGTTCCGTCGTGACGTCATCGAGATAGACGCCCAGCGTAACCGGACTGTAATTCGTATGCGGCCAGGCGAGAATATCCTGATGCCATTTTACCAAATCGTCAGGGCCGGGCCATTTGTAGTTGAGCTTGCAACTGTGAAATTTAACGTCGGGACCGACCAGATCAGCAGCGGCTTCGGTCAGGCGGGATTGGCTGGCGAAGGTCCAAAAATCCGGATGCCGGTCCACGGGTTTTTTCAGGCGTCGGACATGGACGTGGTCGGGAGAGTGGTTGAGACCTAGATCATACGCCTCATTGGAGACGCTGATGGCTTTACTTTGCTCTAGAAAGCGCTCCGATAGTTCCCGTAATCCATCAAGCTCGCCTTTGGTGAAAAAGCTTTTGGCCACCATGAAGCCGTCGGTGAAATAAGCTTCGCGTTGCGCCAAGGTTAATTCAAGCGGGGTATGGGCGATAATGTCTTCGGGGGTCACAATTTTGCTTTCAGGTTAAAAAGGTTTGTCGCCGGTCATTTGAACGCGGCGCATGACGCGCCGGTGCTCAGTGACATCATTGACCGCGATATGCTTCATGCAACGATTGTCCCAGATGACCGTAGTTCCAGGAGTCCAACGCACCCGACAGGTGAATTCCGGTCGGTTTCCATGCTCAAGCAAAAAAGATAGCAAAGGTTCACTTTCCGCCTCGGTCATGTTCTCAAAACGATGGCTGTAGGAGCGGTTGACAAACAGACATTTGCGTCCGGTTTCGGGATGCGTACGCACCACTGGGTGCACGTTAAAGGTGGGACGCCAATTGGCGCCGTCGCGGACCTTGTTGGCGCGAGTATTATTTTTGCCCGACTTGGGGCCAGCCACGCGAGTGTCGTCATGTACGGCGTTAAGCCTGGCCAGCATTTTTTTCATGCCGTCGGACAAGGCTTCATAAGCAGCGTATTGATTGGCGAACATTGTGTCGCCGCCTTTTGGCGGAACGTCGATGGCGTGCAGGACGGCGCCCATCGGCGGCGTTGCGATATGTGTGGTGTCGGAGTGCCAATCCTCCCCGACGATCGTTGTGTCGCCGGGGTCGCGCATAATTGCAACAATTTCCGGCCGGTCCGTATTCGGCATTATGAAAGGATGGATCACCAAGGTCGAAAATCGGCGGCCCAAAGCCATCAACGCATCGTCATCCAGAGGCTGATCGCGGAACACCAGAATGATATGATCCAGTAGCGCTTGATGCACAGCCGCGAACGCATCGTTATCCAACGGCTTGGTGATGTCGACGCCGTTAATTTCCGCACCTATCACCGGTGATAGTTGGGTAATACCGAGGTTCATGATTGGCCCTTTCCGAAATTCGCAGAAAAGTATGCCTCAAAACAGAGCTTAGGAAAAGGCGCGCTTTGCAGCAGATGAGGAGTGTAGAGATGGTAGAT
>JBLHZD010000405.1:0-3267 GCA_047631095.1 Alphaproteobacteria bacterium
GAATTCGCGAAGGCTGGGTTTGTCCAGCGTCGTGATATCCGTGCCATCGACTTCAATGGACCCTTCCGTGGGCTCTATGAGCCGCAAGACAGTTCGGCCTACCGTCGATTTCCCGCAGCCGCTTTCCCCGACCAATCCCAGCGTTTCGCCTTCATTGATGCTGAAGCTGACGCCGTCCACCGCATACACATTCCCGACCGTCCGCGACAGAATGCCTTTCTTAATCGGAAAATGCTTTTTCAGGCCCGTAACTTTTAAGACCGGAGTCTTATTCGCACCGGCGGCCTCTTGGGTCGCATCAGCCATTGTCATCTCCATACAGTCTGTCCGAGTGCCAACAAGCAACCCAGTGATCCTTTTTCCGCTCGACGTAAGGCGGATATTCCGATGTGCATTTATCGTCGGCGAATTTGCAACGCGGCGCGAAGGTGCAGCCCGGCGGCAAATTGATCAACATGGGGACGATGCCGGGAATTTCCTCCAGCCGCTCCACTTTGCTTTCCTCGCCCTTCATGATGTCCAGATGCGGCACCGAGGCCAGCAATCCGTGGGTGTAGGGATGCATCGGCTCTGCGAACAGATCCTCGACACTCGCCTCTTCCACTTTCTTGCCTGCGTACATCACGACGACCCGTTGCGCGGTCTCGGCGATCACGCCAAGGTCGTGGGTAATCAAAATAACCGCCGTACCCAGCTTTTCCTGCAACTGGACAATCAGCTCCAGTATCTGCGCCTGAATGGTGACATCCAGCGCCGTTGTGGGTTCATCAGCGATCAGCACTTTGGGATTGCAAGCCAGCGCCATGGCGATCATGACCCGTTGGCGCATGCCGCCGGACAACTGGTGAGGATATTCATTCACCCGTTCACGCGATTCTGGAATTTTCACCAGATCCAACATCTCGATGGACCTTTCCAGCGCCTGTTCCTTGTTCATCCCCTGATGCAGGATTAACGCTTCACTGATCTGGTATCCAATTTTAAACACCGGATTGAGCGCGGTCATCGGCTCCTGGAAAATCATGGACATCTCATTGCCACGGACTTCGCGCATTTCTGCAGCCGACAATTCCAACAAGTCGCGACCGTCCAGTTTTACGCTACCGGCGACTGTTTTCCCGGGAGGGTCCGGCACCAGGCGCATGACGGACAGCGCCGTGATGCTCTTGCCACATCCAGACTCGCCCACGATACCAAGCGTTTCGCCTTTTCTCAGATAAAACGAGACGTCGTCAACGGCTTTGACAATGCCTTGCCGGGTGAAAAAATAGGTCTTGAGGCCATCCACCTCCATCGCCAGATCGGCGCCTTGTGGCGCAACTGGCCCGGACGTCCGGGTTTCGCCGCTCGCTGTATCGACCATTCAATTACTCGCCATATTTAGTGGTTTCATTCTTAACGAGGCCCTGCCGCCTAACGATCCGCGCAGGTGTTCAACGTCATTCATTCAAACAACACGCACACATTAACTGCGCTGTCTGGGATCGAGAATATCGCGTAAGGCGTCGCCAAGCAGATTGGTGCCAAACACGACGATGCTAATCGCCAAACCCGGGAAGATGACCAACCAAGGCGCGACACGCGCGTATTCCGCGGCGTTTTCTGACAACATCCGCCCCCAGGAAGGATGCGGTTCCGGAACGCCAAGTCCCAGGAACGACAACGATGCCTCCACTAGGATCGCCGAGCCAAGCTGCGCCGTTCCCAGCACGATCAGCGGCGCCAGCGTATTGGGCAACACATGGCGGAATGCGACGCGTAACTCGGTCATCCCGGCGGCGCGCGCCGCTTCGACAAAGGGCATCTCCCGCAAAGCCAAGGTGCTCGACCGGACCACCCGCGCCACGCGCGGCACAAGGGGTATCGATATCGCCAATATTGTATTTTCTAACGACGGCCCAAGCGACGCCGCCATCACCAGCGCCAACACCAGGAGTGGCAAGGCCTGCATGATGTCGATGATTCGCTGCATGATCAGGTCGAACCAGCCCAGCAGATATCCTGACATGAGCCCGATCACGACGCCTATAATGCCGCCTAGCAAGGTAGAGGAAACCCCCACCACCAATGAAATTCGCGAGCCATGCACGATCCGCGAAAACATATCCCGGCCCATCATATCGGCGCCCAGGATATTGTTTGACGACGGCGCCGACAGCGACAGTTTGGAATTTGTTTGCACAGGGTCGTGCGACGTAATCACATCGGCGAATATCGCCATAAAAACAAATACGATTACAATTGAAATCCCGAAGACGGCGAGGGGATAGTTTTTTGCGAAATGGACAACAGCGTCCCATCTCGAGTTGATATTCGCCCCCGCTTTGGCGAGTTCTGCTTGATGGTCAACATCGGTCATTATTTAGTCCCCCAACGAAACCCGGCTCAACTACCGTACTTGATGCGCGGGTCCAACGCCCCGTACGTCAAATCGACAATGAAATTAACGGTCACGACAATCAGTGCGATAAGCATGACCAGGTTCTGAACAATTGGATAATCCCGCATCAGGATCGCTTCCACGAGGAAGTGCGCCACGCCGGGGATATTGAACACCGTTTCCGTAATGATAAGCCCGCCAATCAGAAACGCCGCCTCAATACCGATAATTGTCGTTACCGGCAGGAACGCGTTCTTCAGCGCATGCGAGTAATTGACAGCATTGTCGGACGCCCCTTTGGCGCGCGCCGTTCGGATATAATCCTGCCGCAGCACTTCAAGCATGGACGAGCGCGTAAGCCGCATAATCAACGCCGAACTTCGGAAGCCGACCGCTGCTGCCGGTATTGAGAAGAGTAACAATTCATCAAGAAGGGTTTCAGGTGGTTCCATATAAATTGGAATGTTGCCGAACACCGAGACGCTGAACATAAGGATCAACAAGGCCAGCCAGAATGATGGTAATGACAATCCGCTCAGACTGATAATTCGCAAGGTGTAATCCAGCCCAGTATCCTGCTTGACCGCGCTAATGACGCCTAATGGCACGCCAAACAACACCGAAAAGCCAAGCGCCATAATCGCGAGCTTGGCGGTAATGGGAATTCGGGGGCCCAGTTCCTCCGCCGCAGGCATTTCCGAAACATAGGAAAAGCCAAGATCCCAATGCATCAGGCCCCAAATCCAGTCAAAATACTGGACCGGTATGGACCGGTCGAGACCGAGCTCTTTTTCAATTTCCGCTTTTTCAAGCGGATCCACGAACCCGGCGGAATCGAACATAATATCGACGATGTTGCCGGGCATCAGCCGCAGCAACACAAAAAT
>JBLHZD010000406.1:0-3235 GCA_047631095.1 Alphaproteobacteria bacterium
AAAAGCGCTGCCTTTGGCGTGAATATTCGCCCATGAGTTGATCATCGACCGGCAAAGTACGTCTCAGGACATTTTCCTAATTACAAAAGGCAAAGTACGGATCGTCAATTACTCCCTTTCCGGTCGTGAGGTCGCCTTTGATGATATCGGCGTCGGCGCGCATTTTGGCGAGTTGGCGGCGGTTGACGGTGAACCGCGTTCTGCAAATGTTGTTGCGCTCGAGGATACGAAAGTCGCCATCATGTCCTCGGCTGTGTTTCGTTCCATGTTGATCGAACATCCCCATGTCGCACTGACCATGATGGTGCGTATGGCGCGAATCATCCGTACCGCAACCGAGCGGATTATGGATTTGAGCACGTTGGGCGCGAATAACCGCGTATACGCCGAGCTGTTGCGTTTGGCGAAAGAAGGCGCGCTTGACGACAATACGGCTATTATCAAGCCAATCCCGATTCACGGTGATATCGCCAGCCGCGTTAGCACGACCCGGGAGACTGTCGCTCGGGTGCTGAGTAGCTTGTCGCGGAGTAAATTGGTCCAACGCGAAAGCGGCGCGCTCCTAATTATGGATATCGAGCACTTGAGCGACATGGTTGAAAGATTTCATACCGAATGAGCCTGCGGATAAAGTGGCGTACAATGCATTTCCCCCGATATCGCTGCGCAAAAAATCGTTATGTTTTTCTCCTTTTTGCGGGTCTCGCTCTTTTTAGCGCCATTACGCACCAATCCGCGTCGGCGCAGGAGGTTGGAGAGATACTGCTTTCGGCGCAATCAACGCAGCCTATTGCGCCTAAATCGAGATTCGAGGTTCGTTTGTCGGATGATACCGACCTGAACCTTCGACTCCGGGATGTTTTTATCGAACGCCTGCAAAATGCCGGGTTTATCAAAGATGGCGTATCGCCAACGCTTGTGATTTGGTTGAAACCACAAAGAATCACTTGGAACTCTGACCAAAACGGATCAATCGGTAGTCTGCGCGTCGGCAGCACGCTTGGCCCGCCGAGTGGAAGTTTGAATGATCCCCGTGGGTCGGAAGTCGATTTTAATGTAAAACTTTGGTCGTCGACGAAGAACAGCCTGTTGCGAAAAAATAAATCAACGCGCACGGCGAGGCGCGGATTTCAAATTGTCCTCGAAGTCTTCAATAACACGAAAGATGCTTATATTTGGCGTGGATCAGCGCGGGCAACGGAATTGAGCGGCGAATCGTTTCGCGTTGGTCAGGCGATGGCGCCGCGGCTTATTGAAGTGCTGGGACAAACCGTTGAGCCCATGGTTATGGAGCTTTATTAGGCGGTGTTCCTGGTGGAAAACGCTATTTGGCGACGGAACTTAAAAATAATCGAATTCGCCCATTGACGGCAAACCACTTGCTTCCTATTTTGCACGCCGTTTCCAAGGGTCAAAGCAATGGGCGCGTAGCTCAGCTGGTAGAGCATCTGACTTTTAATCAGAATGTCATGGGTTCGAACCCCGTCGCGCTCACCATTGCTTTCAAGAGGTCGCTGTATTTCACCGTATTTTAAGTGAGGCGCGCCTCGCCCCCGCGCTTGGTTGGGGACAAGACGCTAATCTCTGTCGCTTATGATGGTGACAGAACGTGAATGACGCGATCAGCCAGTAAATCCTTAACCTTTGCGCCATACGCTGCCATGTGCGGCGTCGCCGCATGGGCTTTCAAATGGTCGAGACTCTCCCATTTCTCAACAACAACAAACGTGTCTTCGCCAAAGCGGGTCTGAAACCCACCGACGCCTTCGGTATCTACGGTCGCGCCGTATTCGACGCAGCCGTCTTCAGCGTGAACATTTGGCACATTTTCTTTGAACGCTGTAAGGACTTCGGCGCGTTTTCCGGGTTGCGCCGTGATGACGGCGACGACGTGAACAACAGACATAAGATGACCTCTTTGACTAAATGTTGATGAGATAATTAGGTTAGGCTAGCGCGCAGGGTCAGCGGGTTCCCTACAAACCAAAGCACGATCCACAGGGTTACCCGCCAATTTTCGCTATTTACAAGCCTTCCTTGTTGACGGTGACGCCTTCGGCTTCCAGCGCGTCGATGACCCCCTGGATGTGATGAAAGGCGGAGTTCGCCGCGGGTACGCCGCAATAGATGCCCTGCTGAATGACAGTTTCCCGAATATCCAGCAACGGAAAATCATCCTGCAAGGCGGCGCGAACGTGCATATCAAACTCTTCCCAACGTCCAATCGCCATCATGGTTCCAATAACGAGGACACGGCGCATGCGATCATCCAGAACGCCCCGCGTCCAGACATGCCAAGCATAGGTGGAAATCAGTTCCTGAAAGTCTTGCGTCAAAGGCGTTGCGCTGGCGCCGGCGCGGTCAACATGCGCGTCTCCCAGAATTCGGCGTCGCGCCGCCATGCCCTTGTCGTACATGTCTTTGTCCATTTGCATTGATTAACTCCTGTTTCGTTATTTCCGTGGTGACGATCATTCAGGAAGTAACCAAACTAGCCGTTTCCACCCCTGCCCGCCTCGGTTTAAATTTATCCCGAGAAATCTATTCCGCTCCCTGCGCAGGGTCTAGCCATTGAAGCCGCATGAAAGGTTCGGTGATTTCCAGTTTGACCCGGAAACGTAATCTCACGGATAATGCCGCACAGGAAGAGATACGGTGATGACGAAGGTAAAACGTGCAGTCGGCGCGAAATCATTGTTCCGCGATAAATCGGGAGCGACAGCGATTGAGTACGCCCTGATTGTGGCGGGATTGGCCTTTGTCGTGCTTGGCTCCGTAAATTTCGTTGGGGACGCCATCGAAGATACGATGCAGCATATCAAGGCGACGCTAAGCGGCGAATCCACGGCGAAATGGGACAAAAAAGACGATATCAAATCAAAGCAGAAGGGAAACTAACGATGCCCGCATGGAATAGCCGTGTGTTGCTGTCAATTATCGGCGCGATTACCGGCATGATACTGACTTACGCTTTTATCTCTATCGGAGGACTTCCCGTTGTTCAGGAACATACCTTGTCTTCCAAAATTTCAGCCGGCATCGGCCTGTCTTGCGTCATTTACGGCTGGCTCAGAATTTTTTACTGGCAACGCCAGAATATGATTGCGGCGCAATCGTCCTGAAGCGCCTTTGATAATGGTGCGCGGGACGAAGGGTTAATGTTACGGGACGCTCGGCAGGCTTGTGCGACAACCAAGGCCGTCAAGGGTCTGACTCTCAGAGTCCGTCCGGAGAC
>JBLHZD010000407.1:0-3227 GCA_047631095.1 Alphaproteobacteria bacterium
CGCTTCGCCTAGCTCCAGAAATTCTTAATCCCGCTGATGTGGTTTTACTTGTCGGCAAATAATTCCGAATGGTTGATCCGGAAGCGATGGAAGTCCGACACATCAAGCACGTTGTAGCCTCATCAACCATCGCTATAGACGATGCTACCAGGCACAGTCTTGTGTGCCATGATCGGGAATGATCTTCGTGTAAACCTTCCTGCCACGCTTGAGTTAGCTAAATACTGATGTTTCCCCCGCGGCCCTCATCCTCGACGCCTCTTGCTGTTGCCGCCAAAGGCGCTCTCGTCAACTTTGATTTCACCGTCAACTAACGCCTCGGCCTCGGCTTCCAGTTCAAGCGCCACAATCTCCCGTAAAACATGGAAATAATATGCCGCCGTTTTGCGATTAACCCCACACAACGCCGCAGCTATTCGAGCCGTCGTGCCGTCAACAAAATTATCGGCAAGGCGGGCCTGCTTACACTTGCTGAGCCGACTCTTTCTCGCACCATCCTATGTAACTATTAATCAGCGTTATCTAGGGCAGCTCCTAAAATCAAATGCGGCCTGTCGCCGCAATGGTGAATATGGCTTTAAAGTCCGTACCACCAGGGTGCAAAAAGGCTGAATGCGATCCATAATAAAATGAACATGGGTGTTCCAACGCGCACAAAATCGGCGAATTTGTAATGCCCTGGCCTCATCACCAATAAATTGCTCTGATATCCGATCGGAGAGGCGAAGGCATAGTTCGCGGCGAAAACTACGGCGACGGCGAAGGGTTCCAGTGGCGCGCCCACAGCTTGGGCTATTCCCACTGCAATGGGCGTGAACAACACCGCTGTCGCCTTGGTGCTCCATACATTCGACAATACGGCCACCAACAGGAAAAATGCCGACAACACCACCGGAGTCGGCGAATTCGCCAGAAAATCGGCGCCGCCTGTTACTTTCAACGCGGCATTAAGCGCCAGGGCGGATGCGATTAGAAACACCAATTTCGGGTCCAGCGCCCGCACGGCTTCTCGCACATTGACGACGTCAGTGATGACCATGCCTACAGCGCCCGCCAACGCGCTTATCGCGATGGGCAATATACCCGTCGCCGCCAACCCAACCGCCAGAAAGAAGATCACCCCGGCGCTTTTGGCGTGATGGGTTGCGGGAAGGTTTTTCGCCGACCATTCCATCAGAACGATATCGTGATTGCCGCGCAGCGCCATAACGTCATCGCGCTGCCCTTGGATCAGCAGAACGTCACCCGATTCCAATCGGTATTTTGGTCAAGTGCTGACGCAAGACTTGGCTGTAGCGTTCAATACCCAACACGACACAATGATACGCGTCGCGGAAATGTATTTCCTCTAGCGTCAGGCCCAACAGTCACGATGTCGGCGTCACCATGGCTTCTGTCAGCATTTGATTGCCAGCATTCCAGCGCCCGGCGGCCTCTTCTTCGCCCGCATCATCGCGCACTGGATGTAATGCGGATGGGTCGTCCTCCGCCGCCGCCAGCAACGCCTTTCGTGTCGTGTTCACCACAAGGACATCGCCAGATTTCAACACGAAATCCTTCATTGGCGGCATATAGGACCGTTCGTCACGCTGCACCATCAAGATGCGTATTTTGGAATTCTCAGAAAACGCCTCGGCAATCACCTCGCCCCCATGAATGGAGTTTTCCGTCAATGTAATCTGAGCGACAAACCATTTTTCATCCCCTTGGAATTGCTAAAGAGGGTCGGTCCGGTCCGGTAAAATTGGTGGTGCTATCGTCAGTAAATACACAAGCCTGATCCCGGCCAGTAAAGGGCCGGGAATCGTGAAGTCAAAAAAACCGAATGGCCGTTCGCCCAAATCGACCAGCGTGCTTGAGACCAGAAGGTTGGTGGAGGAGCCAATCAAAGTGGTCATGCCGCCCAGCATCGCGGCGAAACTAAGCGGCATCATTAACCAGCTTGGCGCTCGATTTAATCGTGTGGCGACGGCCTGCATGATGGGAATGAAGATCACGACAACCGGGATATTGTTCATTATGGCGCTGATCAGCAAAACGGACACCAGCGCCCAAAATACGACGCCATGGGCGCTCCCTCGCCCTACACGAAGCAAGAGCGCGGCGCCGCGGTCCAGCGCGCCAGTTCGTTCAAGCGCATCGCCAATCACGAGCAACGCCAAGACGGTAATAAGGGCCGGATTGGCGAATCCTGACAAAATTCGAACGGCGCCCAACTGATTAACTCCGTTGGCGTCCGGGACAGGTGCCAAATTGAACAGGATTAGTAAGCCGCAAATGACGCCCAGTGATGTCGCCTCCAACGGCGTCGCATCCGTCGCATACAACACTAATGAAATCACGATCAGCTCGAACACCACGATCATTTGTAACGTGACGAGTTTCATGGTTTCTATTTATTGTATTAACATGATTGATATATAGATAAAATAAAGTTGAAATAGTTAATAGTTCTCAAATGCGATTTGAATACTACGGGGATCAGGTCTCAGTATGACGACCGTATTTTGAGCGATGTATGAGATCTAGTTGGTTCTGGCTAATCGATTTTGGAATTGGTGCTGCGATACTACAAACGCGCCCGTTTCAATTTACCTTCCCGGAACGCGATATAGGTCGCGCCGCCAAAGATCATCGCGCCGCCAATCCAGGTGAAGATATCCGGTGTCTCGCCAAAAAAAGCGGCGCCGAGGGCGGCGGCCCATAGCAGTTTAAAAAAGTCGACGGGCATGACGACATTGGTTTCGGTTTCCCGCAACGCCTGTGAAAAACAGAGTTGGGTGATGGTGCCGCACCCAGCGATGGCGAACAGCATCATCCACTGCGTTTCGCTGGGCCACTCCCAGCCCCATAATGCGGGAATTATGGAGAGTGGCGTCATGATGACAGACATGTAAAAGGTGATCGTCAGGCTCGAATCCGTCCGGGACAGCTTTTTCGTAAGAATAATCGCTGCGCCCCAAGTGAGGGCTGAAAATATAGTTAAAATAGATCCTAGACTTACCGCCTCAAACCCCGGCCTTAACAACACGAACACGCCTAGAAACCCTGTGATAATGGCTGCCCAACGGCGCAGGCGCACGACCTCGCCAAGGAATAAAATGGCGAGAATGGTTGCGAACAGGGGGGCGGTGAACCCCAACGCGGTGACTTGCGCCAAGGGGGTCAGGGTCAATGCCGTAAAAAACGATAGCATCGACGCGGTCACCAATACATTTCGGATGATA
>JBLHZD010000408.1:0-3214 GCA_047631095.1 Alphaproteobacteria bacterium
CGTCGACCACATCGTTCGCCGCATCGTTCGTCCCCAGGTCGCTCCAAGGTCTCCAAGCTCGACGAAATACAGTTCCATCGTTACCCTGAATTCGCAAAGTTGCGGATTCATTCGCAGCGCATTCACCCAGCATCCCCGGCGGGGATTACGATAAACCGCATTAGGAAACTTCATATGCCAATAGCGAAAAATAACGGTGGGGATCTTCATTACACGATGAGCGGTCGGGGGCGCCCATTGGTTATGGTACTGCCGCAAAGCGGTGGGCCCCTCGGCGTGGAACCGTTTATCAATGCGCTTGCGAAAAACTTTATGGTAATTCGCTATGACCAACGGGGCACGGGGCGAAGCGCGCCTGTTGCCACGACGGATGGGATGAGTATGACGGCGCGGGCGGGCGAAGTTACAGACTTGTTGGACGCGTTGAATATCGAACGCGCGGCTCTGTGCTGCCATTCAACCGGTTGCGGCATTGGCGTTGCGGTGGCGTCCCGGTCTCCCGGCACGGTTGACGCAATGGTTTTAGCGTCGCCCTGGGCCTATGCAGACGAACATCTGACCACGATGCAGAATTTGCGCATCGCCGCAGCGCAGGCGCTCGACCCCTATCAATACGCCTGGTTCAACGCGAGCTTGCTGTTTCCGCCGGCCTATCGGCGCGCACAACATGCCGGGTTTGAGCGTATGGCCGCTGCATCGACGTCAACGCCGCAGAACGCTGCGCAATTTGCAAATCGACTGCAAGCGATAATGGCCTTTGACGCCCGTCCTTTGTTGCCTTCAATCGCAACTAAAACACTGGTTTTGACCGCCGAGGACGATCAATTGATGCCCGCCTGGCATGGCCGCGAGATGGCGCAAGGCATCGCTGGCGCCCGTTTTATTGAACTGGCGGGCGGCGGCCATATGATCCCCGAAACGCGGAGCGATGAACTCGCCACAGAAACGATTGAATTTTTGCTGAAGCCATAGCTTGAGCAATCAACGAATTGCAGCGTAACATCGGTTAAAGAATAGACTGGAGAGCCCCTTGTTTGAAATTAACCCCCTTTCGGATGCCCTTGGCGCTGAAATTGTCGGCCTGGATTTATCAGAGTCCCTCGACGACGAGGCTTTCGCACGCGTCCATCAGGCGCACCTGGATTTTCAAGTCCTCGTTTTTCGCGAGCAACGCCTCACCCCTGATCAGCATATTGCGTTTAGCCGCCGTTTTGGTGAACTTTCAGGGCATGTCTACGATCAATTCCTGCTGCCGGGACATCCCGAAATTCTCAAAGTATCCAATAAGAAAAAAGCCGATGGCGATTTCGCAGGGCTCGCGTCAGCCGGTCGGCGTTGGCATTCCGACTTATCCTATTCAAAAACCCCAAGCCTTGGATCATTGCTCTACGCGCTCGAAATACCGCCAACCGGCGGCGACACATTGTTCAATAATATGTACAGCGCCTATGACGCCCTTCCCGACGCCACCAAAACGCATATCGAGGGCCAAAGGGCCGAATTCCTGATAGGCAGCGCACGGCAATACTACACCGAAAATGAACGCCCGGCCCTAAGCCCGGCGCAATTGGCGAAAGTACCCGTCGTGGACCACCCGGTCGTCAGAACCCATCCCGAGACCGGTCGCAAGGCGCTCTATGTGAACCCCGCGCATACGGTTCGCATACTGGGCATAGACGATGCTGAGAGTGAGACTCTATTGGCCGAGTTGGCCGCCCACTGCATACGACCAGAATTCGTCTATCGCCATCAGTGGCGCTTGAACGACCTCGTCTTTTGGGACAATCGCTGCTGCATGCATATTGCAGAGCCACCGCCCCAAAACACCGATCGCCATATGCATCGCACGACGGTGGTCGGCGATACTCCCTATTAGCGGCATTTGTCGCATGGCCTGAAAATCGCCGTTATCAAAACGCGCCGAGCAACCAGAGGTGACCCATGAATTCGACCAAACTTAGACGTACCTTAAAATCAGGCGGACATGTGTTCGGCTGCATGCTGTCCCAAATGGCGTCAACCCGTTTTGAACAGGTGCTGGCGGGCAGCACGCTGGACTACGCGATTGTCGATTCAGAGCACGGGTCGCGGGATCGCGCTGAAATTCAGCAGCTCACCGGAATGCTGAGGCGCGCAGACATTACGCCAATTGTCCGCGTACCAGTTCCCAAGGCTGAATGGGTCGCCATGGCGCTGGACGCCGGGACGGCGGGCGTGCTGGTGCCTTATTGCGAAACAGTGGAGGAAGTTCAGGCCGTCGTCGCAACCGTTAAATGGCACCCCTTGAAAGGGGAGTATTTACGCCGCGCCGTGGAGGAAAACGACCTCCCCAGCAAGGAAACAAGGAAGTATTTGCAGAACAGGCGAAAGGAATCTTTCGTCATTATCGGTATCGAATCGGAACCGGCTTACAGGAATTTGGATGCGATCCTGGACGTTGGCGGCATTGATGGCGTTTTCATTGGGCCTAATGATATGTCCACGTCTCTGGGGGTTCCCGACGACTATTCGAACAAAAAATATTTACGGGTGATCGAGGACATCATCAAGCGCTGCGCACAGCGGAAGATCCCTGTAATGGTGCACCAACAGACGATCGAAACCTCAAGCAAGGCGATCGAACTCGGCGCGCGTTTCGTGCTCCATTCTACCGATGGCCGAATGCTGCAACGTATAATCCAGAACGAGATGAACACATTGAGGACGGTCGCTGGAGAGACGGCGACGGTGGCGAAGGATACCGTCGAAACGGTATAGAGGTCAATTTGATCTGGAGAGCAGAAGTTCAGGTCAAAATACTTTTCAATACACTGGCGCGGCCAAAATTTGTTGACGCTGACGTTCGACTGTTATGAAAAAATATTGGCGGTTTACGCAGTCTGCAGGGAACCGTCCACCAGGAACGCTATAAGTTCATATCGGAGTCGAATTTTTCGTTTGGTGAGCGAAAAGACAACCGAATAAGGAACGAAGCATGGCGGATGACATCAGGCTCGACGGTAAGGTCGCAATTGTCACCGGCGCCGGACGCGGGCTTGGCCGCGCGATGGCGCTGTCGTTGGTGGAAGCTGGCGCAAATGTCATCGCTGCGGACATCATCGGCGAAAACCTGGATCAGGTCGCAACGGAAGCAGCGTCTCTTACCAGCGCAACCCTAGGGAGCGTTAGAAATTCCGTGTCATTTCTTTAAACTGAAGAAAAGGAATGACACATG
>JBLHZD010000409.1:0-3210 GCA_047631095.1 Alphaproteobacteria bacterium
GGTGTGCGCGTGGGTGATCGCCTATTTTGCGTATCATACGATTCAGGGCGACCGGGGCATATTCGCCTATTTCGCCATGAGCCAGGAAGTTGCCGAAGCCGAATCCAGCTTGGCGATGTTTAGGGAACGCCGCAAACATTTCGAACACCGCGTCGCGCTGTTGGACGGTAAATACCTGGACCTGGATTTGCTGGAAGAACGGGCGCGCTATCTGCTGAACATCGTGCACGAAGACGAGATTCTGATATTGAACCCGTGAGGGTTTCCTACCTTTTTGGCGAATTTTTCATTTATTAATCAAATTTTAGTTAATATTAACTTTATTGATAAATATCAATAAGTTGTTAACGTTTTCCGTATTTGCTTCCCAATCGCGCCACGTGTATTGTTAACGGTGTCGGCGAAAAATGCTGGGGTGAAGGGGAAACGCATGGCTGTGAAATCCACAAAGGCTAGATCAACGACATCGTTGAAGAATACGCCCAAGCCGACCGCCGAGGAAATGCTTGGTTATTACCGGGAGATGCTGTTGATTCGCCGCTTCGAAGAAAAAGCGGGGCAACTATACGGCATGGGTCTGATCGGCGGGTTCTGCCATTTATATATTGGCCAAGAAGCTGTGGTTGTTGGCATGCAAGCCGCGATTACGCCGGACGACGCTGTCATCACAAGCTATCGCGATCACGGCCATATGTTGGCCTGCGGGATGGATCCACGTGGTGTCATGGCGGAACTGACCGGCCGGGAAGGCGGGTATTCGCGCGGCAAGGGCGGCTCCATGCACATGTTTTCTAAGGAAAAGAATTTTTATGGCGGGCATGGTATTGTCGCGGCGCAGGTGCCTCTGGGCTCGGGAATCGCGTTTGCGTTCAAGTACAACAATACCAAGAACGTCTGCTTGTCGTATCTGGGAGACGGTGCGGTGAACCAGGGTCAGGTTTACGAATCAATGAACATGGCCTCGCTGTGGAAATTGCCGGTCATCTTCGTAATCGAAAACAACAAATACGCCATGGGCACCAGCCAGGAACGCTCGGCGGCAGGCGGTGAACTGTATTTACGCGGCAAGGCGTATGGGGTGCCAGGCGAACAGGTCGACGGCATGGACGCAGCTGCGGTAAAGCTGGTCGCGGATAAAGCGGTTGCGCATTGCAGGGCGGGCAAGGGCCCGTACATTATGGAAGTCATGACCTATCGCTATCGCGGGCATTCCATGTCGGACCCGGCCAAATACCGGGCAAAGGAGGAAGTGAAGCAGATGCGTTCTGAACGAGACCCCATTGAAAGTGCTCGAAACTGGTTGCTGGAAGGCGATCATGCGGATGAAGATATGCTTCGGGGAATCGACCGAGAGGTTAAGGATATCGTCGCGGATGCGGCGGAATTCGCCCAGAACAGTCCCGAACCTGATCCATCTGAATTGTGGACCGACATTCTGATCGAGGCGTAGCCGCCAGCGTTGAATTCGAACTTTAGGGTTTCCGTGATGGATTTCCCGGGAGAACATAAATGCCCATTCAAGTTTTGATGCCGGCGCTGTCGCCAACGATGACGGAAGGCACGTTGGCGAAATGGCTAAAGGGAGAAGGTGATTCTGTGGCCTCCGGCGACATCATCGCTGAAATTGAAACCGACAAGGCGACGATGGAGATTGAAGCCGTCGAAGAAGGAATTGTTGGGCGTATCCTGATAGCCGAGGGAACCGAAGGCGTTCCCGTCAACACCCCCATCGCGATGTTGCTGGAAGAGGGCGAAGACGACTCAGCGTTGGGTGATGTAATCTCGGCTCCACCAGAAGTGCAGACATCTCCGGAACCTGCGCCTCAAGCCACTCCTGCGCTCGTGATCGCGCCTGCACTTGCACCGTCCCTTGCGGAACCGGAATGGACCGGAGAAACCGTTGATACGACGGTGCGCGACGCACTACGCGACGCCATGGCGGAAGAAATGCGCGCCGAAGACAAAGTTTTTCTAATGGGCGAGGAAGTCGCGCAATATCAAGGTGCCTACAAAATTAGTCAGGGGTTGCTAGAGGAATTCGGTGACCGTCGGGTCGTGGATACGCCGATCACCGAGCACGGCTTCGCAGGCATTGGCGTGGGCGCAGCGTATATGGGGCTACGGCCGATTATTGAATTCATGACCTTCAACTTCGCTATGCAGGCGATGGATCAGATCATTAATTCCGCGTCCAAGACGCTGTATATGTCCGGGGGTCAAATGGGATGCCCCATCGTGTTTCGGGGTCCCAATGGCGCGGCGTCGCGCGTTGGCGCGCAGCATTCCCAATGTTACGCCAGCTGGTACGCCCATTGCCCGGGGTTGAAGGTTGTTGCGCCGTATTCGGCGGCGGATGCGAAGGGTTTGTTGAAATCCGCTATCCGGGACCCGAACCCAATCATTTTTCTAGAAAACGAAATTTTATACGGTCAAAGCTTTCCGGTGCCGGTCGATGACGATTGGACCGTGCCAATTGGCAAGGCAAAAGTTCTGCGCGAAGGCAGCGATGTCACCATCCTGGCGTTTTCCATCATGGTCGGTAAGGCGCTGGAAGCCGCCGAAGCGTTGGCGGCGGAAGGGATTAACGCCGAAGTCGTTGATCTGCGCAGTCTTCGGCCCCTGGATATCGACACGATTGTCAAATCGGTCAAAAAAACTAACCGCGTGGTGTCGTGTGAAGAAGGCTGGCCGTTTGCCGGGATCGGGTCAGAAATCGCCGCAATTGTGATGGAACACGCCTTTGATTGGCTGGATGCGCCGGTTGCGCGCGTCGCCGGGCTTGATGTGCCGCTTCCTTACGCGGCGAATTTGGAAAAACTGGCCTTGCCGCAGACCGAGCATATTACCGAAGCCGCTAAATCCGTCTGTTACCGTTCCTGACCGTGAAAAGAGGCGAGACCTATGCCCTTAAAAATTACTATGCCCGCGCTCTCCCCGACGATGACGGAGGGTACGCTTGCCAAATGGCTCGTTAGCGAGGGCGAAACGGTGCAGTCTGGCGATCTGATCGCGGAAATTGAAACCGACAAGGCGACGATGGAAATCGAGGCCGTTGATGAAGGCACCGTTGGCCGACTTTTGGTGGACGAAGGGTCGGAAGGCGTACTGGTCAACGCGGTGATTGCGCTATTGCTGGAAGATGGCGAGGGTGCCGCAGCGTTAGATGCGGTCGATACCGGAAGTCCGGCGCCCGCTGCGGTGCCCGCCCAA
>JBLHZD010000410.1:0-3204 GCA_047631095.1 Alphaproteobacteria bacterium
GTCTCTGAGAATCCGGCATATACTGTTATTAAACCCAGAAAAATATGCAAAAACTTATTTTTTGCGACCCAGAGTATGATTTCTTTCGCCTTCATATAATGTTTATCCTTTGATATTTACGGATGTGAAATTCTAATACGAGACTTTAATCAGCCAACACCTTACGCAAACGCCGTGAACACGTCGTCGATGTCTTCCACGGCGTCTAGACGTCCGATCAGTTCGATCATGGCGTCCGCCTTTGCATCGTCGCGATAGGGGCGGAATTGGCTGCGGAATTTTTCCTCGACCTCTGTGCTGCTCAAGGGCGCTTCGTGGTGCCCTTTGGGGTAGCGAATTTCGTTCTGTGTCGTCGTCCCATCCTTAAACCGCACAGTGACCCGGCTGGGCGCGGCGTCGGGGTACAACGCGTTCATGTCGTCGGTTTCATCCACTGTGATGCGTTGCATGAGCGCGCTCAATTGCGGATCTTGCAGCCGCGCTTTAGTAAACGATCCCACATCGATGGTGCCATCCACCACCGCGAGTGACACCACATAAGGCAGACTGTGGTCGGCAGATTCGGCGGTTTCCGGGGCCCAACGGCTCGGCGCGTTCGCCATCATTCCCTTGGCGATGCCGTAAGTATCCACATGGATCGAGGCAATGTCGTCCACATTCAAACCGTCCCGCAAGCCAAGCGTGGCCCACACAGCGGATTGTCCATGATAACACACTGGGAAGCATTTTATGTCCGTACGGCCAATTCTATAGGGCGGCTTGCCGACATCCAACGGCCACTCGAACCGTCCTGTATTTTCCCATAACCCGAACTTCCCTTCAATCGCCGCCGAGGGTCCCGAAAACCTCGATTGCGCCAGAATGGCGGCGAACACGCCGTTTCGCGACGCATTCGCCCCGGCGCAACCTTTCCAGTTCGACAATTCGCCCTGACGAGTTTGAAACATCGCCATGTTCGGCGTCAACGCTAGCGCGGCGGCATGCCCCATCTGTTCACGATCCAACCCCATCAATTTTCCCGCCGCCAGCGCCACCGACACTACGCCATACACCGGCTGATCCCAGCCTTGAGCATTGAGGTCCGCGCCGTCACAACAACTACAATAGATTTCATAAGCAATCGAAACGGCGGTAATAAGTGACTTTCCGTCGCGCGTGCCAATCTCAGCCGCCGCGAGGACGCCCGCAATAACGTCACTGGGATGTCCGCCGCTGGTCACCCGGTAGGTGTCACTTAAATCCAGCAAGCGGAGCATGACGCCATTGGCGAACGCGGCCATTTCCGGCGCCACATTTTGCGTTCCCCCCAGAATCGTCGCGGGTGTGTCCATTAAATATCGTCCGGCCAACGTCCGGGCGGCGACTGACATCGGGTGATCATAGGCGCCCGCGACGCAGCCCAGCGTGTCGAGAATGCGTTGCTTGCAGGCGCTTACCGTGCCCGGCGGCAAATCTTCAAACCGAACACTCATGGCATAATCAACAAGTTTAGCCGTTGTTGCATCCATGATACCACCCATCAATTTAAAATCGTCCTAACAAGGACGCGACCACCATCGTCGCCTAAACTCCCTACGATGACACGATAATTACATATTAATCTATTCATCCATACCCGCGAACATCATGAAGCGTCGTGGCATCATCCCAAGGCATAACCCTTGGTGCTAACTGATATTCAATATTATAATAACTTGGCGCAACGCGCGGAACCCGGGCTGTACGCCCCACCTTTCTGGCGGAACAACTGGCCGCTCGCGACAGTGAGGGCTACAGCCGCCCACGTTAAGGAATGCTCTCGGAGCCCCTAATGCCGAGCAAGCACTTTCGTCAGTCCTTCAGGGATTCGTGTTTGGGGTTCGGCTCTAGTTCGACCCCGTTCACCGTCATTGCTAGCATCGCATAGTAACCGATGCAGGTCGTCAGTTGCACATATTGATCGGCTCCTAACCGCTCCATAACTGCTTGCGCCAGCGGTTCATCGACGCGGTTTGCGCGAACCAATTGCCGAGTGAAGTCAATGATCTGCAGATCCTCAGGCGGAACACCGTCGGAATGGCCATCACGGATCGCATCGATCGTCGAGCGAGGAACGTTCCGCTCAGCGCCAATCACACCCTGGATGCCCCACACATACTGAGCCTGAAAGTGCCGTCCAACGACAAGTGCTGCTAGCGTTCGAATCCGCAGTTCCAACGTACCTTCCCAACGCACCAACGTACCGAGATGGGCGACACGCTCGGCCCACTCCGGCGCGTGCATCCAGACTGAGAACGGGCCTTCCAGCGAATTACGTGTATCGACGATCTTTTCCGCGATGGTGCGGGCCTCGCCAGTCAGCTGGTCGGGTGACTTTAAGACGGGGACGTGGGCCATGTTGTTTCCTCGATTTCGTTGCGTTTGGCCAGGAACTGAAGAGTCCAGGCGACATACTCAATACTAACAATAAGGTATGCGGCTATTTCTCACCATACGTAGCCACCAATGGCAAAATATTCGTCATATTTCTCTGCAGCAACGACTCCAAGATCAGCTTCTACTGAAATCCAGAAGCTGGGATGTGTCCGGTATTTATCCGGTGTCCCGGAGGAAAAGCACCCATTGTTCTTCAAGGGAACTCTGTAAACGGCGTTCCGGTTGGAAAAGATGACTGGCTCCACAATCAGCGACGAAAAGGAGCAACCAGTCTCGAACCCTACCCACATTGCGGGGTATTTCTTTGGTCGTCAGCGTACAATCATGCGGGACGGCCAGCGCCGCTAACCCAAAACCGTTAATCGTTAATCGTTAATATTGGCAAGATGACGTAGTCGCCGGCATTAAATTGGAGGAGACGTGGAGGTGCGACGTGCTACGTTGATCCCATGCGAAACGTCCTAATCCTCACCTACATCGCCCAAACAGCCTGCGCCAGCCCCGACATCGAGCGGACGGCGACATTCCGGCGGCGATGTCGGCTTACGTCTCAACCATTCACAATATCTATCAAGCGCTATGGGCCGACCAGAACGTCGGCTTGACGCGCGAGAGGCCAGCGGCTTATCTAGTCCGCACGTTAGCCACAGAAACCGCAGTTCGCCTGAAAGCCTTTTTCTAGGAGCCTCCTTCCATGACCCCTCCCCGCCCGCGCCCGGTCTGGCGTTCCATGTTGTTTGTGCCGACGACGGCCGAAAAATTCATCGATAAAGCGCCGACCTCTGGCGC
>JBLHZD010000411.1:0-3185 GCA_047631095.1 Alphaproteobacteria bacterium
GACGCTGCCCGCGCGCGCTTTCGCTCATGCCGTGGGCGTACACCATGGGCGTGTAGACGGGGCCGGGCGCCACACAATTCACGCGGATACCGTCCGGGCCATGATCAACGGCCATGGCTTTAGAAAGCGTGATGACCGCGCCTTTTGAAACTGAATACGTCGTCAGTCCACGCGGGCGAAGCGCCGAAATGGAGGAGATATTGACGATAGCGCCGCCGCCGCCAGAGGCGATCATTACGGGAATGGCGTATTTGGAAGTTAGAAACATGCTCTCGACATTGACGCGCATCACCTTGCGGTAGGTTTCCAACGCCTCGTCAACGACCGCCCCCCGGCTGCCAATCCCGACATTGTTGTCGAGAAAGTCGAGGCGACCGAACTGGGTCATCGCAGCGTCCACCATGTTTCGACAGTCATCTTCGTTGGTCACATCCGCCGCGAATGCGCTCGTCGCGCCACCGTCCTTTTTGATAAGCGCCACCGTACCTTCCGCGGCTTCCAGGTTTCGGTCCACAAGCAGAACCCTTGCGCCGGACCGCGCCAATAACAACGCCGCCGCGCGACCATTGCCAACGCCATCGTCAAGCGCGCCACCGCCACTGACGATGGCGACTTTGTCGGTGAGTCCCAGGTCGTCGGCGTCATCGAGATTCATGTCTTCCTCCTGAAATTTTGCGTTTTTGAGCCTGAAATACGCTTCTTTGAGTTAGTAGAGGATGGCGAATTATGGCGTGGAAAAACAGGACCCAGATTCCATGCGACTTGAAAAGGTTGGTTTTCAGGACTACAATTCATGGTGGCGCGAATGAAACGGTATCGAAGGTGCGAAACAATGAAAATGGTGAGCAGTCAGGAATCCCGTGTTGTTGAAACCCGTCGAAAGGATGGCGTCGGCAGCCGGCGCGATTATTTCGGAACAGCTGGCTCCCTTGTCGACGGACCGCAAGGGTTTCTGGTCGAGCGTCCTTATGCAGGCGCGCGGATCGACCCGCATTTTCATGATATCGACCAATTTCAGGTCATCGTCGCCGGGGATGGACGTATTGGCAAAAAGGACGTCATGCCGGTGACGTTTCAATATGCGGACGCCTACACGCCTTATGGTCCCATTGTTGCGCGAGACGATGGGATATCGTTTTTTACGCTGCGCAATGTCGCCAGTGGCGGGCATTTCAGTATGCCGGGCTCCAAACATTTAATGCCATGTCGCGCGGGTCGAAATATCGCGGGGGGCATTAAGCTTGACGGCGCGAAATTGGTGGACGGTGACGTCGCGCGAAAGGGCCTGATGGAGCCGCAGGATGATGGCGTTCATGCGGAGGGTATCCATCTTGGCCCGAACGCTTCAACGCCTGGCATTCAAAGTGATGCGGGGGGGCAATATTATCTGGTCTGTGGCGGAACGCTGGTCGAAAAAGGCGAGACGCTTGATGAGTTATCGCTTTTGCACGTTAAAGCAGGCGAAGAGACGCCAGTGCTGACGGCGGGCCCTGATGGCGCAACAGTGCTCGCATTGCAATTTTCGCGCCCGTCGGAACGCCCTGGGTCCGACCCGCGTAAACTGAGTGACCGCGACCCGAACGCTTATGTTTTAAAAACGGAAAAACATTAACCTCAATCAACGCCGTAATCAGGCGGTCGGGCTAGCGTTTGGCTTTGCCTGATTTCGGTTTCCGGATCGCTTTTTCAACCTTGGTTAAGGCTTCCAGTAATTGTTGCTTGTGCGTTTTTTCCATCTCGGGCTGCGCGTTGAGAGAAGCGGCCCATTCGGTTAGGATATTCGCCAGCAGATAGTGGTGCAGGTGGATTTCCGCTTCGCGTTTTTGATCGCCAGTGCGTGTTAATTTGATGAAGATGCCGTCATTTTCCGACCGCGCTTCAAATTTCGATTCATGCGCAAACGAGCCCATATAAAATTTATCGGGAAAATCGACGGCGATTTCAGCTTTGTCAGGGATGGGGTGGCTTGTCATTTTGGATATGCGCCTTTTCTCTTGTGAGGCTATCATCTTGTTCCCTCTATAATAGGGCGTGGTAAAGTCGTATTACGCTGATCTATATCAAATGGAGGAGGGGCGGTATGTCTGGTACAGGCGAGGGCGAGCTACCGTGGCAATGGGAAGACGAAACATGGCGCGCAATTGTCGACAAAGTGCGCGCGGGCCGGTCGTTCAAACCGCCAGTCTGGAAAAATGGCGCCCGAGTCGCCGTCGCCCTTTCCTTCGATTCCGATCACGAAACGGGCACGTTGCGCGAAGGGGAAAGTTCGCCGGGGAAATTATCTCAAGGTCAGTACGGCAGCCGGGTCGGAATTCCGCGCATTCGCAATGTGTTGGCCCAATACGGGGTTCCCGCCAGTTTTTTCGTGCCGGCGGTCGTCGCCAAACTTTATCCTGACGAGCAACGCGCGCTGGTCGATGAAGGTCACGAAATCGGCATTCACGGGTGGATACATGAGCGGAACAGTATTTTGCCGCCTGACGCCGAACGGGACCTGCAATTACGCGCCAGTGATGTCCTGGAGCAAACCTGTGGCGTTCGCCCTGTCGGCATTCGAACGCCGTCCTGGGACTTTAGCGCACACACCCTCGCGATCAGTCGGGAAATGGGGTTGATCTATGACTCTTCGCTGATGGCGGATGACGAACCCTATGAATTGCTTGAAGATGGCGAACCGACGGGGATGGTTGAACTACCGGTGGAATGGATCAAGGACGACGCTGTTTATTTTAATATGGATCGGAATTCCGGGCTGCGGCCGTATACGCCGCCGTCCGCCGTGTAGGAAATATTCAAGGCGGAGTTCGACGGCGCTTATCGGGAAGGCGGATTGTTTTTGCTGACCATGCACCCCCATTTTATCGGTCATCGATCCCGCATCAGAGTGCTTGAGGCGCTGATTGAATATATACGCGGGCATGAGGGCGTCTGGTTTTCCACCCATGCCGATATCGCGCAATACTGCCTTGATCAAGCATGACGTGAATTGCACATGCGCAGGTTGGAATCACTAAATGGCATTCGAGGATAATTTTTACTTTCCCAAGTTCACATACCAAGTGCATAATTTTCAGGTGGGGCTGTGAGCTTGTCGAAGACCTCGTTGGGTGAGTGGTAATTGAGCGCTTTGCGCGGTCGGTTATTGAGTAAACCTTCCTCGCGCTTTACGTCTACCTCGGTTAATT
>JBLHZD010000412.1:0-3180 GCA_047631095.1 Alphaproteobacteria bacterium
CCTTCGTCAACAAACGCAAACCGGACTTCACCGCCGAATAGGGCGCTAAGCCTTACTCGCTTTCAACTCGGCGGCTTTGGCGACCTTGGCGGAGACCTTTTCCTTCAGCTTATCGACATCGACGACGAAGCGGCTATGGGTGCCGTGGCACACCTGATCCAATCCGTCATGGGCGCTGATATCGAAGGTGATCTTGCGCCGGTCGATTTCCTTGACAGTCACGGTGATGTCTACATCCATGCCCAGCGGGCTGCCCGCGCCATGAATGACCTCAATGGCGATGCCGACGGAATGTTCGTTATCGTCTGCGTGCTCCTTGATGAAATCCAGACAGGTATGCTCGATGTCCCGGATCAGTTCCGGCGTCGCGTACACCCGTAGCGCCTCGCCCATAAACGCGATGGTGCGGTCCTTGTCGACCGTGATCGTCTTTGTGCGGGTCATGCCTTCTTTAAACGTGTCTTTCATAGCTCATTTCTCCCCTATTAAATAAAATTACGCGCTGCGTACGCGTACAGGTAACTTTCGCATGCCGCGCAGCACCATGGAATCGCTCCATTGCGGATCATCCCGGATTTCGATGTCTTTCAGGCGCGCCATCAGGGCGGGAAACCCGATGCGGCCCTCCATCCGCGCCAGCGGCGCGCCGATGCAAAAGTGAATGCCATAGCCAAACACCACATGGCGGTTGCTCGCCCGAGCGAGATCCAGGCGGTCGGGCGCGTCAAACATCGCAGGGTCGCGGTTGGCGGCGTTGATCATGCAAAAAACGCGCTTGCCCGCCGGAATGGTGACGTCGCCGGTTTGATAGGGTTCCTTGGTCACGCGCGGCATGGCGGCGATGGGGCCGTCATAGCGCAGCATTTCCTCCACCGCGCTTTCCGTCAGCGATGGGGTGGCGCGCAGGGCCGAAAGCTGATCCGGGTGGCGCAACATAGCCAACATACCGTTGCCGAACAGATTGGTGGTCGTCTCATGGCCCGCGAACAGTAAAAACACGCTGGATGCGACAAGGGTCGCTTCGTCCAGCACATCGCCGCGCCCTTGCACCGCAATAAGATTGTCGATGATGGTGCCGTCCTGCGGCGGATTTTTGCGACGATGGGCGATGATATCTTTGAAATAGGCGGTCATGGCGATCACGCTGTTCTCCGCCAGATCCCGCTTGTCCGGGGTCTCCAACGCGCTGCCGACAAAGGTCGCCAGGTCATCCGACCACACCTTGATCTGGTCAATGTCTTCAGGCGGCACGCCGATAATCAGGGCGATAACCGTGGCGGGCAGTGGATAGGCGAAATCGGCGATGAAATCCGCCTTGTCGCCCTTTTCCAGCATCTCGTCCATCCCTTGGTTGACGATGGCGGTGATCTTGGGCTCCAGCGCCGCCAACGCGCTGGTGGTGAAGGCGCGGTTCATGAGCGCGCGGACTTCGGTATGCCGGGGCGGGTCCATAAAGACGACCCAGCGTTGCAGCATCGCGCCCAGTTCGGCGATGGACTGGCGTTCTTCGGGGTGAAGGTGGTTCAAAAACGGCGAAATCCGGTCCGCCGAAAGCCGCGTATCCTTAAGCGCGTTGCGCACATCATTATGCCGCGTCAGCACCCAACCGCCCATAAGGTCCGAGCGATGCACGGGATCCTCCGACCGCAATTGCGCCAGAATGGGAAATGGATCGGCGATATTGACGGGGTCGCTGGGGTCGTAATGGACGCTCATGACGGACGGCCTTCCGGGTTCACGCTGATATTACGCTGCGCCATGACGCACCGTAACCATGATTGTTTTGCATCATAGCGGTTCACGATTGTCTATCGTAAGGTTAAATGAAGCGTGATTCGAGTTCTGCGTGAATCACACAGGTATTGAGTTGGCAAAAAAGGAAACCAGACATGGCCGCACCGCAACCGGGTATTTTCGCTGAAGGCTCCGTCTTTCATCATTTTCTGGAATATGAAGTCAATTCGCCCGATGGCGTGGCCGCCGTTGTCGCGTGCGCCTTGGCGTCCGCCGACACGGTGAATGTCGTGGTCGCTTTTGGCGCTGACTTATGGACGAAACTGGGGGCTGGCGCCGTTCCTGCGGATTTACGCGCGTTCAACGGCGTTGTCGGCGCCGGAGACGCCGCGGGTCGCAAGCCCCGACCACACAGCGCGATATGATGGTCTGGGTGCATGGGGCGGACCGCAGCGACGTGTTCGATCTGGCGATGGATATCAACCGCGCCATGGGCGCCGCCGGTACGCTTGTCCTGGATGTGCCCGGCTTCATGTATCACGACAGCCGCGATTTGACGGGTTTCGTGGATGGCAGCCCCAACCGCAGCGCCAACCCCGTGGGCGAGGAGCGCGCCGTCGTGGCGTTGATCCCCGAGGGCCAGCCGGGCGCCGGGGGCGCCTATGTGATGTCGCAAAAATGGATCCACGATCTGGAAAGCTTTCGGGTTCTCCCGCAAGGGGAACAGGAAGGCGTCATCGGGCGCACCAAACCCGACAGCATCGAGCTGGAAGGCGACGCCATGCCGCCGGATTCCCACGTGTCGCGCACCGATGTAAAGGTCGATGGGGTGGCGTACAAAATGTACCGCCGCAGCGCGCCGTACGGAACCGTCTCCGAACGCGGCCTCTACTTCCTCGCCTTCACCTGCGACCCCATCCGCTTCGATGTGGCGCTAGACAGAATGTACGTTGTGGCCCCCGATGGCGTCCACGACCGCCTGATCGACTACACCGACGCGGTTACGGGTTCGTACTGGTTCGCGCCTTCGCAGGAATCTTTGGTGGCACTGGTGGGGTAGAGTTCTGAAGGACGCAAGTGTATTATTATGTCAACATACTAATAAATTGAATTAAACGGAATCAGAAGTAATGAGTAGGGAGGGACGTTTAGCGGCATGATTACTAGTATCGACATAAAAAATGAAGCGACATACGGATTCTACCGGCCAGAGAATGGAGGATTTAAAAGAAGTAAATTTTATTTTTGGCGCGAACGGAACTGGGAAAACAACAATATCAAAAGTAATTAATGCACCAGAAATTTACAATGATTGCAGTGTGTCATGGAAGAATGAAAATCAACTTGAGGCTAGAGTCTACAATCAAAATTTTGTGGAAAATAATTTTAAAGAAGACAATCAACTTAAAGGTGTGTTTACGTTAGGGGAGGACGACGCAAAGCTGG
>JBLHZD010000413.1:0-3140 GCA_047631095.1 Alphaproteobacteria bacterium
CAATCCACGGCGTAGGCATTCGACGTTAGCTGGCAAAAGCCCTCTCGCGTTTGAAAGGATGGCCGCGTAAATGATATAAGTATCCGGCACTTTTTCGGGAAAAGTCCACTAATGATATAAGCGGTCGCAAACGTTAACAAAGATAAAAATAAGTAAAGCGGCGCCAAGCGAAGGTAACGGGACACCCAGAATGCCGGCGCGGAAACATACTTTCCCGACAAAATTAGCGCCATGTAAAAACCGGAAACAACGTAGAATGCTTGAACCGCCGTATCGCCATGGGTCAAAAAAGCCGAACCACCATTTTCCAACCGCAAACCGTAAACGCCGCCTGCGTGACCGACAACAACAGACACCGCTAAAAGTAGTCTAAGGAGGCCCATAGCAATCAATATCCCATTTATACAAACGTCACCCAAGCACGACACATGTCCTTATTATATAATGTTTTTAATCTATTTCTCTCAATAGGAAAGTTAGAATTTTAAACGTTTTGAACAAGTTTGACTCTGTCGATTGACGTAATCTGTCTTCTTTTTTCTGGCGGAAACCACCGTTGAGGCGCCTTGTCCAGCTCACGGCGCCAACAAACAATTCGGGCTATGGGGAAGTCACGGAGGAAACCTGAACGTCGCTCTTTGGCCCGCAACGGGCACCTATGAACTGAAACGCGCTCGATACTCGTGAGGTTTGACAGCGAGCAACCGCGCGAAGCTTCGTCGCATGGTTTCTTCCGAGCCGAACCCGCATTGCTGCGCGATCCGCTTAACTGGCAGACCCGTCTCAGACAGCAAACGACGCGCCGCCTCCACTCTCAGGCGCTCGACGGCGCGAGCAGGCGTAAAGCCTGTGGCTTCTACATAGTGTCGGCTGAAGCTGCGTTCACTCATGGCGGCGTGACTCGCCAGAACAGGAAGTGAAAGATCACCGGCAAGGTGTTCGCGGATCCAATCGTGGAGTCCGCCGAATTTGTCTTCCGCTTTCTGTAGCGCCAGCGTTTCGCTGAACTGGGCCTGACCGCCCGGACGTTTCAGAAACACCACGATGTACCGTGCGACCGCCAGCGCTGCGGCGCGCCCCAAATCCTCCTCAACAAGCGCGAGCGCCAGATCAACCCCGGCCATAACGCCCGCAGAAGTCCAAACCTGGCCGTCGCGAACAAAAATCGGATCGCACTCCACATGAATGTCAGGGAATTGGCGGGCGAGTTCATCACAATAGGACCAGTGCGTCGTCGCACGCCGTCCTTTGAGCATGCCCGATGAAGCCAGCAAGAACGCTCCTGTGCATACCGAAGCGACACGTCGCGCCCGGCTCGCCTTCTGCGTGACCCAGGTGACGAGCTCCGGGTTCGCAGCCGCAGCCTGGACACCCGGTCCTCCCGCGACAATGAGCGTATCAAGCGGCGCACGGGCGGTTGGCAGTGGGGTCGTACCAATTTCCAATCCAGCCGATGTCACAATGGGTTCTCCGCTTTGCGACACGACCTGCAGAACGTAAGGAGGCTCGTTACCCGCTTCAGCGGCTAGATCGTTTGCGGACGCGAAAACCTGAAGCGGCCCCGTAACATCGATTAGCTGCACAGACGGATAGGCCAACACAGTGATGGTGCGCACAGTGATTGGCGAATTTCGAGGGTTATATGGCATTTACGCCATACGATGCCGTGATACGTTCCGACTGTCAATTCGGCAAATGATACAGCTCGTGAGGAGGGCCCCAAATGATCCCAAAAGAAACCCACCTAGAAATCGGCAGCCTGCTGTTCGAAGGCGTCGACCAGATCGACCTGACCGGCCCCGTTCGAGGTCCTCGCCCGCATCCCGAACGCGACCTATCGAATCTACGGCAAAACAACCGAACCCGTGCGCGATCTCAAAGGCCTGCGATTGACGCCGGACGCGGCCATTGCGGACGCGCCGCAACTCGACGTGCTCCATGTGCCCGGTGGCTTTGGCCAGGAAGCGGTGATGGACGACACGGAGGTGCTCGACTGGATCAAGCGCCAGGCCGCTGGCGCGCATAGCATATTTTCGGTGTGCACCGGTGCGCTCATTTGTGGCGCGGCGGGGCTTCTCCAGGGACGTCGCGCCACGACTCATTGGGCGTCGTTTCATCTACTGCCGTACTTTGGCGCAATCCCTGTTAATGAGCGGGTCGTCGTCGATGGCAACTGGGTATTCGCCGCTGGCGTAACCGCGGGAATAGACGGCGCTTTGCGCCTCGTAGCGGAGTTACGGGGCGACGAGGCGGCGCAAGCGATTCAACTGTACATGGTCTACGCACCGGAGCCGCCCTTTAACAGCGGTACGCCCGAGACCGCCCCACCAGCCATACTCGCGCAGGCGCGACAGGCGGTGGCGGGAATCACAGCCCAACGCGAAGAGACGGCCAAACGCGTTGCGGCGCGTCTCGGCATCAAGGGGGCAATTTGAGACGAACAGACCCGGTAAAAAACGGACGCCATCATGCGCAAATCGACGCCTCGGTATTGCCGTGAGCCGATGTCGGTGCGACAATTTCGATGTGTCGTTGCGACAGTTTCAATGTAGGGGAAAAACGGCTTTATGTTAAATGGGCTCCTATACCCCCCAACCCTTGCGCAAGCCTGCGCGATCATCGGTATTCTGGATGCCGCACGATAATTTCACATGTCCGAAATTACGCCATAAATCGCAATGCGCTTTTGTCGATTAGACACCCTAATACCGTTTGGCCTGGACGAGGTACGCCTTAATATTTTCTTCCCCAAGGGCCTTGTGCGCTTCCAGGCGGTTGACGCCTTTGACCAGAACATAGCGTGCCTTACCAAGGCGCACTTGGATCGGCCGTTCCTCGACGCCTTCCATCATTTTCTGGGCCGCGGCGTCAATCGCTTCGGGGTCTATTTCCTTACGACGGTCCAGCGGTATGTAGATTTCCGCAATTTTCGCGATAACGGTTTTGAGCAAAGGAAACTCCCATTCTACAGCTTCTATCCAAGTTTCCCATTAAAGGACGCATAAGGACAATATGAGGATCGATGGCAAAATAACACGAATAGATGAAAAGGATTTGCACGGCGCCCCAAAAGCCAAATAGCCAATGACGACGTTGTTCAAAATTGCACCGGAGCCTTAATCTCCAACATGCCTGGCGGA
>JBLHZD010000414.1:0-3122 GCA_047631095.1 Alphaproteobacteria bacterium
AAACCCCTCCTCTTAAGGGCATAAATCTGGCAACGTTGGTCTCGGGTCAGGTGGTGGTAAGCTTTTGGCATCCTGGATCTCCTTCGTAAGAAATCCTCGATAACGCCACCTGACCTAGATGGCTCTCAAATTATGCACTTGGCTGTTGAATCCGCGTCACCATATCCATGCAATTTCAAAAATAATCCGGGTGTCACGAGCGGACCGGGAACACTTCGAACAGGAACAACAACAGTCGGGGTTTCCACAGTTTCGGATCATCAATTTTGGCGCTGAAGATATCTTTCGACCTGCCGGTGATCGCGAAAACTATTTCCCAATTCAATTTACCGATCCCTTCGAGCCGGAATTCGTCCGTCTTCTGGGTCTTGATTTAGCCACGCACCCAACACTTAAATCCGCCCTTCATAAAGCAATCGACAATGGGAAAGTCGTCGCGTCCAACCCCTTCGATTTCATTGAAGGCGGACGCGGGTATTTCATCTTCAAGGCGATCTATCGCGGGCATGAAATTCCCACAACAATGCAGGAGCGCCGAAAACATGTCAGCGCCGTAATCGCCTTTCATCTGAAAGCCGATACCTTTTTCAGCGATATCCTGACCCAAATGCCAACATATAGCGTAGACGTGCGAAACGCCGCAACGCCGCCCGCCTTGAACGACAACCTGATTTTCAGCCTCTCCAAAACCGCTCGCCAAACGTCCCTGGATCAACTTTTACCCGTAGTGAATTTGGAATATCCCCTAACCGGTCACGCATCAAATTTTACCGCGCGGATGAGCGCTTTTCCTGATTTTATAAGTCACCTGACCTGGCTTTCCGTTATTCTCCTTATCACGAGCGTTATCGGAAACGCCTCGTTTATCTGTGTCCTGAACAATCGTCGCGCAGCGCTTGAGCGCGCCCGGGAAGATGAGGCGTTACTACGCCGCAGTGAATCCCGTTTCCGAGACTTCGCCGACTCATCTTCAGATTGGTATTGGGAGATGGATCGAGACCTCAAATTTTCTCGTTTTTCGGAAAATTTAAACGACATCGTCGGCGTTCCTCCGGAGTCTTTGCTTGGCAAGACACGAGGGGAAACCGGAATTCCTGGAATTGACCCAGCAGTATGGAAAAAGCACCTTGAGGATTTAGCCGCACACCGTTCATTTCGGGAATTCAAACACCCGCGCACACTGGATAATGGCGAGGTTCTGTACCTTTCGATAAACGGGAAGGCCATATTCGACGAGACAGGCCGGTTTGAAGGGTATCGGGGCACCGGGTCTGATATTACAGATCGTCAAAAAAACGAACTCGCCCTGCAACGCGCAAATGAAGACCTGGAACAACGCGTCGCGGAGCGCACCGCCGAACTACAGGAAAGCGCCGCCTTTAAAACAGAGATCCTCGACAGCGCCCTTGATTGCGTCATCTCTATTGATCAGGAGGCGCGGGTGATTGAATGGAATGAATCGGCGCACCACACGTTTGGCTACGCCCGCAACGAGGCGGTCGGGCGAATGCTGGTTGACTTAATCGTTCCCCCAGCCATGAAAGACGCCCACAACGCGGGGTTCAAACGGTATATCCAAACCAACGAAGCAAAACTTATAGGTCAGCGAATTGAAATCACCGCCATGCGCGCCAATGGAGACGAATTCCCCATTGAAATGGCGATCAGCGCGCAAGATCGCAAGGATGGCAAAATCATAACCGCCTATCTCCGCGACTTAAGCGAAGCGAAAAATGCGGAGGAACGTCTTCAGCAAGCCCAGAAAATGGAAGCGGTCGGCCAATTGACCGGCGGCGTCGCCCATGATTTTAATAATTTACTAGGCGTGATTTTAGGAAACGCCGAAATTCTCTCGGACACCGTCGGTGAAGATCACCCGATGCCCCGCGCCATTATTCGAGCGGCGAACCGGGGCGCCGAATTGACCCAACGATTACTGGCGTTTTCTCGGCAACAGCCCCTGCGCCCCAGTTCAATTAATCTATCTAAACTTGTCACGGACATGTTGGATCTGCTGAAATGCACATTGGGCGTCACCTATAACATCAAAACAATCGCCCCCGAGGATCTGTGGAAAGCGTCTGCAGACCCCGGCCAGGTGGAAAACGCCTTGTTGAACCTTGTGATAAACGCACGCGATGCAATGGTTGGCGGCGGAAACCTTACGATTGAATGCTCCAACATCGTTCTCGACGACGCGTATGTCCTGGAAAACCCGGAAGCGGTGACGGGCGCCTATGTTCAATTGGCGGTAAGCGATGACGGCGCGGGCATGAGCAGCGACGTACAGGCGCACGCCTTTGAGCCCTTTTTCACAACGAAGGATGTCGGGGAAGGCAGTGGGCTTGGCCTGTCGATGATTTACGGGTTCGCTAAACAATCGAACGGGCATGTCGCAATATCCAGCGAGCTGGGGCAAGGCACGACAATAAAACTGTACCTGCCCCGCACAAAAGAAGTCGCCCAACCGAACGACAAGCCGGAGGCGTCATCCCTTCCCCAGGGCGCCGGCGAGACTATTCTGATAATTGAAGATGATACGGATTTACGCACGCTGACGGTTCGCATGGTCAAAACCTTGTCATACAATGTTATTGATGTTCCGGACGCGAAATCTGCGTACGACATTATTCACGCCGGACAGATGGTGGATTTGGTTCTCTCCGACATCGTGCTTCCCGGTGGCGTCAGTGGTCTCGAGTTCGCCGATCAAATCAAGGTGGATTTCCCGGCCTTAAAAATTATCTTCATGTCCGGGTATCCCGATAAAGCCGCCAAACAAAACGGCGTCATTGGAGCCGACGTTGTATTCCTGAACAAACCTTTTCAGCGCAGGCACCTGGCGGAAGCCCTGCAAGAGGCGCTCCTTTAGCACGACATTTCGCCGCCACGCCTTGGGCGAACACCGGACATCGTCTATACCGTGCCCATGGAAAAATTTGATACCATTATAATTGGCGCCGGGGCGGCCGGGCTTATTTGCGCAGCGGAAGCAAACAGGCGCGGACGCAGCGTTCTTGTGCTTGATCGTGCCACGGCTGCCGGAAAGAAGATCCGCATCTCCGGTGGCGGACGCGCCAATTTCACAAATATTTACACCACGCCCTCCAATTACCTGTCGG
>JBLHZD010000415.1:0-3108 GCA_047631095.1 Alphaproteobacteria bacterium
CGGGAGCACGTCGTCACTAATTTTTGACAGATTATTGAAGGACCCAAATGTCGGTGATCGGTCCGGCCCCTTTTTCGGCAACGCCGCAGCAGGTGGCGAAAAACACATAAACCCGACTGGAATCCGCAATACCTTCTGCGTGAACCAGGATTCGGATATCCCGGCAGGATCGGTCCATTCATCGCTCAAAATATAATCCATCGCCGCAATGCCCGTTGTCGCACCGTAGCCTAACCAACTAATTTGAATTGGCGCCGCGCGTTGTGCGAAGACGCGCAACCGGTTGTTCGCCGTATGTCCCGCCAAATCCACCAAGATATCGACATTGTCTCGCCGAATGAGCGCGTGAAGTTGGTCGTCATTCAATCCAACAACATGCCGCTACCCCCACGTGCGATCTTGCATTTGCGCCGTGATATTGTCTGGTGCGGAGACGTCACTGTAACAAATCACGCGAAACCCTTCCTGGTCATGCGCCGCCAACAATCCGTCAAGAAACGATGCGACGGAATGGCTCCTGAAATCGGGTGAAACGTAGCCAATTGTGAGAATTTTCGCCGGATCCGAATTGTCGACGGCAATTTTCGCAGGCGTATCCGGTGCATGGCGACACGCCCAATCCCGATGGGCTTCAACCATTTCCGATGCTTCAACAGCGCCGTCATAACAAAGGCACATCAGCAAATTTGAATGAGCGCCCGCGTCGTCCGGCGCCAAGGCGATGACTTTGTTGTAGGCGTCGCGCGCCTCTTTCAGTCGCCCCTGATCCTTCAATACGATCGCCAGGTTGTTATGGGCGTCCGCCAGGTCTGGATCCACAGACAACACCTTGCGATGCGCGGATTCGGCGGCTTCGAGTTTTCCTTTCATCGCCAACGCCGCGCCATAATGGGTCCAGTAACGCGGTTGCTCAGGCTGAACTTTCAACAGCTTCCGAAAGCAAGCAATCGCTGTGTCAGGTTGACCTAGACTTTGCCACACAACGCCCATATTTCCGAGCGCATCCCAATATTCCGGATTCAATTCCAGCGCCGTTTGGTAACATGCCAGCGCTTCGCCTGGCGCGCCTTTTTCTTTGAGAACGTTACCCAGATTGTTATGAATTTCAGCAATTTCCGGCGCCAATCCGACAGCGCGGCGCAAAGCTTGCTCCGATTCATCCACATCGACGCCAGACAGCGCCACGCCGAGTTCATTCCAAACACGGCGGATTTTGGTTCGCGATCTACCGCGCTCCGGAAATGCCCTATGGCCTCCGGTATCGCTCCTGTCGCGAATAATAAGGATGCAAGACGAGCAAAATCCATCGCGTTAACGTTGTCTTCCGCCGCAGCGTGGCGCGCATGCGTCAGGGCTTCGTCAACACCTCCAGTATAGGACAATATAGTCGCTAACAGGCGATGGGCCTTCGCCTCGTTCGCCGCCAAAGAGGCGCGAGCGTGCGCTACGGCCCCTTGAGCATCCCTACGTTGCAACGCCTGTTGCGCGCGCGTCGCATGACTTTCCTTCACGTCCACATTCTCAATATTACCAAAACCGCAATTTCGTGACTATTATATCAATTCGGTCAATAAAATGTATCAAGCCTTCGATCCACATCCCCCAATATCATTGGAAGCCCTCAGATGAAAATCGCTAATATTGAAACAATAGCAATTGATATGCCGGTCAGCCACGGAGGGGAGCAACCTGGCCAGGGGGGGCGCGACTGGAAGTCGCTTTCAACGTTGTTCGTTAAAGTCGAAACGGACACCGGCATCATCGGTTATGGGGATGCTTTTTGCTACGAATGTCGCCCTGCAGTACAAGCGGCGATCGAACATATGATAGCGCCCCGCGTTATTGGCCAAGACGCGTCAAACATCACAAAGGTAATGCAAAACCTTCAAAAAGACCTGCATATCTTCGGTCGCTATGGAATTTTGATGTTCGCGATGTCCGGGCTAGACCTCGCCTTATGGGATATAGCGGGGAAAGACGCAGGCAAGCCTCTTAGCGCGCTCCTGGGTGGCGTAACGCACGAAAAAATTCCGGCCTACGCCAGTTTATTCCGCTACCGGGATCCTGAAACTGTGTCTGCTAAGACCAAGGAGGCGCTTTCCCTTGGTTACAAACATATCAAACTGCACGAAAGATATGTTCCGGAAGTCAAAGCCGCGCGAGACGCAGCGGGCCCTGATATCCCGATCATGATCGACACCAATTGCCCATGGACGCCGGATGAGGCTCGTATAAACGCCCTGTTGTTGAAACCATTTGATCCTTACTGGCTGGAAGAACCAATCTTTCCGCCTGAAGATTACCCGGCCCTGGGACGCCTTCAATCCGAGACCGGCGTCCCGGTCGCAGCGGGTGAAAATGCCTGCACTGTCTATGAATTCCGCGCGATGTTCGCCGCGAACGCCGTAACCTACGCACAGCCGAGCGTTACGAAAGTTGGCGGCGTGACGGAATTTCGAAAAATCGCCACTCTGGCGCAAATGTGTGGCGTCACGGTCATTCCCCATTCGCCGTATTTTGGCCCAGGCCTGATGGCCACCCTGCACCTTATGGCGGCGCACCCGGATGCGTCCATGATTGAACGGTATTTCATCAATGTTGAAGCAAGCCTCTATGGCGACTTGATCAACCCCGTTGACGGTTTCTTCGCCATTCCCGATACGCCAGGCATTGGCCCGGACCCAGACCCCGACGTGTTACGTGATTACGCCGTTAAATAAGGAAAATTATGAATGTCCGAGCAGGTATTTCTCGAGCGAGATGGCGCGATCGCAACTGTCGTATTGAACCAGCCAGAGCGTTTCAATGCGATGAACAAGGGAATGTTTCAAGGCCTTACCCGTGTTTTCAAAGAATGCGATACTGATCTAAATCTGCGATGCGTCATTATACGCGGCGAAGGCGGAAAGGCCTTTAGCGCCGGCGCTGATATTAGCGAGTTCGAAACAGACCGAAGCAGTTCCGCAATGGCGCGCGCATACGCCGTTCACTTTCATGCCGGCGCAAATGCGGTCGGGAACTGCATACACCCGGTTATCGCACAAATCGATGGCGCCTGTATTGGCGGAGGCCTGGCGGTCGCAACCTTGTGTGATTATCGGATTTGCG
>JBLHZD010000416.1:0-3039 GCA_047631095.1 Alphaproteobacteria bacterium
AAGGGTGATCAAGCACTGTGCTCGAAACAAACAGCGCTGGTTGGGTCTCAAAGGAATTTCTCATTCCACAAATATAACAAATCTCAGCGCTGTGTCCGAGACTTATGCAGAGGTCTCATTATATTAAGTTCAGTCGTTTATCCGAACTTTTTGTCTCAATTACTTTCATGTTAGAGTGGAACTCTATTCCAATTTATTCCAAACAACAACATTCCTGATTGGGGCGGTCTGTGGCGCGCGATACCGTCGAAGATTTATTTGACCGCTATGGGCCGCGCTATCGTTGGTATGTGACAATCGGTGGTCTAACGGCGTCCTTTACAATGGTGTTGACCGGCACAATTGTGAATGTCGCTATTCCTGATGTGATGGGCGCCTATGGCGTTGGTCAAGACAAAGCGCAATTTCTTTCAACGGCGTTTATCACCACAATGACCGCCAGCCAGCTGCTGAACGCCTGGTTCGTGGGGAAACTCGGCCAACGAACGGCTTTTATTACCGTTTTGTCGATTTTTCTGCTTGGCGGCATCATTTGTGGGTTTAGTCCGAATTTGGATTTGATCATATTTGGCCGCGTTATGCAGGGGTTTGCCGCAGGCATTGTCCAGCCTCTGGTCATGGTAACCCTTTTTCAGGTATTCCCGGCGGACCGGCGTGGTACGGCGATGGCGATATATGGCATGGGCCTCGTTCTGGCGCTTGGTTTCGGGCCCGTTGTCGGCGGCATCACGATCGACACGCTTGGTTGGCGTTACATTTTTTTCGTCCCGGCGCCGTTAGTTCTGATCGCGCTGACGGCCGGGCTGTTTTTGATGCCCTCCGCTAAAACCCAGCGTCAGACCGGCAATTTCGACTGGTACGGTTACCTATTACTCTGCGTTGCATTGTTTTGCCTCATGACGGCGATTGGACATGGTCAGAGAGACGGCTGGACGTCGGACCGATCCGCAACCATCATTTTGATCGGATTGACGGCAACGATAGGCTTTGTTGTATCTCAATTGAGGCCAGGCTCGAGTATGCTTGATTTCACCCTCTTTCGAAACGCCCGATTTTCCGCCGCAGTTGTCGTCGCCATTGTATTCGGGATGGGCAATTTCGCATCGACATACGCGATCCCCGTGTTTGGCCAGATTGTTCAAAACTATACAGCGACAGTCGCCGGGTTTCTGATGTTGCCGGCCAGCCTTTTCGTTGTCGCTGCCCTGCCGATCACAGGGCGAATAACAGACCGGTTTCCACCGCAATTTCCGATTATGGGCGGGTTGTTGGTTTTTGCACTTGGGTCCTTCTTATTGTCCTGTGCGGATATCAACACATCCTTTTGGACTTTCGCTTTTTATGCCGTGATCGCTCGCTTTGGGATGAGCTTCATAACGCCTGCCTTGATGGCGACCGCGCTTTCCTCTTTGCCGCCAGATCGGTTGAATCAAGGTTCGGGAACAATAAATTTTTTCCGTCAGCTCGGCGGCGCTATTGGTATTAACGCGCTGGTGGTGGTTCTTGAACTTCGAACGCAATTTCACAGCGATGCCTACGCAATCACCCAAACCGCTTCCAATGAGACGACAAGAGCGCTGATTAGTTCTCTGGAAGGCGTTTTAATTGAAGCTGGCGTGGCGGCGCCCCAGGTAACGCCGATGGCGCTCCATCATTTGGGGCGAGTTATTGAAGCCCAAGCGAATACAATGGGGTTTCAAGATGGGTTTCTTGTGACTTCAATTGTATTTTTACTCGCATTGATACCCGCCTATATTCTGGCGCGCGCCAAGCCAAATAGCGAATAACAGCACTGACTCATATTAGCGACGCCCCAGAACTAGATTTTGGCCAATTAGGGTGTATGAAGGCTTAAACGGAGAAAAATCCCATGAATGTAGGCGCTAACGACATCGTAAATTTAAACGGTAAGGTCGCGATCATAACCGGCAGCGCCAACGAAGCGGGAATCGGTTTAGCGACGGCGCAATTGTTCGCCAAGAGCGGCGCAAATGTAGCTATGCTGGACCTAGTGGCGAACATGCCCTCGGAGAAAGCAGCGCGTCTTGGCGGAAACGCACGAGGCTTTGTTTGCGATGTAACAGACCAACGCCAATGTCAGGATGCTGTTTCTCAAATTGTTGAATCAATGGGGCGCATCGATATTTTGATCAACAATGCTGGTACGGTGTTCGGCACCCGATTCACTGATATAAAAATGGACGAATACGACACGGTTATGGATGTCAATCTTCGTGGAAACTTTCATATGTGCCAGTCAGTTACACCTTTTCTTCGACAGGCGGGCGGTGGATCCATCGTTTGCATCTCGTCCATCGCGGGGCAGGTCGGAGGCGGGTTGTTCGGAAGCTCCCATTACGCGGCGTCCAAAGGGGGAATCTTTAGTCTCACCAAGGCGCTGGCGCGGGAATTGGCGCCGGAGAACATCCGCGTGAATGCGATTGCGCCCGGCGTCATCGACAACAACTTTACAAAAGGGCGGATGACACGGGAAATTAAGGACGAAATTGCTGGGAAAATTCCGATGGGCCGCTTGGGTGTCTCCGGTGACATTGCTAAATGTTGCCTCTTCCTGGCCTCTGACTTATCAAGCTATGTGACGGGCGCAGTCTTGGACGTCAATGGCGGTCTGCACATCCATTAATTCGACCACGGAACATACCCCATGACAACTAATACAGTGAACACACCTGAAACCCTGCTGGCGGCGGGCATAGACGCAAGTCGTAAGGGCCAATGGGAGGATGCACAGTTGTCTTTGCAAGCCGTGTTAAACAAGGTTCCGGACCACGCAGAGGCGATGTGGCGTCTGGGGATGGCGAAGTTTTTTAATGGAGATTCTGAATCCGGCGCTGAGTTGATTGAACTATCGTTGAGTTTAAATCCAAAATGCGCCCCTGCTCACAATGGGTTGGGCATTATTTTTCAAGAAACAGATGAATTGTCCAAGGCGGAATCACACTTTCGTCAAGCTTCGACGATTGATCCCGAAGACGCCGATTTTTTATTCAACCTTGGCGTTGTCCTAATACGCAGAGG
>JBLHZD010000417.1:0-3026 GCA_047631095.1 Alphaproteobacteria bacterium
ACGGCGGTTGCGGCGCATATGAAATTTGACGGCCCTTTGATTGTTATCGATTTCGGAACAGCCACAACGTTCGAGGTCGTTGATTTTAAGGGAAACTATTGTGGAGGTGTTATTGCGCCGGGCATTAATTTATCTGCGGAAGCCCTTCATATGGCGTCTGCGCAGTTGCCACGGATCGACATTCGTAAAACCACCACGATCGTGGGAAAAACGACGGCTAGCGCGATGCGGTCCGGCGTGTTTTGGGGATATATTGGCATGATCGAGGGATTGGTGACCCGGATAAAGGCGGAGTATGGTGAGTCGATGACCGTCGTCGCGACGGGCGGGTTAGCGCCGCTGTTCGCGGGATCTACCGATTTGATTAATGAAACAGATTCTGACCTTACCGTTCTCGGGTTGGTTGAAATATTTGAAAGAAACCATATCACGTGACTAAATTTGAGAAAATAGGGCCCCCGTCCGAAGACGAGCTTCTCTTCCTGCCCTTGGGGGGCGCCGGCGAAATCGGCATGAATTTGAACCTGTATGGCCATGCGGGAAAATGGCTGATGATCGATCTTGGCGTGACCTTTGGAGACGATGAAACGCCTGGAATCGACATAATCATGCCGGATCCAAGTTTCATTGAAGAACGCAGAGAAGATTTGTCAGCGATTGTTGTTACGCATGCGCATGAGGATCATTTGGGGGCGATCGCTTATTTGTGGCCACGATTGAAGTGCCCAATTTACGCGACAGCATTCGCCGCGAGTATATTACGCCGAAAATTGGCTGAAGTTGGTCTCTTGGAAGCGGCGGAGATCACCGTCATTCCCCTATCTGGAAAATTTTCGGCAGGGCCTTTTGAGGTTGAATTCGTCACTTTGACGCACTCAATTCCTGAGCCTAATGCTTGTGTGGTGCGAACGCCTCTTGGCGTCGTCATGCATACCGGCGATTGGAAACTGGATCCGGATCCGCTTGTGGGACCGACGGCTGACGAAGCTGTACTAAGCCAACTTGGCGATGACGGCGTTCTGGCGATGGTGTGCGATTCTACCAATGTCTTTGTACCGGGGCATACCGGGTCCGAAGCTGACGTCAGACGTAATTTGATAGAGGCGGTTGGCAGCCTCAAACAGGGCGTGGCGATGGCCTGTTTTGCATCAAATATCGCCAGGCTGGAAACAGCAGCGGTTGTTGGGGCGGCCTGTGGTCGAAGCGTTTCACTTGTTGGGATGTCGCTGTGGCGGTTTTACGACGCTGCGCGGGAAAACGGGTATTTGACCGAGGTTGCGCGATTTATGCCGCCGGAAGAAGCCAAACAACTGCCGCGTGATAAGGTGATGTATGTTTGTACAGGCAGTCAGGGTGAACCGAGGGCGGCGTTGCATCGAATTGCTCGTGGCGATCATAAGGACGTGTCCTTTAAAAAAGGGGACGCCGTCGTCTTTTCCAGTCGGGTGATCCCCGGGAACGAAAAATCGATTAGTCGGCTGCAAAACTTACTTGCTGAGCTTAACGTTGACGTTATAAACGCCTCGGCGTTTGGCGGGGTACATGTTTCCGGACACCCGGCGCGCGATGAATTAGCGCAAATGTATCAATGGATCCGGCCACAGATCGCTGTGCCGGTTCATGGCGAGCGGCGTCATCTGGAAGAGCACGTAAAACTGGCGCAGGAATGCCAAGTGCCTGAAACCCAATTGGCGGTGAATGGCGATGTCGTTCGTTTGGCGCCGGGGCCATCACAAATCATCGGGCAGGTTTTTTCGGGCAGGTTGGTGCTGGATGGTAAACGCTTGGCGCCAATACAAAGCCAGACACTGCGTAACCGTCGAAAGATGCTCCTTAATGGCTCGGCGCTGGCGACTCTTGTTTTGGATAAGGACGGATACCTACGCGATGATCCCCTTGTCACAGTACAGGGGGTTTATGACGACGATGACGATGGCGAGATCGAGGATTCTGTTGTAGACGCCATTATAGACGCTGTTGATGCAATGCCTCGTCGGGCTGATGACGCCTCTATCAAGACGTCGGCGCGAAATGCGCTGCGCCGGCGATTGCGCGACATGTGCGGAAAGCGACCGGAAACCGAGATACACATTGTGCGCCTGTAGGCCAGTGAAGAAACGAGAAAGTCTGTTGCTGTGATTGGAAAACTGAACCACGTTGCTATTGCGACGCGTGACCTTTCTGCGGCGTCAAAAATGTATCGCGATACATTGGGGGCGACGGTATCGGATCCGATCGCATTGCCGGAACATGGTGTGACGGTCGTTTTTGTCGAGCTTCCAAATACAAAAATTGAGCTGTTGCAGCCTCTTGGCGAAAAATCGCCGATACAAGGGTTTCTTGATAAAAATCCGTCGGGCGGGATGCATCATATTTGCTACGAAGTAGAAGATATTTACGCCGCCAAAGATATTTTGACAGCGCAGGGCGCCCGCGTACTAGGCGATGGGGAACCGCAAAACGGCGCGCATAATAAGCCGGTATTATTCCTGCACCCAAAAGATTTCGTCGGTACGCTAATTGAATTGGAACAGATAACGCGATAGCGAGGACGAAGTTATGGATATCGCCGGCAGTGTCATTACGTTTGTTATAATTTGGTGGCTTGTTCTGTTTATGGTGTTGCCATTTGGGGTGCGCCAACCGGATAACCCGGATCCCGTTCACGCCGTTGGGGCGCCAGAACGCCCAATGCTCCTTGTAAAATTTGGGGTCACGACAATTATCGCAGGCGTTTTGCTGGCGATTGCCTGGGTTATTGCAGATTTGGAACTCATAAACTTCCGGAACATGGGGTAAGCAGAGTGTCCTATTGCGAAACGTCTCCAGGGCATGAATGGCACGGCCCGTACCACGGTACTGAGTATGGTTTTCCGGTTGATAGCGATGATGTGCTGTTTGAGCGCCTCGTGTTGGAAATCAATCAAGCCGGGTTGTCCTGGTTGACGGTGTTAAAGAAACGCCAGGCCTTTAGCGCCGCCTATGATGGATTTAGCATCGAAAGAATTGCTTCCTATGGTGATGTT
>JBLHZD010000418.1:0-3003 GCA_047631095.1 Alphaproteobacteria bacterium
CCAGGCCAACATCGCTTTGTTTTCGCGTCCCAATTCCAGATCCGCGTCAGTCGGGTTGTGATGAATGAGCTGAAGCCCCGCTTGCGACGCGGCGGCTAACAAGGGCGTAAAATCCTGGCCTTCCCATCCATGGACGGTATTAAATCCGGAATCCTTCAAGACATTGAAATCATAATGGACGCCATGATGGTCGCCGCTCAGGCCATGATAAATCACAATGGGAAAAAAAGACCGCGCCGCATCATAGCGCAACAGCGCCCGGCCCTGGCGATCCGTGTGCGGCGCGCCATCCTGATAGACGGTTTGCACCGCCGGTAGGTCCGGGTCGGAATACCAGGTCGCAGGGTTCAACCCGATCAACGCCGCCGCCAAAAGCGCAATCACTGTAATCGACATAGAACAGGGATAGGGAACCTCGGGAGACCGGTCAAGTTGTCGTATTTTCCCGAAAAGTAAGGCGGCGCCACCGAGAAATTTACTGCCCCCCACGACCGCTTTCGACTACAATTCGGTCACTCGACGTTCATTTCTGAAATTGCAGGACGCTCCCGCACAAATGTCAGATGAAGCACAAGACAAGCCCCCCGGACCTGGCGCTGCTAGAGTGCGCCAGTTCGTCGCCGCGTTCGTCATTTTGTCGATCTCTTGCTTATTAAGCGTTTATTTAGTCCGTTCCGTTGGCGCGATTAAATCCATTGAATACTGGACGCGCGACATTCGCGATATTCTGCTCAGTCCCTGGGAGAGCGTCCGGGATGACATTGTTGTTTTGGGCATCACGGAGGAAACCCTGAACGCCCTACCCTACCGATCCCCTGTAGATCGCGGGTTTCTGGCGAAATTACTGAATCATATCGCAAAACAAAATCCTCGCGCGGTCGTCTTCGATATTTTGTTCGACAGGCCGACCGAATCCGAAAAAGACGCCGCCTTCCTAAAAGCCCTGCGTGATTTCCCGGCGCCGGTCTTTGTCTCCTATGGCGATGTCAGCGACGCCATCACCCAAACCCAGTTCGATTTTATGGGGGATTACCTAAAAGGCATCGGCAAGGGGTATGCGAATCTTCTGTTCGACACCAACGACGCCACCGTTCGATGGATCAATATCCATCATGAAGCGGGCTCCGGCGACTTTTCGGGATTATCAACAGCGGTCGCAGCGGCGCTTGGCGCCACGGTTCCGGACTCAAATATCCCGCTTGATTATATTGTCGGTCCCAATCTGGAAACGCCCGCCTTCAAGATTATCCCGGCCCATATCGCGCCCATGATGCCGAAACAATTTCTCGATCTGGAAGACAAGATTGTGATGATTGGCGGCGTATTGCGGGAAACGGACCGCTATCGAACGCCCTTCGCCTCAGCGCTGCATTTTTCCGGGCAATCCTTTAAGAAGGAGGCGAAAGGCAAAACAGTCCAAACGGATGGCGCCGCCGGTGTTATTCCGGGACTTTTGATCCATGCGCACGCCCTGGCGCAACTTCTCGACGGGCGCCGTCTGACAATAATGACCCTGCCTTGGGAAATCGCGGTGACCACGTTGATCGCGCTGGCCGGATTGTTAACGGCGCGCCTCACAATTCCCTTATGGATAATCCTGTCGATCGCCTCCGCCGTGTTTCTGCTCTATATGGGCGCTGTCGCTGGATTCTTCGTCTACGGCGCCATTGTTGCGCCCGTTATCGCGCCAAGCCTTGGGTTCTTCGCCGCCGTCGCTCTGAGCAGTATTTATCAGCGCCGACAGTTTCAGGAAGAACGCGCCTTTATTCGCGGCGCCTTGTCCCGCTACGTCGCCGAAGATGTCGTGAAACAGCTCGAAGATGAACCCTGGCGCCTCAAACTGGGCGGCCAACGCCGAAATTTGACCTTCCTGTTCACCGATATCGCGGATTTCACCAGCCTTTCGGAGCGCACCGAACCAGAAATATTGGTTCCCGCGTTAAACGATTATCTAAACCGCGCGAGCCAGATCGTACTGGAGCATGACGGCGTTATTGACAAATTCATCGGCGACGCCATCGTCGTGGTTTTCGGCGCGTTTGATGAAGACGCCGACCACGCAAGACAAGCGGTCGGCTGCGCTCTGGCCTTGGACAAATTCGCGCAAGCCTTTATCCAGGAACAAAGCGTCAAAGGCATGGATTTTGGCCGAACCCGTATCGGCGTTAACACCGGTGTCGCGATTATTGGCAATTTTGGCGGTGACCTGCGCTTTGATTTCACCTCCATCGGCGACGCCGTGAACACAGCAGCGCGACTTGAAGGCGCCAATAAATACTTTGGGACGTGTATCTGCGTCTCCGGGAGCGCGGCGGAGGCCTGTCCAGACGTCACCTTGCGACCAATTGGCGATGTTGTCCTTAAAGGTAAGGAAGAGGGCATTAGCGTCTTTGAACCTGTTTCAACGGATAATCCCAACGGGTATCAATTATCGGAATACGCAGACGCCTATGCGGAAATGAAAAGTGAAAATATTAATGCACTGGAGCATTTCAAAAAATTAAGGGCGAGCAACCCAAATGATCCCCTCGCGGCGCTTCATATTAATCGTCTTGAAGCAGGAGAAACGGGTTCCCGAATCGTTCTGGACGAGAAATAGCCCGATACCGCTCTACTTTTGAATGCCCCATTAACGTCGACATACAAACGCCAACATTTCCCTTAACGCCTTAAGTATGCGATACTCCTCAACGGGGTTGAACACGGGCGATTAAACAAGGAACCGAACATGCTCCAATTTCCATCTAAAGTTACTATTCTGGCGGGGGTTGCGGCTGCGGTTTTGATTGGCGCCAGCGCCAGCGCCCAATTTGCGCCGTTAAGCAGCATTGTGCCTCGGGTCACCGGCACCATTGTTAACGACAATTTGCGCGCGGGCATCCGCGATGCGATTCTCCCGGCCTTGAATATCCGCTCCAGCGCGGGCTCGGTCGGCGCCTTGGCGGTGTCAAGATCAGGCGTCTTTCTGGCCACCGCGCCTGCGGACTGGTCGGTTCGGATCTG